>QBLV01000009.1:45801-56212 GCA_003241815.1 Hyphomicrobiales bacterium | reverse complement strand
GACGCTTTCCGCCATCGGGCAGCGGGTGCGGAAGCGGCAGCCGGATGGCGGGTTGATCGGGTTGGGCGGGTCGCCGGTCAGCGGCGCTTCATGGACGCGCTCGGCCGGATCGAAGGAAAGCCGCGAGGCGAGCAGCGCGCGGGTATAGGGGTGCTTGGGGTGCTCGTAGATCGCATCAACCGGCCCGATCTCCACGATCTCGCCGAGATACATCACCAGCACCCGGTCGGAGATGTACTGCACCACGTCGAGATCGTGGCTGATGAAGACATAGGTCAGGTTGAAATGGCGTTTGAGTTGGCGCAGCAGGTTCAAGACCTGCGCCTCGACAGATTTGTCGAGCGCCGATACCGCCTCGTCGAGGATCAGTAGCCGTGGTTCGAGTGCCAGGGCGCGCGCAATATTGACGCGTTGCTTCTGGCCGCCCGACAACTCATGCGGGTAGCGCTGGGCGAAGAGATCGGGCTTGAGGCCGACCTTGGTGAGGAGTTCGCGGGCGATCTCCTTGGCCTTGGCGGTCGAGGTTCCGTGGACGCGCGGGCCATAGGCGATCGATTCCTCGACCGGCAGGCGCGGGTTGAGCGAGGAGTAGCTGTCCTGGAACACCATCTGCATGGCGTGCCGAAACTCCTTCATGGTCAGGCCGCGCACCCCGCCGATGGCCTCGCCGTCGAACAGGACCTCGCCCTCGTCATAGGGGATGAGGTGCATCAGGAGCCGCGCCAGGGTCGACTTGCCGCAGCCGGACTCGCCCACGACGCCCAGGGTCTCGCCCTTGAGCACCGTGAAGGAGACGCCGTCCACGGCCCGGACATGCCCCTGCGTGCGGTTGAGCATGCCGCCCTTGATCGCGAAATGCTTCTTCAGATCGGAGACGATCAGCATCGGCTGGGAGGGGCCGCCGCGGTCGCGGACGTCGCCCTCGGGCACGGTCGCGAGCTGGGGCGGGCGGGGGAGCTGCGCTTCTGTCGTGGACATGACGGACCCTTTCACAATCTCACATCCATCGCCTGGCGCAGCCCGTCGCTGACCATGTTGAAGGCGAGGGAGGTGACGAAGATCATCACGCCGGGAAGGGCGCAGACGATCGGGTTGACGTAGATGGACTGGCGCAGTGTCGAGAGCATCAGGCCCCAGTCGGGATGCGGCGGCTCGACGCCGAGGCCGAGGAAGGACAGGCCCGAGGCGATCAGGATCGAGACCGAGACCAGACCGGAGGCGTAGATGAAGATCGGGCCCAGGACGTTGCCGAGGATATGCGTGGCGATGATCGAAGCGGTCGAGCCGCCCGAGGCCCGCGCCGCCTCGACGAAGTCGAGCCCGCGGACCTGCGTCGTCGCGGTTTCCGAGATGCGGCAGAGCGGCGGAATGAAGACCAGCGTCAGCGCCACCATGCCATTGGCCATGCCGCCGCCCATCGCGCCCGAGATCGCCACCGCCAGCAGGATCGAGGGGAAGGCGTAGAAGACGTCCATCGTCCGCATGATCGCCATGTTCAGCTTGCCGCCGATGAAGCCGGCGAGCACGCCGAGGAAGCCGCCGATCAGCGTCGCGAACACCACCGGCACCACCCCCATGAGCAGCGACATGCGCCCGCCATGGATCAGGCGCGAGAGGATGTCGCGACCGAGCTCGTCGGTGCCGAGATAGAAGTCGCGGAAGCCGACCGGCCGGAGGCGGAAGGCCATCGACGTCTTGTAGGGGTCTTTCGGAGCGATCCAGGGCGCAAACACCGCCATCGCGATGATCAGGACGATGACGACGGCGAAGGCGAGCGTGACGTAGTCGTAGCGGAGGCGGTAGCCGACATTCTGCCAGTAGCCTCGGACCTTGGTGGCCGGAGCCTCTTCTTCCGCCGTGAGGAGACGGGTCGCCGTGGTAAAATCGGTCATGGTCGCCTCCTCAGGAGCGCTTGATGCGCGGGTCGACCGCGGTCTGGAACAGGTCGACGATCAGATTGGTGACGACGAAGACGAGGGCGAGGATCAGGATCGTGCCCTGCAGCACGGGGATGTCGCGCGTCAGGATCGCCTTGTTGAGAAGGAAGCCCGTGCCCGGCCAGTTGAAGATCGTCTCGACCAGGATCGAGCCGCCCATCAGGTAGCCGAACTGCAGCCCCATCACGGCCAGGATCTGCGGCATCGCGTTCTTGAGCGCGTGCCGGATCACAGCCAGTTCATCGAGCCCCTTGGCGCGCAGCGTGTTGACGAACTCGTTGCCCAGCACCTCGGAGACGGCGGAGCGGGTGGTGCGGGTGATCATGCCGACCGGAACCATGCAGAGCGTGATGATCGGCAAGATGACGTGCTTGAAATGGGACCAGTTGAAGAGGTCGAAGGTTTCCGAGCCGCCTGGGCCCATGCCGGTCGCGGGCAGCCAGTTCAGCTCGACGGCGAAGATGATCACCAGCACGATGCCGAGCCAGTAATTGGGGATCGAGACGCCGACGATCGACAGGGCGGTGACGCCGCGATCGGTCGCGCTGCCGCGGTAATAGGCCGCCAGCGTGCCGAGCACGAAGGCGATGGAGAAGGCCAGCATCACCGCGCCGAAGGAGAGGAAGACGGTGTTGGCGAGCGCACGCAGCACCTCGTCGATCACCGGCCGGTTGGACTGGATCGAGACGCCGAGATCACCCACGACGGCGCGCATCAGCCAGGTCCAGTACTGGACCGGCAACGGCCGGTCGAAGCCGTAGGTCTTCATGATGAGATCGACCACTTCCTGGCTGGCATCTGCCGGGAGCAGCATCTGGACCGGGTTGCCGGGCGCCAGGAACACCAGCGCGAAGCAGAAGACCGTGACGCCGATGGCGATCGGGATCGCGTATGCGATGCGCCGGGCGATGTAGTACCACATGGAGCTGTCCCTTCGGTCGTGTCGCGTCTGGGGCGCGATCGGGTCTGGCGAGGACTGGGGCGGCCCGACGCGTCGAGGCGGCGGGTCGCGCTAGCTTGTCGGTCAGTTCGTGGTGCCGACGGTGATCGGCGTCAGATCCTGGAACCAGCTCTGGGCCTGGACGAAGCCCTTGACCTTGGGCGAGAGCGCGCGCGGGTTCAGGTCATGGGTGACGAAGAGCATCGCGGCATCGTCGTTCATGATCTCATGGACGCGGGTTATCATCGCGTCACGCTTCGCCTGGTCGAAGGTGTTGTAGATCTCCGTGATCAGCTTCTCGATCTCGGGGTTCTCGTAATGGCCCCAATTGCCGCCCGCCGGCGCCCATTGCTTGCGCATGACGAAGCGGAAGATGCCGGAAAACGGGTCCTGCGTGGCGCGGCTGACATTGACGGCGTGGTAGGCGGGGAATTTCTCGCGGCCCTTGAAGGTGACGTCGAGCAGCGCGTTCCAGTCCATCTCCTCGAGCTTGACCTTGAAGCCGACCGCCTCGAGCTGCGCCTTGACCAGTTCGTTCATCGGCAGGGGCTGCATCTGGCCCGAGCCCGAGGTCGAGATCGCCAGCGTCACCTCGCAGGGATGGCACTTGGCCTCCTTCAGCAGCGCGGTCGCCTTCTTCGGGTCGAGTTTGTAGAGGACCGGCTTGCCGAAATAGGGCGAACTCGGCGGCACGGTCCCATAGCCCTCCTGGGCCAACCCGTTCAGCATTTCGACCATTTCGCCGCGATCCATCGCGTAGTTCGCCGCCTGACGCACGCGCTTGTCCTTGAAGGGACCGTCGACGAAGTTGAACTGGTAGTGCCAGTTATGCGGGTAGGGCAGGGTGAGGACCTGCATCCCTGAGGATTTCAGCCGTGCGATCGTGTCGGGCGAGGGCGCCTCGATGAAATCGACCTGCCCGGACAGGAGGGCGGCGGCGCGCGTGGTCGCTTCCGGCATCGGCTGCAGAACCAGCCTATCGTGCTTGGGAATGCGCTTGGGATTCCAGTAGGTCTCGTTGCGGGTGAGCTCCAGCCGCTCGCGCGGCACCATTCCGGCGAAGCGATAGGGCCCGGTGCCGGACGGCATCTGCGCGTATTTCTCGTAGGAGCCCGCCTTCTCGAACTGCGCCTTGGAGATCATCATCCAGAAGCTCATCTGGATGTAGAACAGCGAATCCGGCTCCTTGGTGATGATCGCGATGGTATGGTCGTCGATCTTCTCGGCGCGATCGATGTTCACGGTGCGGGTGCGCATCGCCGCGTATTGCTTGGCGTTGAAGTGCGGAACCTTGTCGTCGGTCAGGCGCGAAATGTTCCAGAGAACGACGTCCGCGTTGAAGTCCGAGCCGTCATGGAATTTCACATCCTTGCGGAGTTCGAAGATCCAGCGCCGGCTGTCCTTGGGGTCGATGGTCCATTTGGTGGCGAGACCCGGCGTCAGCGAGGCCTCGACATCGGAACGGGAGAGATCCCAGAGGATCAACGAGTCATACAGCGTGTAGCCGACGAAGCGGTAGCCCTCGAAGCCCTGGTCCGGCTGGCCCGTGACATCCGGTATGTCGCCCGCCGTCATAGCGACGCGCAGGGTCGTCTGGGCCTGTGCAGGGGGGACGTTCGGCAGGGTCGCGGCCGAGAGCGCCAATGCGAAACCGGCGGCAAGGCGCGTGGTGTAGGCACGGGACGTCTTGAGATGATGAGGCATGCAGGCTCCCTCCGGGATGGCAACGAGGTCGTGCGAGGCGTCCCGGAGATTTTTGCAAGGGTCGTGCCAAGCTCGCTCGATTGTGTCCAATAACGGCTATTCGCGCTTTCAGGTCGGGGCCTCCCGCTCGCACGTTGGGTCTCTATGAGCGCAGTCCAGCAGCGTTGAAGCCGCTTCAGGGGCCATTTTCGACGCAGGTCGCTGGCCGTGCGGCAGAGCGGGCTCAGCAGCGAGTCGGTATATTGCACACAATTACGCCATCTGCGGCGGCGCCGGTGCAGGGTTGACGTCCTGTCCGTCAGTCCGATGCTGCATTGCACAATCTTTCGCCTCGCCCAGGGGCGAAGGGGCGCCCGAAGGCTGTAAGCATGCAAAAGGCCGCCCCCTCGCGGGCGCGGCCAAGTGCCGCCTTTATGCGGGCGGGATTGTTACTCGGCGGCCTGCAACAACCGCGTGCCGGCGGCGATCGTGGCGATCACCTCGTCCGTCGACTGGACGTCGCCAAACAGTGCCAGGATGTTGCCGAGCGTCGCATTATGCTCCTCGTCGGTGCGGCACGCATTGGCATCCGAGACGAAGACGACCTTGTAGTTCATCATCATCGCGTCGCGCGCCGTAGACTCGCAGCAGACATTGGTCGCCGTCCCGACGATGATCAGGGTATCGATGTCTTTCGCCAGCAGCTGGGCATGGAGCGTCGACGAGCCTTCGACGAAAGCGCCGAAGCGCTGCTTCTCCACTGTCCAATCACCTGGCACGACGTCCAGCGCCGGATAGATCGCGTGGCCGAAGCTGCCGCGCGCGAATGCGGTGATCATGCGCTGCTTGAAATCGCCCTTGGTGAAGTTGTCGAACCAGACGCACCACTCGGCCTGGGTCGCGTCGGTGATTGTGTTCTGGATATAGACGACCTGGCCTCCGGCGGCTCGCAGCGCGGCGCCGATGCGATTGACGTTCGGCACGATCTCGCGGGCATAGGCGATCTCGGCGGGCTGTCCCGGCGCCATGAAGCCGTTCTGCAGATCGACCACGATGAGTGCTGTTCGCGCCGGATCGAGCGTCTCGAACAGCCTGACCTTACCGCGCCGGTCCATGACGCGCTGAAGGATGTAATCCGGGATCGCAATGGTGTGCATGGAATGCTCCTGATCGACGGGGTGAAAGTCGCGCCGCCGAAATTCGGCTTCTGGCCGCACCGGCAATGGCCTTGCCGGCGCAGCAAGCCTCATGCCAAGTCAGGCTGATTGTATTCAATGCAGAGCTGCCGTCAAAATGGACGCATCGCTTCAACGCGATGCCGAAATATCGAAAATTGCAGCCTCTGGGCGATCAGAACTTCAAAAATGCTGCTATATTATTGTGCTCGTGCCAGATTAAGCAGGACCGCCCTCGGCGGTTTGGCGGGCGTTTTGCGCTCCTTCGGTATGGCTGTGCCGCGCTTGATTGGATACAATAAGAGCGAGAGTGGCATGGCCGTTGCATCTCCGGCTTCGGGAAATGCAGAACAGGGGACAAGCTGATGAGCGACACGAGCGCGGCTGATCTGAAGCTCGAGCTGGAGGTGCTGTTGCGGCGCGCCGGTGTGGCGGTGCCGCCAGACCGGATGGAGGCGGTCCTTTCCGGCTATGCCGATCTCAAACGCATGTGCGCTCTCCTGCGGCAGCCGCGCACGGCGGCTGCCGAGCCCTCCAACACCTTCTCCCTCGTCACCCTGGTGAATGGGGTCTGATATGTCCGCTGCCGGGATGACGAAACCTCTGCATGAACTCTCAATCGCCGAAGCCGGCGCGGCCTTGCGCGCGGGCACGGTGACCGCCAGCGCGCTCGCGCAGGATGCCCTGTCGCGGATCGCGGCGCTGGATGGAGCGCTCAACAGCTTCATCACGGTGACGGCAGAGCGGGCGCTCGCCGATGCCGAGGCCGCGGACGCCGCCTTCAAAGCGGGCATCGACGCAGGCCCGATGCAGGGCGTGCCCTATGGGCTGAAGGATATCTACGACACGGCCGGCATCCGCACGACCTGCCACTCCAAGCTCCTCGTCGACAATGTGCCCGCAGTGGATTCGGTGGTGGCCGCGAAGCTGAAGGCCGGTGGCGGTGTGCTTCTGGGCAAGCTCTCGACACATGAATTCGCGCTGGGCGGCCCGAGCTTCGATCTGCCGTTCCCGCCGGCACGCAACCCCTGGAATCCCGAACACATTCCTGGTGGATCGTCCTCGGGCTCCGGCGCGGCGGTTGCGGCCGGACTGTGCCGCATGGCGATGGGCTCGGATACGGGCGGCTCGATCCGCGGGCCGGCCGCCTATTGCGGCACGGTTGGGCTGAAGCCGACCTATGGGCTGGTCTCGCGGCGCGGCGTCTTTCCGCTCTCCTACACCCTCGACCATTGCGGCCCGCTGAGCTGGACCGTCGAGGACGCAGCCATCACCATGGAGGTAATCACCGGTCATGATCCGCTCGACCCGGCCAGCGCCGATGTGCCGAAGCCGAATTTCCGTAGCGGGCTCGACGGGGATGTGAGCGGTCTCAAAATCGCGCTGCCCCGGCACTTCTTTGCTGAAGCAGAGGGCGTTTCCCCGGAGGTCGTCGCGGCGATCGACAATGCCGCCGAGCTGCTCGCCAAGGCCGGCGCAATCGTCGAGGAAGTGACGATCCCCGATTACGAGCTGTTCAACGCGGTCGGGCGCGTCATCATGTTTTCCGAGGCCTTCGCCATCCACGAGAAGGATTATCACGAGCGGCCGCTGGATTTCGGCAAGCTGACCTTTACCCGCATGATTTTGGGCGCGACCACGAGCGCTGCCGATCTGACCCAGGCCTATCGCCTGCGCCGCGAGCTGGCGGTCGCGGTCAATCATCAGTTGCTGAAGTCGTACGACGCGATCCTGTGCGCCTCGGCGCTGGCACCGGCGGCACGCTTCGACAGCATGTCGGATGCCTTCCCGCCCAACTGGCCGATCCAGACCATGCCGTTCAACGTGACGGGAAACCCCGCCATGTCGATGCCGGCGGGGTTCTCGGCCTCCGGCCTGCCGCTCTCGGTGCAGATCGTCGGGCGTCCTTTCGACGAGGCGATGGTTCTTCGCATCGGGGCGACTCTGGAGAGCGCGCTGGCGCTCACCGGCATCAGGCCGGCCACGGCCGCGCTCAGGCAGGCGGCGTGAGCGGCTTTCGGCGAGATCGTCGCGATCTGGAGGACCGATGAGCGAGGATTATGCCGACGGGTGCGTCGCCGCCGGCATGGGCGAGGAGGCATCGCCCGAGACGGTTGCCATCGAGCCCGATCTTGCGGAGCCGTCTGTGGACAGCCTTGCGGCTGCCGCATCCATCCTGGCCGCGACCGCCCTGCCGGCGGCGGCAAATGCGTTGCCGACGGCGCGATCCCGCCACCGTGACCGCGCTCGCGGCTGGGGGCGGGCGGCCACGCCGAACATGCGTGGCTCCCTTCTGATGATCGCCGCTTTCATGGCCTTCGCCATCATGATGACCCTGATCAAGCTCGCTGGCGGGCGCGTGCCGCTGCCGCAGATTCTGATCATCCGCCAGTTGGTGATGACGCTGATTCTCGGCCTGATTGTCGGTCGTGCGCTGCCGAGGATCATGCACACGAGCCGTCCGGGGCTGCAGTTTCTGCGGGGCATGTTCTCGCTCGGCGCCATGCTTTGCGGCTTCACGGCGCTGATCCATCTGCCGATGGCGGAGGCGACGGCTCTCGGATTCGCGCAGGTTCTGTTCGTGACGCTGCTCGCCATCCTCATCCTCGGCGAGGTCGTCGATCGGCGGCGCTGGATCGCCATGGCGCTCGGGTTTGCCGGCGTCGTCATCATGCTGCGCCCGTCCGGGGAGGCGATGAACGGCTATGCGCTGCTCGCCATTCTCGGGGCGCTTTTCGGGGCCGGCATCACGATCTCGGTGCGCGTGCTCGGTCACACCGAGCGCACGGAAACGATCCTGTTCTGGCAGGGCGCCGTCGTGCTGATCGCGCTCGGTGGTCCTGCCATGTATCTCTGGATACCCCCGACGCCGACCGAATGGGTGCTGATGATCGGGATCGGCGTTGTCGGCACGGCCGGGCAGTGGCTCGTGACCCGCGCCTATCAGATGGGCGAGGCTTCGGCGCTGGCGCCGCTCGATTTCGTCCGCCTGCTGCTGGCGACCGCGAGCGGCTATCTCGTCTTCGCCGAGATTCCCAGCTTGGTGACCATCATCGGCGCGGCACTGGTTGCCGGCGGCACGGTCTACACGATGCGCCACAACGCCGGCGCGCGCCGCTTGCCCGTAGCGCCCCTGCCCGACAACCTCTCCGCCTGACCCACCCGCCCTCTAAATTGGACGACGCATGACCCATCATCATCTCAAAGCCAGCGGCGCGACCTGCCATTGGGGCTTCTTCGATGCGGCGCTGAAGCCGAAACTGGTGATCGCCAGCGGCGATACGGTCACCGTCGATACGGTCACCGGCGCGCCTGAGGTCCATCCGAAACCCGAAGCCGGCTTCACCACGCCTCCCGAACTCGCCGATGTCCACGCCCATGCCGAAAAGACCTTGCCGGGCCATATCCTGACCGGGCCGATCGCAATCGAGGGCGCCAGACCCGGCCATGTGCTGGAGGTGCGCATCGAGGATGTCCAGCTCCGGCAGGACTGGGGCTACAACGTCATCCGCCCGCTCGCCGGCACGCTCCAGAGCGATTTCCACGATGTCCGCCTGCTTCACATCCCGCTCGATCTCAACGCCAAGATCGGCAAGCTGCCCTGGGGGCTGGAGCTGGAGCTCGCGCCCTTCTTCGGGGTGATGGGCACGGCGCCGCCCCCCGCCTGGGGTCGCGTGACCTCGATCGTGCCGCGCGCCTTCGGCGGCAATCTCGACAACAAGGAAATGGTCGCGGGCGCGACCATCTTCCTGCCGGTCTTCGTTGAGGGCGGGCTGTTTTCCTGCGGCGACGGCCATGCGGCACAGGGCGACGGCGAGGTCTGCGTGACCGCGATCGAAACCGCATTGCAGGGCCGCTTCACCTTCATCCTGCGCGAGGACCTCTCCTTCACCTATCCGCGCGCGGAGACGCCGACGCATTACCTGACGATGGGAATGGACCCCGATCTCGATCGCTGCGCCGAGATGGCACTGCGCGACATGATCGTGCTGATCGGCGAAGTGGCTGGCCTCTCGCGCGAGGATGCCTACACGCTGTGCTCGATCGCCGCCGATCTGCGGGTGACGCAGACGGTCAACGGCTCCAAGGGCATCCACTGCATGCTTGCCAAGAAGCTCCTCATCCCGAAGGCGGCCTGAGATGGATCTGGGTCTCAAGGGCAGGGTCGCGCTGATCACCGGCGGCAGCCGTGGCATCGGCAAGGCGACGGCGCTCATCCTCGCAGGCGAACGCGTAAAGCTCGCCATCGCGGCGCGAGGAGCACAGACGCTGGCCGAGACGGCCGCCGAGATCAGGGCTGCGGGCGGCGAGGTCGTCACCATCCAGGCAGATTTCAGGATCGCCGGGGATTCGGCGCGAGCCGTCGCCGAGACAGTGGCGGCCTATGGCGGGCTCGACATCCTGATCGCCAATGCCGGCGGCAGCTTCGGCGAGCGTGAACTCGCCGCCTCCAGCGACGCCGATTGGGAGGAGACCTTCCGCTTCAATGTCGGCCATGCGATCGCGGCCCTGCGCGCGGCGACGCCGGCATTGGCCCACAGCGCCATCGGCAATGCCGTTTTCGTCGCCTCGATTTCAGGGCGCGCCCCGGCCGCGCGCGGCGCCCAGTATGCCGCAGCCAAGGCCGGGCTGATCCACGCCGCCCGCTCCCTCGCCTGGGAGTTGGGACCACAGGG
>QBLV01000009.1:33551-45791 GCA_003241815.1 Hyphomicrobiales bacterium | reverse complement strand
GGGCATCCGGGTCAACGCGGTCTCGCCGGGCTCGACGATCTTCCCCGGCGGCGGCTGGGAAAAGACGAGGGCCGAGCGCCCCGAGGATTTTGCCAAGTTCGAGGCCGAGGACTTCCCCGCGAAGAGGCTCGGCACGGTCCAGGAGATCGCCGACGCGATCGCCTTCATGGTCTCGCCGCGCGCGGCCGGCATCAATGCGGCAGACATCCATGTTGACGGTGGCCAGCGCCGGCCGTCGATCCGCTAAAGCGCGTCAGCGGGGGGGCGGCTGCTCTACGAGGGCTGGCCGGCGCAGGCGGGACGGGCCAGGCAAAGCGTCAGCGCGGAGGCGGCAAGCAGGAACAGACACGCCACCGTTCCGATGGGCGCAAGACCCCAGCCCCGGTCCAACCCGAAGCCCATCAGCCCGGGCGTGATCGCGGACGACACGATCATCACCGTCCCGGCCTGGGCGCGCACGAGGCCCAGTTGGCGCGTACCATACAGTTCCGCCAGCGTGGCGGTCACGATCGCGTTCGACGAGCCCGAGGTGACGCCGATCAGCAGGAAGAGCCCCACCGCGCCGAAGGAACCGGTCGCTGCCGGCAGCAAGGCGGAGGCGCAGGCCAGCGGCAGCAGATAGAGCCGTGTCACGGCGCCGAAGCGGTCGATCAGGCTGCCGGCCAGAACCGAGCTGGCGACCGAGGTCAGCGCCGTGACGGCGACGGCGAGCGCGAGGCTTTCGAGCGACCAGCCGAGGAGGTCGCCGATGGCGCGCTGATGGAAGAAATAGCCCGTCACGATGGCGGGCGGGCCCATCATGGCGGGCAGCAGCGCGAGAAAGCGTGGGTCGCCCGCGAGTGCGAGGCGCGTGATGGAGGCGCCTGCCTCGCCCGGAGCGGCAGGCGTGGGCTCCGCTGGACGCGGCCCGTGCAGCAGAATCAGGACAGCGCACCCCACGGATGCAGCGGCGGTGGCATGCCACAGGCTAACCCAGCCCGATGCCCCGATGATCCAGCCTGCAATCGCCGGCAGGATGGCTGTCCCGGCCTGGAATCCAAGGGTGGTGATACCGAGCGCTCGTCCCCGGATGCCGTGCGGCAACCGGGCGGTGGAGGTGATGGCGGCATGGCTGAGAAGGCCCTGGCCGCATAGGCGCAGTCCGAAGAAGGCGAGGGTGAGTGCGATCACACTAGGTGCGCCAGCAAGGGCGAGCGAGGCCAAGCCGAGGCCCAACAGGGAAGCGGCGGCGACATGGCGCAGGGCCCGGTGGTCGAGCGCTGCGCCAAGCCAGCTCAGCAGCAACCCCGATGCCATCGTGGCGCCAGCGAAGAGCATGCCGACCTCTGCATGTGAAAGCTCATGCAGGTGCCGAATGTCGGGTATCGAAAGCGCGATGAAATAGGTCTGGCCGAATGAAGACAGGAAGGCCAGTAGGAAGGCGAAGCCGACAACCTTGCCGTGCTCGCGGAAGAGATCGAGGGCAGTCATTGGGGCGCGGTTTCCGGATATCTGACGAGGCGCGGCATTCCCGCTGCCCGCCAGGATGCGGACAGCGGGATCGCTCATGGGTCTTAGGACACGTTGGGGGGCAGGCGGCGATGCCAGTCGGTGTCGCGCTGATAGGCGTCGGCGATCTTGAGCACGCGCGCCTCCGCGAAGGGCTTGCCCTGGATCTGGAAGCCGATCGGCAGGCCGTTGGAATCCAGCCCGCCGGGCACGCTGACCGAAGGCAGGCCGAGATAGTTGATCGGCCTCGTATTGATCGAGACGTCCTGGAAGGTCTCGATCGCGCCCGGCGTGCCGGCATCGATGTCGGTCGCCAGCAGGGTCGGCACCTTCATGCGCAGCGTCGGCGTGATGAAGGCGTCGCAGACGCCGAAAACGGCCCCTGCTACTGCTTTCAGGATCGCACCGCGCCGCGCCAGTGCTTCGAGATAATAGGTGCCGGGAATGCCCTGCGACGGATAGAGGCGGCCGCTCAGATGCACGGCATAGTCTTGGGGGCGCTGGCGCATCCATTCGGCATGGATTGTGCCGCCCTCGACGCGCGAGACGATGCCGCCATAGGTCGACACCGCATCCATATGCGGGATGGTCACCGGCAGGATGAGGGCGCCGCGCGCCTGCAACACCGCGACCACCGTATCGAAGGCGGCCTGGACCTCGGGGTCGATGCCGTCGAAGAAGTAGTTGGTGGGCACGCCGATGCGCATGCCCCGGATGTCGCCGGTCAGGGCGGCCTCGTAATCGGGAACCGGCTCGGATGCCGAGGTCGGGTCCTTGGGATCATGGCCGGCGATCACGCCGAGGAAACGGGCGGCGTCGCGAGCGGTCTGCGTCAGGGGGCCGACATTGTCGGCGGAGAAGGAGAGCGGCATCACGCCATGACGCGAGACGCGGGTCTGCGTCGCCTTGATGCCGGTGACGCCGCAGATCGCCGCCGGAAGCCGGATCGAACCGCCTGTGTCCGAGCCCAGCGCGCCATAGACCAGCCGGGCCGCGACCGCAGCCCCCGAGCCGGAGGAGGAGCCGCCGGTGCAGTAATCCGGGTTCCAGGGATTGCGGCAATGGCCGTAATGCTGGTTGTGCCCGGTCGGATTCTGCGCAAATTCGGCCATGTTGAGCCCGCCGAGCGTAACCGAGCCGGCGTCTTCCAGCCGCTCCATCACGGTTGCGGTGTAGCTCGGGCGGAAATCCTTGCGGATCGCCGAGCCGCAGGTCGAGAGCTTGCCGGCCTTGTAGTACATGTCCTTGTGCGCCAGCGGCAGCCCGTGCAGCGGCCCGAGCGTTGCGCCCGATTTGCGCTTCTTGTCGAGCATCTCGGCGGCTTCGAGCGCGGCCGCGCCCTCGAGCCAGATCGCCGAGTTGATCGCCTTGTCGACGCGGGTGAAGGCCTCGAGCGCGGCTGTGGTGAGTTCGACGGCGGTGATCGACCCGTCCTTGAGGGCGTCTGCCGCGTCCGTCAGCGACAGATGCAGCAGCGAGCTTTTCGTCGCGGCGTTCATGGCTGCGGCTCCTTCGTCGCCTGGAGCGCGGCCTCAAAGCTCGAGGGTTCGTCCTCGAAGGCGAGTTGGCCTCGCAGCGCCGCGAAACCCTCGATAGTGGCGCTCATCGCATCAGCCATGATGCCGGCAGCCTCGTTGGGCTGTTCAATGCCTGACCAGGTTCGAGCCTGGACGGCCACGATCTCCCGCAGCGGGGTCTGCATGTTTATCTCCTCTCAACAATCGTTTACCGACGACGCAGTATTGTATGCAAACGACATGCCGGTCCGGCCTCGATCGACGTTTTCAGGCTTGTTTGGATACATTGTCGCTTTTCGCCTACCAAAGGCGCTTCGCGACAGTCACCATTTCGGAAGCCGCCGCGGGCTTGGCCCTCCGGCGATGTCGGCCGGAACCCGCTCGATCTCAGCGGACTGCGGCGCGTGATGGATGGATGATCGGCTTGATCGGCCGGGAGCCCGCGACGAAGCCTCTGCGCGACGCCTTGCAGAAGAGCGCCTTCGCGCGCCTCACCACGGTCCTCGGACCCGGGATCCGACAGCTCCACATGGGCCATCTGCATCTCGACATGAGCCAGCGGCCGCGACGACACGATTTGCCAGTGGACCGTCGCGTGACACCAGGCTTCGGGGGGCGTGGGAACGCTCTCGCGCGCCGTCGGTTAAAGAAGTGCCACATGAGGCGGCGATTATTCAGGGAGGCGAAGATGCCGGCAAAGTCAGCGGCTCAACAGAAGGCGGCGGGAGCCGCGCTTGCCGCAAAGCGCGGCGAGATCGAGAAAAGCGAGCTCAGGGGCGCATCCCTGTCGATGGCGAAGTCGATGACTGAGGCCGAGCTTGACGAGCTCGCTTCGACCAAGCGCAAGGGCAAGCCCGAGCACGTCTCGACATCGTGAGTGCCGCCCGAACCGCAGCCACACATCGACTGCGACACCAATTGATCAGATCCCCGCTCAGAGGACTTCGCGGACCCGTAGCAGGGTTGCGTCCATGTGGAGCCCAATGATCCGGCTCAGCTCGGTCGCATCGCGCGTCAGCAGCGCTGCCATCATCTGTTCGTGCTCAGCGACCGCGCCGGCCCATTTCACAGGCCCCTCATTGCCGACGAACCGAAGCCGCTTGATCCGCGACTGCAGTGTGGCGTGCATTTCCATCAGCGCGGCATTTTCGGAGGCCGCGACGATCGCGCTGTGGATGGCCTGGTTGAGCTTGAAGTACTCCAGCCGGTTGCGGGTCTCGTAGAGCGTCAGCATCTCCTTGTGCAGGGTGTGGATCGCCTCGATCGTCGCGTCGCTGGCCTCTGCGCAGGCGATGCGCCCGCCGAGCTGTTCCAAGGCCTTGAGGACTTCGAGGATGTCGGCGAGATCGCGTGCCGAGAAGCGACGAACGATCGCGCCCTTGGCCGGCAGGATCTCGACCAGTCCCTCGCTCGCGAGCGTCTTAATCGCCTCGCGCAAGGGCGTCCGCGAAACGCCGAGCTGCGCACCGACGACCCCCTCGTTGATGCGTTGCGCCGGAGCGAGCCGCCCCTCGATGATCATGTCGCGCAGGCGCTCCAGAACCTCGTCATGGAGGGTCCGTCGCGTAATCCGGGGATACTCGACCGCAGGTTCGCTCATCGCAGCTCCATAAGCCTGTCCATGCGCCGGTTACGACATGCGCACCCGGCGCTGTCAAACCGCACGCGCCGCTCCGGTGGCAAAGATCGCATCCTGTCGGTGGCGCATCGCCAGCAGTCCTGAATCGGCCGCGATATCGACATCGCCGAGGCAGATGGCGTCCCCCGCTCGCACGTTGCGCGCCAGGGTCCGGTCAGCCACGAGATAGAAGGGCGCGGCACGGTCGGGCGCGAGGGCCGAAGCAGGCCGGACCTCGGCGCCGACATCGGCGATGCTGTGATGATGGCCGCCCATGGCCAGGATGGTGCCGGCGGCGAGGTCGCGTTCAGCCACCGCGACGAGATCCTGCCTGGGCCGATAATCATCGCCATAGCCCGAGCGGCCGAGCCCGACGGCATCGAGGATCGAGGTCGCGACCTCGACGCCGAGCAAATGGCGCGGGAGATAGAGCATCGCTGTCCTGGCCGAACGTCCCACGACATGGCCCTTGCCGGCGAGCATCTCCCAGGTTTCCGCATTGTCGCAGGCCACGACGATGAAGACGCCGCCGGCGAAGCTCGCCTCCTCCGCCAGCCGCAGGTGGTGGAACACGTCGATGCGGCGGCCGCCCGATATCAGCCCGCCCTGAGCCGTCCCGGCAAACAGATCGGCGAGTTCCGGAATGCGGGCCGGCGGCGCGTGGAATGCGGCGACATCGGCCGCCAAGTCGAGCGCATTGGCGACCAGCGTCATCTCGCAGAGATCGGGCACGGCCCGCAGCGGAAAGGCCTGGCCCAGAATGCGCGCCCGCTCGGCGGCGGTGCGGACGATGGCGGATGGTTCGCCTCCGAGCCAGTGCTGTCGCAGTTCCGGCAGGATCCGGGTCCTGCCGTTGCAGGCGACGGAGCCCGTCGCGGGATCGAAGACGAAGTCGTATTCGCTGGATTTGCCCGCAGCGATGATCTGCAGGCCCAGGATCTCGGCCCAGCTTGCGAGCGCGATCAGCAGGCTGGGCTGGTCGCCATCGACGGGCGTGACCACGATGCCCTTGTCGCGGGCGAGCCAGGCGAGGCCCGGCCCGACGACGCTGTCGGCCTCCTTGGAGACCAGCGCGACATGGCGCCCGGCTTCGATCGCCATCAGGCTGTGCCGGGTCGCCGCTTCCGGTCCGCCGGTCGCCTCTGCAAGAAGCTGGAAGGGCAGGGCGATGACGGTCTCGAGCCGCCCCGCAGCGACGCATTTTCCGGTGTCCCAGGCTGCCTGCGCCTGAGCAGGCGTCTCGCACAGGGCGATCTCGGTTTTGTCGAATCCGGCCGCCGCGAATGCCTGCCCGGCGGCTTCCGCGCTGATATCGACGGCGATGCGCGCATTCACCAGAGGGATTTTCCGCGCTTGGGCGAGATAGCTGCGGCCGAAGCCGCCGCTGCCGACGAGGCAGGTTTCGACCGGCTGCGCGATGCTCGCGTAATGCGCGTGAAAGTTCATCCTGTCCTCCGAAGCGTCGTTATGGCTCGGCGACCTGGCGCCTTGTCCCATGCCTATACCACTCCGATTATGCTGCATACAGCATACTTGTGACAGCCAAAGGCCTGTGCTAGCCAGAGGGTCTTGCGAGATGTCGAGCGGAAAACTCAGGGGCTTAATCTCGGGGCAGGAAGCGGAGCAGGGTGATGGATAAGCGGACGCAAGGCGGGTTGCCGGTGATCGCCGTCGCGATGGGCGACCCCTCGGGAATCAGCCCCGAATTGACCGCGCGCATCCTTGCCGAACCGGATTTGCGCTCGGCCGCGCGTTATGTCGTCTTCGGCGACGCGCGCCTGCTGGAACTGGGCATCGCGGATGGGTCGGTGGATCCGCAGGTGCGTGTCGTGCGCGATGGCGATGCGCTGCCGCTCGGCGATCAGCCGCTGTTCATCGATCTCGGCAATCATAATCCGGCCGACCTGCAGCGCGGCGTCGCCACGCTGGCCGGCGGCAAGGCGGCCACCGAGAATTTCCGACGCGCGCTGCGCTTTGCCGCCGCCGGGAACGCCGACGGGGTCTTCTTCACGCCTTTCAACAAGGCGGCGATGCGCTACGCCTATCCCGGCTATGACGACGAGATCCGTTTTGTGCGCGATGCGATCGGCTTCGAGGGCCCCGCCAGCGAGTTCAACATCCTCGACAAGCTCTGGAACGCCCGCGTCACCTCGCATATCCCGCTCTCGGAGGTCGCTGCCAACATCACCCAGGAGCGCATCCTGCGGGCGCTGACGCTGGCCGACGCCAACCTGCGCCTCGCCGGCTTCAATCCGCCGCGTATCGCGGTCGCGGGCATCAACCCCCATGCCGGCGATGGCGGCAATTTCGGCCGTGACGAGATCGAGACCATCGAGCCGGCGGTCAAGGCCGCCAAGGCGAAGGGCTTTACCGTCGAGGGGCCGTTTCCGTCAGATACCGTGTTCCTGCGGGCACGGAACGGCGATTTCGATGCGGTTCTGACGATGTATCACGACCAGGGCCAGATCGCGATGAAGCTGATCGGCTTCGACAGCGGCGTCACGCTGATCGGCGGCTTCCCGTTTCCGATCTGCACGCCCGCCCATGGCACCGCCTATGAGATCGCCGGCAAGGGCATCGCCAATCTGGGCGCCTGCCGGGCGGCGCTGGCGCTCGCCATCAAGATGGCCAAGGACGGCAAGGCGAGGGCCAAGGCCGCGGCCTGACGATCAATCTGGTTTCGGACAACCACCGTTTCCAAGACCGCCGTGCAAGAGCGGTCGTGAAAACCACTCATCCAGGGACGAAACGCATGCAGGGAGACAGCGCATGAAGACCTTCAGCATCACAGCCGCGATCACGGGCGCCATCGCTTTCGGGGGCGCCGGCGCGGCCCAGGCCTGGCAGCCGACCAAGCCGGTCGAGTTCGTCGTCACCTCCGGCGCAGGTGGCGGCACCGATAATTTCGCCCGCATGATCCAGTCGATCATCAGCAAGCACAAGCTGATCGATCAGTCGATCGTGGTGGTCAACAAGGGCGGCGGATCGGGCGCGGAGGGCTATATCCACGGCAAGGGCGGCAAGGGCGACGCGCACCGCGTCATCTTCGGCACCAACAACGCCTATCTGCTGCCCTATGTCGCCAAGCTCGGCTACAAATTCAGCGACCTCACCCCGGTCGCGGCGCTGGCGCTCGACGAGTTCCTGCTCTGGGTGAAGGGCGATTCGCCCTATGCCGACGCCAAGAGCTTCGTCGAGGCCGCCAAGGCCAAGCCGATGGGCTTCAAGATGGGCGGCAGCCAGTCGAAAGACACCGACCAGACCCTGACCTCGATGATCCAGGACGTCACCGGCGCCAAGATGATCTACGTCCCGTTCCAGGGCGGCAGCGCGGCGGCCGTGCAGCTCGCCGGCGGCCATATCGACTCCAACGTCAACAACCCCAACGAGAATATCGGCCAGTGGAAGGCCGGGCAGGTCAAGCCGCTCTGTGTGTTCTCGCCGGTGCGCCTGGCCAAGGGCGAGCCGGTGTTCGACGGCAAGGGCTGGGGCGACATTCCGACCTGCAAGGAGGCTGGTCTCCCGATCGAGACCTTCCAGATGCCGCGCACAGTCTGGCTGCCGGCCGAGGTGCCAGCGGATGCCGTCACCTTCTATGAAGGCGTGCTCGAGAAGGTCAGCCAGACGCCGGAGTGGAAGGAGTTCGTGACCCGCACCGCGCAGACCGGCCGTTTCATGAAGGGCAAGGAACTGACCGACTTCGTCGCCAAGGACGACGCCGCCAACAAGAAGGTCTTCGAGGCCGAAGGCTGGATCGCCAAGTAGGTCCCTTCCCCTCCACGTCATCCCGGACGCGCCGCGTCAGTGGCTCCAATCCGGGATGACAGGGCGAGGATAGCCAGTCGCTTGGCCTTGCAGGAAAGGGCAACCCAGCCATGATCACGCGCTTCTGGGCCGAGACGGCAACCGCGTTGGCAACGCTGCTGTTTGGCCTCGTCATCGTCTATGGGGCTCTGGAATTCGGCACGGGCTGGGATTCCTCGGGCCCCCAGCCCGGCGCCTTTCCCTTCTACACGGGGGCGCTGGTGGCGCTGGCGAGCCTCGGCACGCTTGTCGTCACGCTGGCTCAGCGCCTGCGCGGCGCGGCGATCGTGAACGAGATATTCCTCGATCGCGAGCGTGCCGGCCGCGTGCTCGCATTCTTCGC
The DNA here is from genome assembly GCA_003241815.1 of Hyphomicrobiales bacterium. Classification (GTDB taxonomy): domain Bacteria; phylum Pseudomonadota; class Alphaproteobacteria; order Rhizobiales; family Beijerinckiaceae; genus Allobosea. The sequence goes on along the minus strand of QBLV01000009.1, from coordinate 37,021 downwards.
CCCGCTGGTCGCATTCGTGGTGATCACGGCCTTCGCCGGCATGTATGTCGCCACCATTGCCTACCTTCTCTACGCGATGCGCTTCCAGGGCGGCTATGGCTGGCCGGTTTCGATCGCCGGTGCGGTCGGCGCGGCCTTCGTCTTCTATGTGGTGTTCGAACGCTTCTTCCAGATCGGGCTGCTCAAGGGCCCGATCGAGCGGATGCTCGGCTACTGATCCGCAACCGTTCGCAACGAGGACGCCGCCATGGACAACATCGCCTCGCTGATGCACGGCTTCTCGGTCGTTCTGACGACCCACCATATCCTGCTGATGATGGCCGGCGTGCTGCTGGGCATCCTGGTCGGCGTCCTGCCCGGGCTCGGCGCGCCCAACGGCGTCTCGCTGATGCTGCCCTTGACCTTCACCATGGACCCGGTCTCGGCGATCATCCTGCTGACCTCTCTGTATTGGGGCGCGCTGTTTGGCGGCTCGACCACCTCGATCCTGTTCAATATCCCCGGTGAGCCCTCCTCGGTGGCGACGACCTTCGACGGGCACCCGATGGCCAAGCAAGGCCGGGCGACGGAAGCGCTGTCCTTCGCCTTCCTCTCGGCGGGCTTCGGCGCCATGGCCGGCGTCATCCTGATCACGCTCCTGTCCGGCTGGGTGGCCAATTTCGCGCTGCGCTTCTCCTCGCCTGAATATTTCGCCGTCTATTTCATGACCTTCGCGAGCTTTATCGGGCTCGGCGGCGCATCGCCCTTCAAGTCGATCGTGGCGATGGGGGTCGGCTTCGCGCTGGCCTCGATCGGCATGGATTCGGTCTCGGGCAATGTTCGCTTGACCTTCGAGTTCGACGCCCTCCTCGCCGGCGTCTCGTTCCTGATCGCGGTCATCGGCCTGTTCGGTATCGGCGAATTGCTGCTGACGATGGAACAGGGTCTGAAGTTCGAGGGCGTCGCTGCCAAGGTCAGTGTCCGCGACGTGCTGCGCACGGCGGCCAAGCTGCCACGCTACTGGGTCGCCCTTCTGCGCTCCAGCGCCATCGGCATCTGGATGGGCATCACCCCGGGCGGGCCGACCGCAGCCTCGTTCATGAGCTACGCCATGGCCAAGCGTTCCTCGCGCGATCCGGCCAAATTCGGCAAGGGTGAGCCCGAGGGCGTGATCGCACCGGAAACAGCCGACCATGCCGCCGGCTCCGCCGCGATGCTGCCCATGCTGGCGCTCGGCATTCCCGGCTCGGCGACGGCCGCCGTGATGATGGGCGGCCTCATGATCTGGGGCCTCAATCCCGGCCCGATGCTGTTCATCGAGCGGCCCGATTTCGTCTGGGGCCTGATCGCTTCGATGTATCTCGGCAATGTCGTCGCGGTAGTCGTCGTGCTGGCGACCGTGCCGATCTTCGCCTCTATCCTGAAGATACCCTTCTCGATCGTCGCGCCGCTGATCGTGATGATCTGCTTCATCGGCGCCTACACGGTTGGCAGCAAGGAGTTCGACATCTGGGTCGCGCTGGCCTTCGGCCTTGTCGGCTATGTCTTCAAGAAGCTCGACTACCCGATCGCGCCGCTGGTGCTCGCCATGGTCATCGGCGACAAGGCCGAGGACGCTTTCCGCCAGTCCATGATCTTCAGCCAGGGCTCGCTCTCGATTTTCTGGTCGAACGCGCTGGTCTCGACCCTGATGGCGATCGGCTTGGCCCTGCTGGTGCTGCCGTTGATCGGACGCGTCAGCCTATTCGTGCGCGGGCGCAAGCCAGTGCTCAACGCGCTCTGAACGTCATTTAAAATGCGCCCCGGAAACGCTGGAATGACCGAGGCTTGGACCGGAACCCCCTTACGGGCTGCCAGCTGCTCGCCGTCGAGCCGATGATGGTCAGCATCCCTGGAACGAATGATCAGCCCGGAGTCGCGTAAAGCCTGGTCAGATTTCCAGCAGCAGCAGGCCTTGCAGAAGATTGTTTCGGAAGCGACGGGCGATGGTGATGGCGTAAAAGCGCTCGACGATACCGGGCAGAGCCGCACCGATCACAAGAAGCCCCTGCTTCAGCTCGTCTCGGATGACGATTGGCGGTAGCACGCCTAGCCCCACGCCTTCACGAACCAGCAGGCGCATCATCGCCATGTCGTCCACCTCGGCGGCGATCCGCAGCGTGATGCCGGTCCGGTTGACCAGCGCGTCGATGTCGTCTCGCAGGCCGCTGTGAAGCGGCGGCAGTATGACCGGACGGCGCGCGAGCAGGCTTTCGAAACCTTCCGCTTCCGCCACGAGGTCGTGACGGCCGACGAGGCTGACCGGCTGCTCTGCCAGCTTGTGTGTGAGAAAGGCGCGCTCGGGGTCGGAGGCCGGCGACTGGTTCGTCAGCACCACATCGAGTTGATGGGAGGCGAGCGCCCGCAGCAAGTCCGGCGTCGCACCGGATTTCAGCACGACCTCCACATCCGGCCGCCCGAGAATCGGACGCAGAAAGGCGAGCTGGAAATTGCGCGACAGCGTCGCCTGCGCACCGACCCGCAGCACAAGCCGCGACAGGCCATTCTCGCGCAGCGTGCCGAGAAGGTCGTCCCCCGTAGCGAAGATGAGGTCGGCATGGTCGCGCGCGATCCGTCCCGCCTCGGTCAGCAGCAAGCCTCGCCCTGCGCGCTCGAACAGCCGCTGGCCGAGTTGCTCCTCGAGCCGCTTGATCTGCACCGACAAGGCGGACTGAGTGAGGTTGAGGCGCTTCGCGGCGCGCCCGAGATGACCCTCCCGCGCAACCATCCAAAAATAGCGCAGGTGATTGTAGTTCAGCCCCGACATTTGTTCGATAATAACGAACGGAAGAGTGCAAACAATGAATTTTTCGCGCCATCGGGCCAGTGTTATTGCGGTGCAAGATCAATCAGCCCGTGAGCCCCGCCGTGCCTCATCTCGCTCTCCCGCTCCTCGCCCCGGCCATTCTCGCCGGGACGGCGCTGTTTCTGTTGCGCCCCAAGGCGTCGCCGGCAAAGGGGGAGGGGCTTCTGGCGGAGATCGCCGCAGCCCTTGCTCTGGTCGTTTCCCTTGGGGCAGCCGTCCAACTGGCCCTGTCCGGACCTGCGACGCTGGCCTTGGTGGCCCCCCGGGGGCTCGGCCTCTCAGCACGCCTCGACATCGTCGGCGTGTCGATGTCGCTGCTGATCACCTTCGTCGGCTGGGTCGTCCTGCGCTTCAGCCGCAGCTATCTCGCCGGTGAAACGGGCCGAACGCGCTTCACCGGCTGGATCTGCGCGACGCTCGCCGCTGCGCTGCTGCTCGTGGGCGCCGGCAACCTCCTGCAGCTTATGTTCGCTTGGATCGCGACCAGCTTGTGCCTGCACCGGCTACTGCTGTTCTATCCGGCGCGGCCGGCGGCACAGCGGGCGGCGCGCAAGAAGTTCGTCGTCGCCCGGTTGGCGGACGCGGCGCTGCTGCTGGCCTGCTTGGTGCTATTCGCCGGTTACGGCACCGGCGACATTGCCGCGAT
>QBLV01000009.1:31420-33541 GCA_003241815.1 Hyphomicrobiales bacterium | reverse complement strand
ATCCTGACGAAGGCACGCAGCGGACCTGTTCCCGCCGGGACGGGTTGGGCCGTGGCGTTGCTGGTGACGGCGGCGCTGCTCAAGTCAGCTCAGTTCCCCGCCCATGGCTGGCTGGTTGAGGTCATGGAGGCGCCGACGCCAGTCTCGGCCTTGCTCCATGCGGGAATCATCAATGCCGGAGGCTTCCTGCTGATTCGCTTCGCCGATCTGCTGCTGACGGCGCCGGGTGCGCTGGCGGCGCTGGTGCTGATCGGCGGCTTCACCGCCCTGCTGGGTGGTCTCGTGATGCTGACCCAGTCGGCGATCAAGACCTCGCTGGCCTGGTCCACGGTGGCGCAGATGGGTTTCATGGTGCTGCAATGCGGGTTGGCGCTGTTCCCTCTGGCGCTGCTGCACATCGTCGCCCACTCCCTCTACAAGGCCCATGCCTTCCTCTCCTCAGGCTGGGCGGTGGAGCAGGTCGCGGCCACGCGTCGCCCGGGGCCGGTCGCAGTCGCCAGCATCCGCGTCGTCGCGCAGGCCTTCGCCTTCGCTCTGGCGCTCTATGCCTTTCTCGGGCTGGGCTTTGGCTTTGCAGACAAGTCGCCGCAGGCGATCGCTCTCGGCGCCATTCTCGTCTTCGGCGTCGCCTATCTGATCGCGCAGGGCCTCGCCGACGCCGCGCCGCGTGCGCTCACCCTGCGGACATCGGCTGCTGCGGTCACCGCCTCGCTGTCCTATTTCCTCCTCCAGCGGTTCGCGCAGTGGCTGACGTCTGCAACGCTGCCGCCGATCCCGCCGCCCACCGCGCTGGAATGGGCGCTGATCGTGCTGACGCTGCTCTCCTTTGGGGCCGTCGCCTTCGCCCAGGCGCTGTTCCCGCACTGGGCGGGCCACCCGGCCCTGGCTGGGCTGCGCGTCCATCTCGCCAACGGCTTCTACGGCAACGCCATCTTCGACCGGCTCACCGGCGGCTGGGCGCGGCCCAAACCCTCCATCCGGACAAGCGAAAGGAACCCGTCATGAATGCGCTGCCCGGACATGACGCCTTGCAAGCGGCGCTGATGGCGCAAGCGGATCGCGCCGCCCGCATCATCCCGCCGCTCTGGCCGCTCTCGGCCTCCGTCGCGGTGAATCCGTTCCTCGGCCTCGCCGGAGAGACGCTGCCGGTTGCCGCTGCACGCCTCGGCCGGGCTGGTGGCATCCCGGTCACCATGCCGCGCAGCTTCTATCGGGAGCGTTGGCAGGCCGGGGAGATCACGAAGGCCGATCTCGCTGCCGCCATTGCCGAGACGCCCGGCGCGCCTGATCTCGCCATGGTCGAAGCGGCCCTCACCGAGGCCCCGGCGCCGGCGGCCCCGATCCCGACCGTCGCCACGCTGTGCGCCGACGCCACCGGCATCGACTGGCCGGGCTTCGTCGCAGATCGGATCGGCGCCTGGGCCTCAGGGCATTTCGATCTCGGACAGGCGATGTGGCCGAAGACGGCGGCGACCGGCGCCTATGAATCCTGGCGCGCCCTCGCCACGCAGGACCTCTCGCCGGAGATCGCGGGCCTGAAGGGCTTCTGCCTGCGGATTTCTCGCGAGCCGCCAACGGCGGCTGCGGGGATCAGGCGGGCCTGCCTCGCGCTCGAACTGCCCCAGTCTGCCTGCGAGAGCTATTTCACCTCGCTCCTCACGGGGCTCGGCGGCTGGGCCCAATATGCCCGTCATCTGCACTGGCAGGCCGAGCGCGACGGCACGACTGATCAGACCATCACCGACCTGCTGGCGATCGCGCTCGCATTCGAAGCGGCGCTGCACACGCAGTACGGGCGCGCGATTGCCGAGCCGTGGCGGAAAGCGATCGACGCCCATGCCGCACCGATGGAGCCGAACGCCGACCAGATGATCGACGCCCTGCTGCAGGAGGCTTACGACCGCGCCGCGCAGCGCCGGTTCTTTGCAGCGTTGCGGCCTGCCACCGTGCCGCCGGAGCCGCCGGAACGCCCCTCGATCCAGGCGGCCTTCTGTATCGACGTTCGCTCCGAGATCATCCGCCGCGCGCTGGAATCGCTGGATCCCGGCGTCGAGACGCGGGGCTTCGCCGGGTTCTTCGGCATCGGCGTCTCCCATCGCCGACTTGGCTCTCTCAGTGGCG
>QBLV01000009.1:3510-31356 GCA_003241815.1 Hyphomicrobiales bacterium | reverse complement strand
GGGCTCCTTCACTTGCGACGTCCCCGGCGAGGCTGCAGAGGAGCGGCAGCGCATTGGCGCCCGCGCCCGGCGCGCCTGGGGCCGCTTCAAGCGCGCCGCGGTCTCCTCCTTCGCCTTCGTCGAGGCCAGCGGGCCGCTCTATCTCTGGAAGCTCTTCCACGATTCCGTCACGGCCGACCACCGCCCGAACAGCGACCGCGCGGTGCCGCGGCTCGATGGGGCGCTGACGGCAGCGCAGCGAACCGATATGGCGGCAATGATCCTGCGCGCGATGTCCCTGACCTCGCGCTTCGCGCGGCTTGTGCTGCTGGTCGGCCATGGTGCTCGGGTGGTCAACAACGCCCATGCCAGCGCCTTGCAGTGCGGGGCCTGCGGCGGCTTCCCCGGCGACGTCAACGCCCGCCTGCTGGCGGGGCTTCTGAACGATGACGAGGTCCGCGCCGGGCTCGCGACGCAGGGGATCGACGTCCCAGCCGACACGCGCTTCGTCGCAGGGCTTCACGACACGGTCAGCGACGAGGTGACGCTGTTCGACAGAGATGCGGTGCCGCCCTCGCACGCGGCCGATCTCGCGCGCCTAAACTCTTTACTGGCCGCGGCAGGACGGCTCGCCAGGACCGAGCGGGCGCTGCGCCTGCCAGGCGCGGCTGGCGAGGGCGACATCGCCCGGCGCGGCCGGGACTGGGCTCAAGTTCGCCCCGAGTGGGGGCTCGCCGGTTGCAACGCCTTCATCGCAGCGCCACGCTGCCACACGGCTGGGGCCTCCCTCGCAGGCCGCGTCTTTCTGCACAGCTACGAGTGGCGCGCCGATGCCGAGTTCAAGGTGCTCGAACTGATCCTGACCGCGCCAGTTTTGGTCGCGAGTTGGATTAACCTGCAATATTACGGCTCGGCCGTCGCGCCGGAGGCATTCGGCGCCGGCAACAAGTTGCTCCACAACGTCGTCGGCGGGATTGGCGTGTTCGAAGGCAATGGCGGCCTGCTGCGTGGCGGCCTGCCCTGGCAGTCGGTGCATGACGGCGAAAAGCTGGTCCACGAGCCGCTGCGTCTCTCCGTCGTCATCGCCGCCCCGCGCGAAGCGATCCTCGCCATCATCGCAAAGCATCCGAACCTGAGGAACCTGTTCGACCACGGCTGGCTGACGCTGTTCGCGATGGATGACGCGGGCTGCGGAGCCTGGCGGTATCACGCAACGGATGGCTGGACCGATATCGAGTTTGATCAAGAGACGAGGCGATTGGCAGCCTGAAGCCTCGCTTGCCGTCAAGCTCGCCTTCATGGAGCAGCGGATACTGGCGCATGACCCGACGGATCGTCGAAAGCGGTCCGGCCGAGCAGGTCTTCGGCAGCCGCGCCTTTCTATGCGCGGCTGCTGCTCGATACGATTCCCGATGTCGAGAAGCCCAATCGCGCGCGCCGATATCAGGCGAAGCGCAAAGGCCTATCGCGCTGACCTCTGGCTGCAGTCTCCATCCACGCTGCGCCATCGCACCAACATGTGCCGCCTCGAGCTCCCCAATTTGCGTAATCTAAACAATGTCAGCGGGCGTGCCGTCAGCAGACCGCGCTGACCGCTGAGCGCCGCCTTCCGCCTGCAACGGACAGAATGACCAGGCAGCACGCGGGGCGAGCAGCAACGCGGGGGCGAGCCCTGCCGGGCTGAACAATCGTGAGTCTGTCGGACACTCACTGACTATGCCCGCAGGAGACGGTACCGTCTGTTCTCCATGCAGGCATTCACCACGAGGACATAGTCCTCCATCGCGCGTTCTTTGACCTCGGCGGCGTTCCCCGATGTGGCGGCTCCGACATTCTGAACCGCGTTCGAAGCCCCCGCGAGGATGTGCGCCTGTCGGAAGCCGGGGACGGGGATGAAGCTTGCAATGGCACCGGCAGCCTGCATTGCAGCGCCGGTCGACTCCTGCTGCGCCGCGCGCCGCGCGGCAGCCTCCTGCGGCGCCGCCTGCCCGCGGCATTCCTGGAGATCTTTCCTCAATTTCGCGAGGTTGACCCGGTTGGTATCAATGAGCGGCTCGTAGAGCGGCGGGATTGTTGCTGGTTCCGACAGACTCGCCGATGCCAGCTGCGCAGTCGAGCCTGCCGGCTGCCCCGCTGTTTGTGGCGGTAATGCCGTTTCGGATGTTTGACTCGTCTGGTTACAGCCTCCGAGCGCAAAACCCAAAATCAATCCAGCTATCAATCGCATGTCATAAGCTCCCCTGCGCACCGCATCTTTGCGTATGCGATTGGCAGAAAACATGGCAGAACGGGAATGGCAAGATCGTTACGGAAGCTCTGCTTGTTTACATCGGAGCCCGTCGGATGAACCGGAAAACCGAGGACGTTTACAAGGAGGGACGACGCAAAAGGCGACAGAATGATTGCGTCAAGAGCGAGCCGAAGCAAAATTGCGAGGTCGGCCTATTGCATGGTTAACCGGTTTGGATTTATCTCGGCGATGCCGGTCAATAAAATCCAGGGAGCAGACATATGCAGTTTATCGTCGCGATCGCCGCCGCAGTTATGTTTTACAGTGCCGCCCCGACAGTCGCTTCTGCGCAGGGGTGGAACCAAAAAGCCTACAACAACTCGCAGTCCGCTAAGACATCTCAGCAGCAGTACAACCGGCAAACCAATCGCCGTTGAACGCTGGTCTCGATATAGAGGCGCTATCGCATTGAGACGTCTTGCCCCGCCGCTCGCCCGGCGGGGTTTCCGTTTCATGCCTGTCGCAGTCTGTGCTGTGAAGTTGCCAGCAGCTGGAGCCCCAACCGGCGTCCAAGCCCGACCTCTCCCAAAGGAAGCCAGGGCTAAAGCGCATGCCGGGTGACATCCAGAAGCATCAGACAGCGCGACGTCGGCGTTACGTCAAATACAAAAATCTGCGCAGCCGACTTCCCAGAATGGTTGGCCGGGCCCAAGCTGGGGGATCGAAGTTCGTGGCTTTTTTTCCAAGAGATCAACGGGTTCAGGCTTGACCAGCGCCCACCAGCCGTGAGCGCATTGCGACCGGTAGGCCATTTGTTCGGAGATCGAGGTCCCCTCCCGCGCCAACGCGGTGTCGAGCGCGTAGCAGCACCGGCGCAAATTCTGATCGTGGGCGTCATTTTGAACATTGGCATAGTCGTGGAAAGCGGCGGTGAAGGCCTGCATTTCCTGCGTCAGCTGCGGCCAGTCCTGCCGGTCGAGATTCCAGGCGTCCATCCATTCTCGCACGACGATCTCGACGGCGTCCGCCTTCGGCTTGTCCTTCACCTTGCGCGCCGTCGTCAGCATGTGGCGCATCAGTTCGGCCCGGGCATGGATTTGCCGCGCGGCGAGCGCCGTCTCGCGCATCACGGTCATGGCGGCCTCTGCCTCGGTACGCAGTTCCTCGACGAGATGGGGCATGGCTAATCCTCAGAAGCTGTCAGGGCAGTGTCGTGAGACGCTCGATCATGCGGTTGAACAGAGCCGCCGCCTCGACGGAGGAGACGACATAGGCGTTGGGCTCGCGCCTGAGGCGGCCGTGCCAGTCGATCGTGGTGCGCCCGCGCAGCGGCCCGGTCCCGGTCTCGGCCTCGACATGGCAGTCCCGCCCCGAGAACAGCTCCGGCCAGAGCAGGAAGCCGATGACGCAGGGATCGTGCATCGGGTGGCCGGACGTGCCGAGCCCGCCCGGGCGAGGGCGGGTCAGCATGCCATGGATGGCCCGGCCGGCGGCGGTGCCGAGCCCGCCGATCCGCGCGACCTGCTCATGGCTCGCAATCGCCTGCAGCGTCACACCCAGCCCCACCATCACGATCGGCCGGCCGCAGTCAAAGACGATGGCGGCCGCATGGGGATCGACATGGATGTTGAACTCGGCGGCTGGCGTCATGTTGCCTAAGCCCAGCGCCCCGCCCATGAGCACGATGCGCTTCACCTTGGGTAGGATGTCGGGTGCGAGACGGATCGCGAGTGCCAGATTGGTCAGCGGGCCGAGCGGACACAGCGTAACGCCATGATCGGGCGATGCGCGGCAGATGGCGATGATCGCCTCAACGGCATGACCGGGGGTGGCCTCACTCGCCGGAGCAGGCAGGTCCGCACCGGCGAGCCCGTCCGGCCCGCAGACGAATTCGGCCGTCTCCAGCGGGAACAGGAGCGGCCCCCCGGCGCCGGCATAAACCGGGACCGACGCGCCCTCCGCTCCAGTGAGATCGCGGATGCGCAGGGCGTTGGCGGTGGTCTGCCCAACGGGCACATTGCCGGCTACCGTCGTGATGGCGCGCAGGTCGAGCCGGTCTCGCGACGCGAAGGCTAGCAGCAGGGCCACCGCGTCGTCCTGGCCGGGATCGGTATCGATGATGATCGCTTCGCGCATCCGCTCACGCCGCCCTGGCGTTGCCGGCCATGATCATGTGGGCGATGTCGTCGGCCTTCAGATCCCCGATCGGCCGGTCGACATATTTGCGACCCGCCCCCATGATCACGACCCGGTCGGCGAGCGCCACCACGTCGCGCATGTTGTGGCTGATCAGGATCACGGTGCGCCCGTCGGCCTTGAGCTTGCGGATCAGGTCGAGAACCAGCGCGCTCTCCTTGACTCCGAGCGCCGCCGTCGGCTCGTCCATGATGATGACCTCGGCGTTCCAGCGCAGCGCCCGCGAGATCGCCACCGCCTGACGCTGGCCGCCCGAGAGCCGCTCGACCGGGCGCGTCATGTCCGTCACCGCCGCCGAAAGCTGCGAGAGATAGCGCTGCGATTCCGCGATCATGCGCTTCTTGTCGAGAACGCGAAGAAAGGGCAGCAGCACCGGCTTCGTCAGCTCCGAGCCCATGAAGACGTTCTGAGCAATGGAGAGGCGCGGGGCCAGCGCGAGATCCTGGTAGATGGTGGCTACGCCATGCTCCAGCGCATCGTGCGGCGAGCCGAATGAAACCGGCTCGCCGCGCATGCTCATTGCGCCTGCGGTCGGTTCCTCGGCGCCCGAGATCACCTTGATCAGGCTCGACTTGCCGGCACCATTGTCGCCGCAGATCGCGACGACCTCACCTGCGAAAATGTCGAGATCGACCTCGCGAACAGCGACGACAGGGCCATAGCTCTTGCCGATGCCGCGCAGGGAGAGGAGAGGGGCGAGATCGCTCATGGGCTTGCCCTTCGGGGCTGGCGGGCGTGTTGCGTCAGTCCCGGCGACGCGTAGCAACGACCCGGGACCCTCCGGAGGGAGATGCTTGGGCCTACGCCCAAGCATGGTGCGCATGGCATCACTTCAGGAACTGGTCGACATTGGTCTTGTCGACCAGCACGGCCTCTGTGAACAGATAGGGCCCGCTGGCAACCGTCTCCTTTGGCTTCTTGTCGATGACGATGGTCTGGATGGCGTCGACCGCCTGCTTACCCATCGCCTCGAAGGGGATCGCGACGGTTGCCATGAAGGTCGAGGCCGGATCGGCGATGCGGGCATATGTCTCCTTGCCGCCATCGACAGAGACCAGCGGGATCTGCCCTTTCTTGATCCCCTGCGCCTGCAGCAGGTCGTCGATGATGTAGGCCTGCCCGTCGAAGGAGGCCCAGATGCCGTTGATCTTGCCCTGGTTCTGCAACAACAGCGCCTGCATCCCGGCACGGACGTCGTCGCGCCAGCTTTGCGTCCGCGCCATAGAGAACTTGCCAAGTTCCTTGACGCCCTGGTTTTCGGCCAGCACCGCATCGAGCATGCGGCCGCGAATGCGCGAGGCGACGTTGAGGTCGAAGCGGGCGGTGACGACGTTGCCCTGGTATCCGAGCTGGCCAAGCAAGTAGAGCGCCGCATCGGCGCCGACCGTGTACTCGTTGGTCTGGATGTCGAACAGCGCATGCGGGCTCGAGCCCGACTGCACGGTGATGACCGGGATCTTCGCCGCCTTGGCGGCCAGGAACTGGGCGTCGGCCTCGACCGGCTTGCCCATGGCAATGATGATGGCGTCAACCTTCTTGGCGATCAGCGCGTCGAACTGCTCGGCGTGCTTGGGCAGCGCGCCCTCCGAGTTCAGCAGCGTAACGCCCCAGCCCTTGGCCTTGGCGGCGGCCGAAGCAGCGTTGGCGACGCGCGCATGCGTTTCCGACGAGAACTGGAAGCCGATGATTCCGACTTCAAAGGCCTGTGCCGACTGGCAAGCTGCGACGAGCGCGGCTGCGGCGACCAGTATCTTCCTGAACCCGAACATGATGATGTCTCCCCTCGTTTGATCTGTTGGTCAGATCTCAGACCTTGAACGCTGCCTTCTTCATCGCGCTGGCCGAAAAGGCGACCGAGCCGATGATGATGACGCCGAGTACGATATCCTGGATGTAATAGGGTGCGCCGAGCAGAACCAGGCCATTGCCGAGCACCTTAAGCACCAGCGCAGCAAAGACCGTGCCCGGGATATTGGGCTTGCCCGGCTCGAACATGGTCATGCCCAGCAGGACCGCAGCGATCGCATAGAGCAGATAATCACCCGCCATGTTGGGCGCTGCCGAGGACAGGTTGGCCGCGAGCAGAGCGGCCATCAACCCGGCGAAGACGCCCGCCAGCAGCAAGCCGATGCGCTTCATGCGGGCGGTCGCGATGCCAGCGAGCCTGGCCGCCTCGTCGGCCTCGCCGGTGGCGACCATATGCGCCCCGGTCCGGGTCCATTTTACCAGCAGCCACGCAAACAGTGTCGCGCCGGTCATCCAGAGCACGAGGTTGGGCAGGCCGAAGGTGTAGCCGCGCGCCAGCCCGGTGAAGCTCACCGGCCAGCGCCCCGTGAAGGCGACACCCTGGGTGATCATGAAGGCGAGGCCCTTGGCGATGGCGGCGGTGCCCAGCGTCATGATCAGCGAGGGGATGCGCAGCACCGTGACGCCGTAGCCGTTCAGGCTGCCGAGCACGATGCCGACCGCGAGCGCGGCGCCAACGGCCGCAGCCGGGGGATATTGCGAATGCACCATCCAGCCGCAGACAACCGCCGCCAGGCTCGCCATTTCCGCAATCGAGAGGTCGAGTTCGGCGACCGTGAAGGCGAGCGCGAAGCCCAGCGCCAGGATGGCGAGGAAGCTCGTATCTTTCAGCACGTTGATGATGTTCATCGTGCTGGCGAAGTTCGGCGCGAAGAGCAGGAAGAACAGGACCAGCACGAGGCCGGCAATCGCCGTGCCGTATCGCCCGATCACTTCGCGCAGGTCGAAGCCGCCCATGCCGTCAGTCTCCCTGCGCGATGGTCGAGATCGGCGACAGGATCTCGATGCCGCCGGTGATCGGGATCAGGGCACCGGTGACGAATGCGGCACCGGCTGAGAGCAGGAAGGCGATCACGGCAGCGACATCCTCAGGCTTTCCCAAACGTCCAAGCGGCGTGCGCACGGCGGCACCGGTGACCAGCGCGTCGAACTCTGCGCGAAGCCGCCGCGTACCATAGGCGTATCGATGATCCCCGGTGCAACCGCATTCACGCGAATCCCATGCGGGCCGAGCTGCTGGGCCATGCCGTAGGTGAGGGTCGCGACGCCGCCCTTGGCCGAGCCATAGGCGAGATTGGCCCCGCCATTGGCATGGGCGATCGAGGAGATGTGGACGATGCTGCCGCCTTCACCCTGGCCGATCATCTGACGCGCGGCCGCCTTCGAGATGCGGAACACGGCTGAGAGGTTGATATCGACGAGCTTGTCCCACTCGTCATCCTCCATCTCGACCATCGGCACGGGGCGCGAGGCACCGGCCCCCGTGACGAGATTGTCGAGGCGACCGAAGCGTGAGACGGCCAGATCGATACAGGCCTGCGGCAGATCCCGCTCGCGCACGTCCCCGGCGATGATCGCGACCTCGCAACCTGCCGCCGCAATCTTCTCGGCAACGGCGTCGAGCCCATTCTGGTCGAGCCCCGACAGCACGAGACGATGCCCTTGCCTCGCCAGCATCGCGGCGAGCGCGCCGCCGATGCCGCCCGAAGCGCCCGTGATCAGCGTGACAGGACCCGCCATGGCTCAGGCCGCCCTGCGGTTTTCATAGGCGCGCACCAGCCTTTGGGCACGAGCGGGCTCGACCGGATTCAGCGTCTGGCGGTCGTATTTGATCGAGGTGCCGACGATGAAGACCTCCGCCACCTCGGCGAGGCGCGCGATGTTCTCCTCCGCCACACCGGTGCCGACGGCGACGGGCGTATCCGAGACCTGCCTGGCGACACGCTCGATCACCGAGATGTCGGCCTCCTTGCCGGCCGCCGGTCCTCCAACACAGACGATGTCAGCCAACCCGATGAAGACCGCGCCCGAGGCCTGCTGTTCGACCGGGCGGGTGTCGAGATTGATCGAGAAGCCGGGCGTGACGTTGCAGATGATGCGGATGTTCTCGGCCCCGAGATTGGCCCGCAGGCGCAGCGCCCGCGCGCCGTCAGGCGTCATCATGCCGATGTCACCGGTCAGCGCACCCGTCAGGAAGGCGCGCACGAAGCGCCCGCCGGTGGCATGGGCCACCGCGATCGAGGCCGGCGGGTCGATCAGCATGTTCACGCCATGGGGAAGCTCGGTCCGCGCCTGGCACTCGGCGATCACCTCGGTCATCGCGGCGACGACCTCGATCGGCATGTTGGCCTCATAGGGCATGTCGGATTCATTGGTGTAGAGCAGCGCGTGGAAGCCGGCCTCCTCGAGGATCTTCGCTTCCTCGCGCGCCTGCCTGACGATCTTCGCCATGCCGCCACTGCGATCGTAGAGCGGCGTTCCCGGCATGGCGAGCGTGTGGACGCAGCCGATCAGCAGATGGTCGCGGCCGAAATCGGTCTGAATGAGCGTCTTCATGGGCGGTCAGTCCTTGCTGGCGATAAGAGGCGCGGCATGGATGCCGGGCAGGGCGCCGGCGCTGCGCGAGAGCGCGGCGAGGTCGGCGGAGATCGGGGCGAGCGCCGCCTCGCTGCGCCGGTAGATCGAAAACAGCGCGTCATAGGCCGGCTTGCGCGAGGACTCCGGCGTGAAGTGCCGCGCCGACCGTACCAGCGCCTCCTGGGCGTGGGACAGCGAGGTGAAGCGCCCGAGCCCGGTCCAGGCGACGATCGCGGCGCCGAGCAGACCCGGCTCTTTCGAAGCGCCGACCACCACAGGCCTTCCGCAGATATCCGCCTTGATCTGGCTCCAGACCGGATTGGCCGCCGCGCCGCCGCCGAAGCGGATCTCGCCGACGGCTGAGCCGAGTGCGGTCTCGGCCCGCTCCAGCACGATCCGGTTGAGGAAAGCGACGCCCTCCAGCACAGCATAGGCGAGATCGATGGCAGCGTGCTGGCGGCCGAGCCCAAGGATCGCCCCGCGTAGTGCGGGGTTCCAGTAAGGCACGCGCTCGCCCTGGAGATAAGGCAGGAAGAGGAGCGGCTGCGGATGTCGCCGCCCGGCCAGCAGCGCGTCGATGCGCTGGCCGGTCGAGCCCGGCTCCGACCCCTCCCGGCCGAGCAGCGAGAGCAGCCAGGAGACGGTGTCGGCGCCGTTCTGGCTCGGCCCGCCGATCTGCCAGAGGCCGCGCCAGTCCACCGTCAGCAGGCCCTCGGCCTCGACGGGCTCCAGACCGACGGCGCCCAGCACCTCGGTGGTGCCGGAGATATTGTAGGCATAACCCGGGCGCAGCGCGCCGAGACCCGCCACCGCGACCCAGGTGTCGCTGGACGAACAGAAGACGGGCACACCGGCCAGCCGATCGAGCGGCGCCGGCAGGTTCGGCTGCACGGGCCCGACGTTGTCGCAGGGCTCAAGCATGGGCGGCAGGACGCCGGCGGCCAGCCCGATCGCGGCGAAGGGATCGACGCCGCCGACCGCTTCGCGGGAGGCCAGCAGCCGCGCCATCGAGACGGGGTCGCCGGCGTGCCTGCCGGTGAGGCGGGCGTTGAGGTAATCCTTGGGCTCGAGCACGCAGGCGAGCGCGCGGAAGCAGGCCTCTTCCTCCTCCCGCAGCCAGGCGAGGCGCGCCAGCGGATGAAAGGCATTGATGCGCTGCGCCTCGGGATGCTCGCCCAGCCGCTCGCGCAACCGGGCCGCGGCGGCTTCCGAGCGCGTATCCTTCCAGGTCATCGCCGGTCGCAGCTGGCGCCCGTCGCGGCCGAGGAACACCTGTGTGCGCGTGACGCCGCAGATCGCGATCGCCTCGATCTCGCCAAACAGCGCGGGTTCTGCCTCGGCGAGCTGCCCGGCCGCCTCGACGAGGATGCGCCACCAGGCGGTCGCGTCGATCTCCGACCAGCCCATGCGGTCGATCGCGGTCGGGCCGAGGATCACCGCCTGCGCCCGCGTCGCGCCGGTTTCGTCGATCAGCGCGGCGCGGAAGCTGGTGCCGCCGAGATCGCAGGCGAGGACCACGCTCATGCGGTCGCTCCCATGGCTGCATCGGCGACATTGCGGTGGATCGTGAAGCGGTAGATGTCGCCCCGGATCAGGTTGTCGCTGACCTCGACCACGGCTCCGGCCGCGTCCCGCGCCACGCGCTGCGAACGGAAGACCGCCGTACCCGGCGCGATCGCGAGCGGACCGGCCTCGTCGGCGCCGACGGCCCAAGGCTCCAGCGTCTCCTCGACCGTGGCGATCCGCACGCCGCGACATTCGGCGAGATAGCGGTAGAGCGAGGCATTCTCGAGATCGGCGGCGCGCGTCTCGCCCAGCGTTGTGAGGCCGAGGCGCGAGCGCTGCAGCACCGCGGGCGCGTCGTCGAGGCAGCGCAGGCGGGTGAGGTCAATGAGACCGGCGCCGGCCGCCGGCCCGAACAGCGCCGCCTCTTCGGCGACGGCCGGGCGTGCGACGAGCGACAGCACGCGCGTGGTCGGCATGCGGCCGGCCAAGCGCGCCTCGGTGTGGAAATCGACGAGGCTGCCGAGATGCTTGGTGATGTGGCGGGGACGGTAGAAGGTGCCCTGGCCCTGGCGGCGCTCGATCAGCCCCCGCTCCTGGAGCTGCTTCAGCGCGGCGCGGATGGTGGTGCGGCTCGCCCCGTAGCGCTCGCAGAGTTCATGCTCGGAAGGAACCGCACGGGCGCCGCCACCGCCGGCTGCGAGGCCGCGTTCGAGGCTTTCGGCGATTTCCTGATAACGGATCACGCGTGCTTCCCGGCTAAGGAAGCTGCATGAAAGATACAAATATGATACAAGTCAAGCTGGTAATCATGTGTGAGGCGGCACGCAGCTTGATCCACCATCGGCCATCAAGCCTGTCCCCGCCTGATCAGCGTGGGGCAACTGTTATCTAGACGAAAAATCCCGCGATGGCGGGGCAAGCACAATGCTGGTCCCCAGGGTCAAAGCCCGAGCCTATTCACATCCTCGACAAGAATGCCCAGCCTTGGTGGCTTTTCTAAACCGTTTGCCAGGCAACGGGGCAGGGCGGCCATTCTGGCCTGCCGTTGCTCCGCCGCGAGACCATGTACCGCTTCCACCAGATCAAGCTTGGCGAAGCTGGGAATGGGGATCGAGGATGTCGCGCAGCCCGTCGCCCAGAAGGTTGAGGCCGAGCACCGTCATAAAAATGGCCAGGCCCGGGAAGATCGAGATCCACGGCGCCGTCGTGATCTGATCGCGCGCATCCGAGAGCATGCTGCCCCAGCTCGGAAAGGGCGGACGGATACCCAGTCCCAAGAAGGAGAGTGCCGCCTCCGCCAGCACGGCGCCCCCCATGCCCAGAGTACCGATGACGATGATTGGGCCAGCGATGTTAGGCAGGATTTGCGTCAGCATGATCCGGGTGCTGCCGCTGCCGAAGGAGCGGGCCGCCTCGACATAGCCCTGCTGCTTCACCGAAAGCGTCGCCGCTCGCGAGAGCCGGCAGGTGTAGGACCAGTTGGTCAGGCCAAGCGCGATCAGGAGGCTGGTCAGGCCGGGCTGCAGGATCGCCATGATCGCGAGGGCGAAGATGAGCGACGGGATCGACAGCATGAGATTGGTCAGGCCGTTGACGACATCGTCCCACCAACCGCCGAAATAGCCGGCCGACATGCCGAGCGCCACGCCGATGACCGTGTTGATCAACTGCGAGACGATGCCGACCGTCAGCGGAATGCGTGCGCCGTAGAGGACGCGGCTGTAGATGTCGCGGCCCTGCGCGTCGGTCCCGAACCAGAATTCGGCGCCGGGCGGAACCTCGGCATTCATCAGGTTGGCATCCATCACAGGGTCGGTATGGGCCAGCCAGGGCGCAAACGCCCCGCCGACGACCACGGTCGCGAACAGGGCGCCGCCTATCCAGAGATTAGCCCGGAATTTCATCTGTTTCCTCGACCTTAGGTATATTTGATGCGTGGATCGATCAGGGCGCAAAGCACGTCCACGATGATGTTCACGATGAGGAAGAAGAGGACGAGGAGCAGAATGCAGGCCTGGACCACCGGAATGTCGCGCAGCGAGACGCTGTCGACCAGGAGCGAGCCGATGCCGGGCCAGGCGAACAGCTTCTCGATGACGACGGCGCCTCCCATGATCGAGCCGAACTGCAGCCCCAGCGTCGTCAAAACGATCACGGCCGCATTGCGCGCCACATGCCAGCGCATGACCCGAACCTCGCTGTTACCCTTTGCGCGCGCGGTTCGCACGAAATCGGCATTCATGACCTCGAGCACGGCTGCCCGTGTCGTCCGCGCCAGCAGGGCCAGCGGGGCCACGCCGAGCGCCACGGCCGGCAACACGAGATAGCGCGGGCTGCCGTCGCCATAGCCGAAGCTCGGAAACCAGCCGAGGATCAGCGCAAAGCCGTACATCAGCATCAGTCCGAGCCAGAACTGCGGGAGCGACAGGCCGGAGACAGCGACGATCATCGACTGCATGTCGAGCCAACCTCCCGGCTTCAGCGCCGCGAGAAAGCCGAGCGGGACGCCGATGACGATTGCAAACAGCATGGCCGCCATCGCCAGTTGCAGGCTTGGCCAGATCCGCTCCAGCAAAGAGTTGATCACCGGCTGGCGCGTCCTGAAGGACGTTCCGAGATCCAGCGTCATGAGCTTGCCGATATATTTGGCGAAGCGGACATGGACGGGATCGTCGAGACCGAACTGCGTGTTCATCCGCGCCACCTGTTCGGCATCGACGACCGTGCGGCCATCTGCCATCTGCGTCGACGCGAAGTCGCCCGGGATGACGCTGAACATCACGAAAATGAGGCCCGCTACGGCGAGCAGGATCGGCACCGCCTGGAGCAGGCGTCGGACGACATAAGGCAGCATGGGAAACTCCTCGCCACCGGCACCCGGCGGCTTTGGCCGCCGGGTGCCGGGCTTAGGGGCTGATCAGCCTACTTGGCGGCGGGCGACGTCTCGTCGACCCACAGATCCTCGTAATACTGCAAGGCGAGTTCGGTCGCGTTGGGCTGCAGTCCGCGCAGCCACGGCTGATGCGCCAGCACGGCCTTGTTGTAGTTGAAGAACCAGACGGGCGCCTCTTCATAAAGGATGGCGTTGGCTTTCTTGAGGATCTCGTTGCGCTTGGCGAGATCGTCCGTCGCACCGGCTTCATCGATCAGCTTGTCGACTTCTGGGTGGCTGAAGGTCGTGTAATTGCACGAGCTGCGCGGGGTCTTGGAGTGGAAGCACTTCATCTGGGTCAGCGGATCGGGCCCGGAGGTGTTGGACCAGATATAGGCCTGGAAGTCCCCCTTCGCGATGATGCCGCCCAGTGCGGAGCCCTCGACCGGCTTCACCTTGACCTTGATACCGACCTTGGCGAGCATCGGGATGGTCGCCTCGACGATCGGAATGCCCCAGCTCTCATTGGGGCTTGCGGTCCATTCGAACTCGAACCCATCGGGATAGCCGGCCTCGGCCAGCAATTTTTTGGCCCTTTCGGGATCGAAGGCGTAGGGCTTCAGCGCCTTGTCATAGGCAGGCGAGGACAAGGGCAGCCAACTGGTCGCCCGGTAGGCCTTGTTGCGCACCAGCCGCGAGATGATCAGGTCGCTGTCGATGGCGTGGTTGATCGCCTGGCGCACGCGCTTGTCGGAGAAGGGCTTGTGCGTCGGGTTCATGCCCATGTTGCGGGTGAACACCTCGGCGACCTCGAGGATGCCCTTCTTGAGATTGGCATCGGCCTGATAGGCGACATACTGCGTCGGCCCGAGGATCGAGACGTCGATCTCCTTGTTGCGGAAGGCGACGTCGCGGGCCGCGGCCTCGCCCATCGGCGAGATCACGAGCTTGTCGGCATAAGGCTTGCCGGCGACGTAGAACTTCTCCCAGCGCTCGAAGACCATGCGCGAGCCTGGAATATGCTCGACGAATTTGAACGGTCCAAGGCCGATCGGCTTGTTGAAGAAGTTGGGGTCCTGCGCTTCCTTCGCGGGGAAGATCGAGGTCGTCGCGGTGCGGAACAGGAAGCCCGGCTCGCCCTTCTCGATCAGCGAGATTTCCAGCGTGAAATCGTCGATCTTCTTCAGGCCGGAGATTTCCTTGGCGGTGCCGTTCTGGACGTCGAGCGCGCCCTTGATCCGCCGGATGAACGCGGCGCCGGGATAGTTCTTGGACGCGTCCATCAGGCGCGTATAGCTCCAGATGATGTCGTCGGCCGTCATCTTGCGGCCGTTGTGGAACAGCGCGTCGTCGCGCAGCTTGAAGGTGTGGACGAGTCCATCGGCCGACGTGCTGACGCTCTTTGCGAGCTCCAGCACCGGCTTGTTGTTGACCGAATCCCATTTGTAGAGCGAGCGATGCAGCGCGTAGCCGTAGATCTCGTCCTGAACCGAGTTCGAGACATGGCTGTCATTGCTGACGAAGGATGTCGCATAGGGCGCGGTGAAGCGGATCGTCCCGCCCCGGCGCGGCTCCTGCGCCTGCGAATGCAGCGTGAACGCCGCCAGCGTTACCGCCGTGGTGAATATCAGTTTCTTTAGCATTCCAGTTTTCTCCCTTTGTACCGCCTCGCCCGGCCGCTTATCGCCCGGGCTGCGGCTTTCGTTGCGGCAAGAACAGTCGAGCGGTCATCTCGCCCTCGTGCTCATGCCGATCGTCGTTAGTTCGCGGCGCCTTCGCGTTCGAAAACCACTTCGCCGCCTCGGATCGTCAAATCGCAGCGTGTATCCATCAGGATGTCTTCCGGGTCGGCCGTCAGCAGATTGCGCGAGAACACGGCGACGTCCGCCAGATAGCCAGGAACGAGCCGGCCTTTCACACGCTCCTGCTTCTGCGAAAACGCACCGTATTCCGTATAGGCCTGCAGCGCCTGCTCGGCCGAGACGCGTTCGCGCGCGTCCATCACCGTGCCGCGCCAGGTCTTGCGGGTGATCATGGCGTGAAAGTTCGGAAACGGATCGGGGTCGCAGACCGGTGCGTCGCTCCCGGTGGCGGGCTTGAGGCCGAGCTTGAACCAGGTTCCTAACGGATAGCTCGGGAGCCCGCGCTCGGGACCGAGCACCTTCACATAGGCGTCCCCAAAATCATGAATGAAGGCCTGCTGCGGGCAGGGGTAGATCCCGGCCTTGATCATCCGCTCGTGCTGTCGCGGCGTCGAGAAGCCGCAATGCTCGATGCGATGGCGCCGGTCTGGATCGGGGTGCGCGGCGAGCGCCTTTTCATAGGCCGTGATCAACTGCTCGATCGCGGCATCACCGATCGCGTGGCAGGCGAGCTGATAGCCCTTCTCATGGGCATCCATGACCTCGCGCTCGAGGTCGGCGTCCTGCTTCATCTGGACGCCGGTCGTCTCGTCCTCGCTGAGATAGGGTTCCGACATCCAGGCCGTTCGGCCGCCGGCCGAGCCGTCGAGGAAGAGTTTGACTGCGCCGATCATCAGCATATCGTCGCCGGTGCCGGAGATCAGCCCCGCGGCATGGCATTGCGGCACGATCGAGCGGCCATCATCGCCCAGCAATGTCAGCCAGGTCCGGACCGGCAGGCGGCCTTCACGTTTGGCGCGATGATACGCGGCGATTTCGGCGAAGCCAGCTTTCTGGCCGACGGCTGCGTCCATGCAACTGGTGATGCCGAGCGAGAGCAGGTAGTTCCCGGCGCGCTCGATTCCGCCGACGAGGTCCTCCTGGGTCGGCACCGGTATCGCGGCCCGGACCTTGGCCGATCCGTTCTCGGCGAGAAGCCCGGTCAGCCGTCCGTTCTGCTGCTCGATCACTCCATCGGAAGGCGACGGCGTGGTCTCGTCGATTCCGGCCAAAGCGAGCGCTTGCGAGTTACAGATCCAGATGTGGCCGCAGGCGCGCACCAGCACGACAGGGTTGTTCGGCGAGGCCCTGTCGAGTTCCCCGCGATAGGGATGCCGGCCGACATCGAGCTTGGTCTGGTCGTAGCCGCGCGACATGATCCACTCGCCGGGCCTGGCCCTGGCGGCGCGGGCGCCAATGGCGTCCAGCAGGCTGTCCAGCGTCGGGGCGGCGGCCGGCTTGGAATCGACCCAGTCCATCGTCAGGCCAAGCGAGATCAGGTGAAGATGGGAATCGTTCAGCCCAGGCGTCGCGAGCCGGCCCTTCAAGTCGATGACGCGTGTCGCGGGCCCCACCAGCGGGCCGATGTCGGCGTCACGCCCGGATGCCAGCACCCGGCCCTGCCAGAGCGCCAGCGCCTCGACAGTGCCTTCCTCGTAGCCACACCAGATTGGGCCGTTCCGCAGAACGATATCGGCCTGCACGGTCATCGCAGAGCCTCGCGCGCTGGAGCGCCTGCCTTGATCATCGCTGTTCCTCCTGTCGCCTTGTCGTCGCCGGCACTTGGTGGCCGGTCGTCCTCAGATGTCGTCGAGTGGGAAAATGGGTCTCCGCACCTTCCGGTACGGCCTTTCCTTGAAGTTGCGGGTGGACAGCGCCCCAGTGTCCACTTCGAGCACCTCGCGTGCAATAGGCTCGAAGGCAGCGCGGAAATGTTGCATCGATTTCACGATCAGCGTCGATTTCCGCATCGGATCGACGCCGAGCGAGGTGAACTGCGCGGTATCGGTAGCCTGCCCGTTATGAGTGATCACGATGATTTCGACATCGTCGACCCGTAGCAGGGCCGAGAGCCCGTAGTTGCGCCAGACGCCGCCCGCCATCGGGCCGTAGCACATGAAGCGGCCATCGGTCAGCGCGACGACATGCGCGGAGAGGTCGAGCGGCCCTCCGCCCGTGCTCGGATCAACCTTGCCGCCGAGCTTCAGCCGGACCGTGTTGCCGACGCCGGCCGCCTGCGCGGCCAGCGCAGCCTCCGGATCGCGGATCGCATGGAAGCCGACATTGCTGAGCCCGGCGTCAAGCACCGCACGCAGCAGATTGGTCGCATCGCCATAGGCACCGGAGCCCGGATTGTCGGAGTAGTCCGAGATCACCAACGGCTTGCCGCCTGTCAGGCCCCCGGCTTCAGCTTCACCGGCCTTGGCACGCTCCATCGCCTCTGAGAGCGGCGTGAAGCTGATGGACGAGAAATGACGCTGCTCCCAGGCATAGTCCATCAGCTCTTCGGCGATCTCCTGCGCCTTGCCCCTGGAATTGGCGGTGACGACGACGGACGGGCCGATGTCATGCACGTCGGCCGAGGAAAAGCCCGCCTGCACGCTGACTACGAGCGCCTCGTCGGCGGCCTCGATCGTGTCGGCGCGCCGTAGCATCTCCTTGAAGGGCGGCGAGGTCGTGCGCCCGCCATCGAGCGCATAGAGGATCGGTCGACGCGCCACCGCGCACACCGGCGTGATCTCGCCCCTCATGGCCTTGTCTAGTAGCTTGGCGGCCTGCCAGGCCCGTTCGTACATGTCGATATGAGGATAGGTCCGGTAGGAGATCAGCGCATTGGCGCTGTCGGCCATCAGTTGCGTCAGGGTCGCGTGCAGATCGAGCACGGCGACGATCGGGATGTTGGGCCCCAGACGCCGGCGCAGGCGGGCCAGCAACTCGCCTTCGCCGTCGTCGGAGCTTTCCGTCGCCATCGCGCCATGCAGATGCAGCAGCACGCCGTCGACGCCGTCGCAAGCCTCCAAAATCATGCCGGCAAACAGCTCGAAAGCCGTATCGGTGACGCGGCCCGACGGGTTGGCATGCGCCGTCAGCGGGTGGACCAGGCTCCAGCCGAACCGCTCGGCCGCCTCGAAGGCCGCGCCTATCGCCGTCCTCGTACCGCGAAAGGCAGGCGGGATCGCGTCCCCGAACAGCACGCCGGCATGGCGAAACGTGGCCTCATCCGTGAGCTGAACACTGAACGTGTTCGTCTCATGCATGAATTCGGCAATCAAAACCCGCCGCATCTCATCTCCCTGTCGATTGGATCACTTTTGCTTCGGATCCTTCGGCACCCTTTTTGGACGATTGTCCCGGCTGGCACCAACTCTCAAAAACGCATGCGCTCCTCGCGATCGGATGCTTGCCGATCAGCAGCGATTGTGCTCGGCGCGCCATCAGGCCATGCAATCGATCGGGTGGCTGTGGGCGCCGGGCAGGTCCTGATCGCGCGACAGACATTGGCCAAAACGATTGCTGAGGCAGGCGTCGAGCCCGATATCCTCCTGCCGCTTGAAGCCGCTCTACGCGAACGCACCCTTCGCCGGAAGATCGAGCACGGTGCAGATGCCCGCCGCGGGGGTGATCTGGATGGCCCCGCGCATGACTCCCACGATCGGGCCGCCATAGGCCGTGGGGGGTGCAGGTCTCCTGGACGAGGCGTCCGCCCTTGTGGCCGCTGGCAGCCACGAAGACGATGACGACGTCCTGCAGTGCGGCGCGGCCTTGTGTCCTGAGATGATTTTGCGCCATATCGCTTCCAAGACAGCGCAAACCCTTATGTGGGCTCAACCTAGCATAGGGGCGCAAGCCGGATGACGCATGGTTTCTGTTGAACTGAAGGCCGTTTCGAAAACCTGGGGTGGCGCCGCGGCGGTCGACGGAGTCAGCTTCGCCGTGGAGGGTGGCAAGCTCGTCGCGCTGCTGGGGCCGTCGGGCTGTGGAAAGTCGACGACGCTACGCCTTATCGCCGGGCTGGAAGAGACCACCAGCGGCACCATCATGATCGGCGGGCGCGACGTCACCCAAGCCGAGCCATCCAAGCGCGGCATTGCGATGGTATTCCAGAACTACGCGTTGTTTCCGCATCTCTCGGTCGCGCAAAACATCGCTTTTGGCCTGCAGGTGCGAAAGGTTCCACGCGCCGAGCGAGATGCAAGGCTGGCGCGAGCCGCCGATATCCTGGGGCTGGGTGGCTTGCTGGACCGCAAGCCGTCCCAATTGTCCGGTGGCCAGCAGCAACGTGTCGCACTAGGGCGCGCGATCGTCGCGGAAGCCCCGGTATGCCTGATGGACGAGCCGCTTTCGAACCTCGATGCGCAGCTTCGCGTCGAGATGCGCCGCGAGATTCGTGAACTCCAGCAGCGGCTGGGGATCACCATGGTCTATGTCACGCATGACCAGGTCGAGGCGATGACGATGGCCGACCAGGTCGTCCTCATGCGCAATGGCCGGATCGAGCAGGACGCCCCGCCCGACGAAATCTACGAGAACCCGGCGAGCATCTTCGTGGCGCGCTTCGTGGGAACACCGCCGATGAACGTGGTGCCGCTTTCGGCGATCATTGCCGCAGGGGGCGCAGGCCAATTGACGCCGCCACCGGAGCACGATCCGGCCTTGCTTTCCGTCGGCATCCGCCCTGAGATGACCGAACTGGCCGAAGGCGGTATCGCGGCCGAGGTCGTCGCGGTGGAGTATCTCGGCGCCGACACGCTGGTCGAAACCCGGATCGACGGCCACGCCTTCATCGTCCGGCGCGCGGGCAAGGTGCGTACGAAGCCCGGAGAAAAAGTCTACATCACATTGTCACAATCGGCATTGCACTGGTTCGACCAGGCGTCCGAGCGCAAAGTGGTTTCGGGTTAAGATCCGTTCAAAAGGGTCGGGCGCGCAAGCCACCTCACCAGGGAGAAGACAGAATGGACAGGCGTGACGTATTGAGCGGCGCTGCGGCGCTCGCAGGAGCCCTGGCTCTGCCCGGCATGGCCCGCGCGCAGGCGGCGACGGAGGTTTCGTTCTTTTATCCGGTCGCCGTGGGCGGACCGATCACCAAGCTGATCGACACCTATGCCGCCGATTTCGAGAAGGAAAACCCGGCGATCAAGCTGAAGCCGATCTATGCCGGCACCTATCAGGAAACCATCGTCAAGGCGCTGACCGCGCATAAGAGCGGCACGCCGCCGGTGACCTCGGTGCTGCTCTCCACCGACATGTTTACGCTGATCGACGAGGACGCCATCGTTCCCTTCGACAGCTTCGTGAAGACCGAGGACGACAAGAAGTGGCTCGCCGGCTTCTTCCCGGCCTTCATGGAAAACAGCCAGGCCGGCGGCAAGACCTGGGGCATTCCCTTCCAGCGCTCGACCGTCGTGCTCTACTGGAACAAGGAGCTGTTCAAGGAAGCGGGTCTCGATCCGGAAAAGGCGCCGGCGAACTGGACCGAGCTGCTCGATTTCGCGCAGAAGCTGACCAAGAAGGATGCGGCCGGCAACGTCACCCAATGGGGCGTCCAGATCCCGTCCTCGGGCTTCCCCTATTGGCTGTTCCAGGGCCTGTCGACGCAGGCCGGCGCAATCCTCGCCAATGCCGCCGGCAACACCACCAACTATGCCGATCCGGCGGTCATCGAGGCGCTGCAGTACTGGGTCGATCTCGCACAGAAGCACAAGGTCCACCCCCCCGGCATCGTCGAATGGGGCACCACGCCAAAGGACTTCTTCGAACGCAAGGTCGCGATGATGTGGACCACCACGGGCAACCTCACCAACGTCCGCAGCAACGCCAAATTCCCCTTCGGTGTCGCCATGCTGCCCGCCGGCAAGCGTCGCGGCAGCCCCACCGGTGGCGGCAATTTCTATCTCTCGAAGAAGGCGACGCCGGCCCAGCAGGAGGCCGCCTTCAAGTTCATCCGCTGGATCACGACGCCCGAGCGCGCCGCGCAGTGGGGCATCGACACCGGCTATGTCGCAGTTTCCCCTGCCGCCTATGAAACGCCTGCTATGAAGGCCTATGCGGCCGATTTCCCGCCGGCGCTGGTGGCGCGCGACCAGCTTCCCCATGCGGTCGCCGAGCTCTCGACGCATGAGAACCAGCGCGTCACCAAGGCGTTGAACGACGGACTGCAGGCCGCGCTGACGGGCACCAAGACGCCGCAGAAGGCACTGGAGGACGCGCAGGCGGAAGCCGAGCGCATCCTGAAGCCCTATCGCTGAGAGATGACGAACCGCGCGACCGCGACGATCCATGGCTGGCTTTTGCTGCTGCCGGCCATGGCCTGTCTGGCCCTGTTCACCCATTGGCCCGCGGTCGCGAGCCTCGTCGAGAGCTTCTACTCGACACCGCGTGGGCGCAGGCCCGCGCGCTTCGTCGGGGCCGAGAACTACCAGCAGATGCTGGCGGACCCGATCTTCTGGAAGGCGATGTCGAACAATCTGTGGTTCGCGCTCGGCACCATCCCGACCTCGATCGCGCTGGCGCTTTTGATGGCGGTCTGGGTCAACGACAAGATCGTCGGGCGGACCTGGGTGCGGATGGCGTTCTTCACGCCGACGATCCTGCCGATGATCGCTGTGGCCAATATCTGGCTGTTCTTCTTCACGCCGCAATATGGGCTGCTCGAGCAGATCATCCACGCCTTCGGCGGCCGCAACACCAACTGGCTGGGTTCGCAGGACACCGCGCTCTATGCCGTGACCGTCGTCGCGATCTGGAAGGAAGCCGGCTTCTTCATGATCTTCTACCTCGCGGCGCTGCAAGCGATCCCGCTCAATCTCGGCGAGGCGGCGGCGATCGAGGGCGCCTCGCGCTGGACCTATTTCCGCCGGGTGCAGTTCCCGCTGCTGATGCCGACGACGCTGTTCGTGCTGATCAACGCGGTGATCAACGCTTTCCGCATGGTCGACCACATCTTCGTCATGACGCGCGGCGGGCCCGACAACGCCACGACGCTGCTCCTGTTCTACATCTACCAGGTCGGCTTCAGCTTCTGGGATACGGCCTATGCAGCGACGCTGACCTGCGTGCTGCTGGCGCTGCTCGCGATCGTCGCCTTCGTCCAGTACGGCTTCCTCGAACGCAGGACGCATTACCGATGAGCGCCGCGCCACGGCCCGTCGCGGTCGCGACCCATTCCGATCCTTACGCCCCAAGGGGGCTGTCGCTGACGCTGGAATCTGCCGGCGCGATCCTGCTGGCGCTGATCTGGGTGCTGCCGCTCGCCTATGCGGTGTGGGCGGCGATTCATCCGGCGGAGTACACCACCCGCTTCGTGCTGACCGCGCCGCTGACGCTGGACAATTTCACCCGGGCCTGGGCGGCGGCGCCCTTCGCGCGCTATTTCCTGAACACCTTCATCCTGGTGACGATGATCCTCGCCTGCCAGCTCGTGCTGGGGACGCTGGCGGCCTATGCGCTGGCGCGGCAGGATTTCTGGGGGCGCGACGTCGCCTTCGCGCTCATCCTGGCGCAGTTGATGATCATGCCCGACGCGCTGATCGTCGAGAACTATCGCACGCTGTCACGGCTCGGCCTGATCGATACGATTCCAGCGATCGCGCTGCCCTATATCGCCTCCGCCTTCGGGATTTTCCTGCTGCGACAGACCTTCAAGACCGTGCCCAAGGAACTCGACGACGCCGCCCGCGTCGAGGGAGCAAGCCCTCTGCAGGTCCTGATGAAGGTCTATGTCCCGCTCGCCAAGCCGACCTACATCGCCTATGGGCTGGTCTCGGTCAGCTATCACTGGAACAACTTCCTCTGGCCGCTGCTGGTCACCAACTCCGTCGAGTCGCGGCCGCTGACCGTGGGCTTGCAGGTGTTCTCGTCGAGCGACCAAGGCATTGATTGGGCCGTGATCTGCGCCGCGACGCTGATGACCTCGGCCCCGCTGCTGATCGGCTTCCTGCTCTTCCAGCGCCAGTTCGTGCAGAGCTTCATGCGCGCCGGCATCAAGTGACGAAGGCAGGGCTGCGATGAAGCTCATCACCTGGAACATCCAATGGGCGCGCGGCACCGATGGCCGCGTCGATCCCCGCCGCATCATCGACCACGTGAAGGCGATGGCCGATTTCGACGTGCTCTGCCTGCAGGAGGTCGCCTCCAATTTCGCCGATCTCGACGGCAACGACGCCACCGACCAGTTCGCGCTGTTCGTCGAAATGCTCCCTGGCTTCACGGCGGTCGAGGGCATCGGCGTCGATGTCGATGACGGCCGGGGCGGCCGCAAGCGCTTCGGCAACCTGATCCTGACCCGCTACAAGGTGGCGCAGGCGCTGCGCCATCTCTTGCCGTGGGAGGCAGCCGCGACGCGCAACATGCCGCGCGTTCTGGTCGAGGCGGTCGCGGAAACGCCGCTGGGGCCGGTGCGGCTGATGACGACGCATCTGGAATATTCGTCGCCGGTGCTGCGCGCCGCCCAGGTCGAGGGTATCCGCGAAGCCCACCGAATGGGCGCGGCGCGCTCGCGGACGCCGCGCCAGCCGGGGCCGCAAACCTATGCGCCGACGCCCGACACAGCGAACGCGATCCTGACCGGCGATTTCAACATGCGGCCGGACGATGCCTCGCTGGCGCGGCTGCAAGCGCCCTTCGACGACGTTGCGCCGCCGCTGCTCGATCTCTGGCCTGTCGTGATGGGGGAGACGCCCCCGCCGCCGACGGCCTTCATCGTCGACCAGACCTACGGCCCGCCGGGCTGCCTCGACTATGTGCTGGCGACGCCCGATCTCGCGGCCCGTGCCCGCAGCATCGTCTGCGATATCGAGACGCGCGCCTCAGACCACCAGCCGATCCTGGTCGAATTCGATGTCGGCTGAGCCGGGGCGACGTGCCGGGGCATGATTTTCACGCGGGCGGACCATGAACGTTTGAACGGCATTCTCGTCGAAGCTGCGCGACGCGAGGTGATGCCGCGCTTTCGCAAGCTGGCGGCAGGAGACATCCGCGATAAATCGACACCCGGCGATCTCGTGACGGAAGCCGACGAGGCGGCCGAGCGCTTGATCTGCGCGGAGCTGGCACGGGCCTTCCCCGGTGCGGTCCTGGTCGGCGAAGAGGCGACAACGCGCGATCCGACGCTGCTCGACAGGCTGAAGGATGCCGAACTGGCCTTCGTGATCGATCCCATCGATGGCACGCTGAACTACGCTTCCGACCTGCCGCTGTTTGCGGTGATGGCGGCCGCCATCGTCAAGGGCGAGACCGTGGCAGCCGCGATCCACGATCCGGTGATCGACGACACTGCGCTCGCCCTGCGCGGTGAAGGCGCATGGCTGTGCGGCCCCAACGGCGAGACACACGATCTGCGCGTAGGCCGGACGGTGCCGCCCCTATTGGCCATGAGCGGCATGGTGGGCTGGGCCTATTTCCCCGAACCGCTTCGCAGCACGATACCGGCGCGCTTCCCGCAATTTGGGCAGGTCTCGTCGCTGCGCTGTTGCGGCCAGGAATATCGGCTAGCAGCCCGTGGCAACTGCGATTTCCTTCTCTACGGCACCCTGAATCCGTGGGACCATGCCCCGGGCGCCCTGCTTTACAACGAGGCCGGTGGGCATGCGCGAATGCTCGACGGAAGCGATTATCGCCCAGGGCTTCCGTCGACGGGGCTGCTGTGCGCTCCTGAAAGCGAGAGCTGGCGACAGATCGTGAGCATCCTGGCGATGTGAGGCGGGTGGGCGCCGATACCTGGCTGGGGTCCCGGGTCCGCAGGGGCAGCCGAATGGCCTGCGCCGCAGACATCACCGGCCTGCCATGCAGGCGCTGGTGAACGGGCGGGCGACGACCACCGATCCGCTGCATAGGCAAGCGGCCGTTCGGTGCGGAGCCACCTTCACCGCGCAGGTCAGTCAGGCAGAGCCGCGATTATTCGCCGAGGCACCGATGGGCGCATGGGTGGGGAACGTTCAGGCCCCAGTCCGCGGGCAGAATGCGCCACGTCCTGAGGTTGGCTCATCGCCTGATAGCTGACGTCTGGACTTTGGCGATATTGTCGGCTCGCGGCTGATCCCGAGATACGTGGCTCAGGCTCCAAGAACGATCTTCGCGGCACTAACACGACCTGTATCCATATCCGCAAAGGCACCAGCACCGTCCGCTAGTGCGCGTTGCTCGATCCAGCCGAGCTCGCCCAGCCTGCCCATGGCGAGTGCGTCTACGCTCTGGGCAAAGTCGACGGGTGTGTAGCAATAGACGCCGGCCAGCGTGATTTCCTGAAGAGTGATCTTTCGCACGTCCAGCCCCGCCTCGCCGGGCAGGAGGCCGACATGAACGATCACGCCGCCGGGGCGCACCAGCCGGCAGGCTGCAGCCCGTGTCGCGTCGGCGCCGACCGCGTCGATGACGAGGTCGATGCTGCTGGCTTCGGGCTCGTCGCCAGCGGGCCGGTAGGTGGCGAAACCTTCCGCCACCAGCGTGGCTGCGCGCAGGGGGTTCGTCTCGCCGATCCGGATATCGCGGGCGCCAAACAGCCGCGCCACCAGTCCGGCGGCCAGACCGATGGCGCCGCCGCCGAGCACCACCACCCGGCAGGCCGCCAGTGGCTGGTGAAGCCGCTGCATCCCGATCCGTGCCGCATGCCAGGACACGGCGACAGGCTCGGCCAGTGCGGCATGGGTAGTCGACATGGTCTCGGGGATCGGGGTGAGGTTGCGCAGCGGGATCCGCACCAGCTCGGCGAAGGCGCCGGGCCGGGGCGGCATCGAAATGATCTGGCGTGTCGGCGAGAGGTGCCAGCGGCCCTCGATCGCGTAGGGGCAGGATGGGTCGACCACGAGCGGATTGATGGTGACGCGTTCGCCCGCGCGGGGGCCTGTCGCGATCCGCCCTGCCGCTTCATGGCCGAGGATCAGCGGTGGCGGGCGGCGCGCGTCGAAACCGTGATAGGCGTGCATGTCGGAGCCGCAGATGCCGACCGCCTCGACCCGGACCAGCACCTCGTCGGCCAGCGGCACCGGGTCCGGTTCGTCGCGAAAGACGAGACTGTTGGGGCCGGTATAGACCAGGGCCTTCATGCGGCGATGTCCCTCATTTCGCGGTGAAGCCGCCATCGACCGTCAGTGTCTGGCCGGTGACATAGGCCGAGGCCGGCGACGCCAGGAAGACCGTGGCGCCGGCGAGATCGTCGAGTTCGCCATTGCGGCCGATGGCGGTCTGCGCCGCGTTCTTGGCAGCGCGCGCGGGGTCGGCGAAGACGGGAGCCGTCAGCGGCGTCGGGAAGAAGCCCGGCGCGATCGCGTTGCAGGTCACGCCATGGCGCGACCATTCCTCCGCGATCGCCCGCGTGAGCTGGAGGACGCCGCCCTTCGCGGCGCCATAGGGCGCGCAGTCGGCAAAGGCCCGGTAGCTTTGCAGCGAGGCGATGTTGACGATGCGGCCATAGCCGCGCTGCGCCATGGCCGGCGCGAAGGCCTGAGTCAGCAGGAAGGGCGCGCGCAGATGCACCGCCATATGCAGGTCGAAGCCCTGGGCCGTGACCTGCATGAAGGGCTGGCGCAGATTGAGTCCGGCGACATTGACGAGGATGTCGACCGACCGCCCCAGATCCTGGCAGGCCGATGCGAGCTTGGTGCCGGCATCGGGCGAGGCGAGGTCGGCCGCGATGATGTCGGTTGCGATGCCCTCCGCCCGCAGCCCCTCGGCCGCCTCGCGCAGCGCGTCTTCACGTCTCGCGACGATGACGAGATGCGCGCCCGCCAGGCCCAAC
This sequence comes from Hyphomicrobiales bacterium, assembly GCA_003241815.1. Lineage (GTDB taxonomy): Bacteria > Pseudomonadota > Alphaproteobacteria > Rhizobiales > Beijerinckiaceae > Allobosea. The sequence goes on along the minus strand of QBLV01000009.1, from coordinate 4,774 downwards.
GCCCGGGCCATGGCGAGCCCAATGCCACTGTTGCCGCCGGTGACCAGCGCCGTCTTGCCGGTCAAGTCGAAGAGCGAGGTCAACCTGAACATCGCTCAGACCTCGACCGGCGTGCCGAGGTCGACAGTGGAGCCCGGCGCATATTTGGCCATGCGGGCGTCGCTGGTGCGAGCATGGGCTTCCATGCCTTCCAGCCGTGAGATCCGGGCTGAGACGGGCGCGATGCGCTGGCACGCCGCGCGGTCCATGCGCTGCCAGGTGAGGGGCTTCAGGAACTTGTGCACGGACAGCCCGGCCGAATAGCGGGCGGCGAATTTGGTCGGGAGGATATGGTTGGGGCCCGAGACCTTGTCGCCGAAGGCGACGTTGGTTTCCTCGCCGAGGAAAAGCGAACCGTAATTGCTGAGATGGGCGTGCCACCAGTCGAGTTCGCTGCAATGCACCTCGAGATGCTCGCAAGCGTAAGCGTCGGAGACCGCCACCATCTCCTCGCGGGTGTCGCACAGGACGATCTCACCATAGTCGCGCCAGGCGGCGCCGGCGGCATCGCGCGCGGTGGGCGGCAGGGTCGCGATCAGCTCTGGAATCAGCCTGGCGACCTCGTCGGCGATCCGGCGCGAGGAGGTGATCAGCCAGGCCGGGCTCTCATGGCCGTGCTCGGCCTGGCCGACGAGATCGGTCGCGACGATCAGCGGATCGGCGCTGTCGTCGGCGATCACGGCGACCTCGGAGGGGCCGGCGAAGACGTCGATCCCGACCTTGCCGAACAGCATGCGCTTGGCTTCGGCGACGAATTTGTTGCCGGGGCCGACGATGATGTCGGCCGGCTTGCCGGTGAACAGCCCGAACGTCATGGCCGCGACCGCCTGGACGCCTCCCAGGCACATAATGATGTCGGCGCCCGCCACCGTGAGCGCGTAGAGCACATGGGCATGGATGCCCTGGCCACGGAACGGCGCCGAGCAGGCGACGACGGTCTTGACGCCGGCGGCTTTGGCGGTGGCGACGGACATGTAGGCGGAAGCGATATGGGCGTAGCGACCCGTCGGCACATAGCAACCGGCGGTGTTGACCGGCACGAGCTTCTGCCCGAGATGCAGGCCCGGCGAGATCTCCAGCGAAAAATCCTGGCAGGAGGCGCGCTGGGCCTCGGCGAAGCGGCGCACCTGCCCGGCAGCGAAGCTGATGTCGTCCTTGACCCCCTGCGGAACGTCGCGAATGCGCTGCGCGATCGCGGCCTCGTCGAGCACGATGGGCCCGTCCC
>QBLV01000009.1:0-3500 GCA_003241815.1 Hyphomicrobiales bacterium | reverse complement strand
GCGTAGTCCTTCGCCGCCTGCTCGCCTCCCGCCTCGATCGCGGCAAGTATTTCGGTGACGACCGCGCGCGCTGTGTCGGTTTCCGTTTCCGGCGTCTTGGTCGCGGTCTTGAGATGCGTGATGGCCATGGCTGTGGTCCGCTTCTGGGCACAAGGGGTTGGCGGCGGTGGCGCGCGATCACGCGCCACCGCCCGACACGGGGTCCGGCGTCAGCTCACTTCTTGTCGAATTCGGTCGCGAACGCCTTGAGCTTCGGATCGGCCGCTACACGCTTCATGAAGTCGTCGGTGACGTAGCTCTTGGCGTCGGGGTTGGAGGGGATGGTGCCGACCTCGGTGATGAACTTGCCGATTTCGGAGAACCAGCCATCCACAGTCGAGGCGCCGGAGGCCCGCGCCATCAGCTTCAGCTGCTCGTCGAGGCCGAAGGTCGGGCGCAGCGCGAATTCCTGGTCCATCGCCTGGGGCGTGACCTCGAGCCCACCCTGCTTGTAGAAGTCGAGCGCCAATGTGCGCGCCTCGGCCGGATTGGCCTTCGCCCAGGACCAGCCGCGCAGGAAGACGGCGAGGAACTTCGCCACGTCGTCAGGCCGCTCCTTGGCGAAATCGCCGCGCACGATCAGCGCGCCGGGCACGATCGCGTTCGTATCGGCCCCCGAGCAGAGATATTTGGCGTTGGCGCGTTCCTCCAGCGTGTAGGTGTTGGGCGCCCACACGCCTGCGACATCGCCATTGTTGGAGGTGATCGCGGTGATGATCTGGGCCTGGCCGAGATTGACGAACTGCATGTCGCTCTGCTGCAGGCCGAACTTGGTCAGGCATTTGCGCGCGGCGAAGTCCACCGTGGAGTTGGTGGTGAGCAGAAGCTTCTGGCCCTTCAGCAGCTTGGGATCAGCCTTGATCGCGTCGAACTTGTCGCCGCGGACCATCATCGCATTCGTCTTCGACTCGTCATTGGTGATGCCGATCGTCAGGATGTTGAAGCGCACCGCGCCGAGCACGGCGGGAACCGAGCCGGTGCCGCCGACATCCCAGGATTTGGCCGCCGACGCCGCGATCTGCGGGGCGCCAGCCGGGAAGGTCGAGAAGTTCGGCGTCAGGCCGACATCCTTCCACCAGCCCTTGACGTTGGCGTAGTGGAACGGCAGCGCCCAGTAGAGCGAGGGCTGATAGCTGACGCCGATGGCGGTCTGCGCCTGGCTCGGCGAAGGGGCGGCAAAAGCCAGCGCGGTGGCGATACCCAATCCGGCAACGATGCGTTTCATCTCGGTCTCTCCCTCTTGTCGTTAGCCCGGTCTCAGCCTGAAGCGGCCCGCCCGGTTTTCCCTGTCTCCGCCCGCGCGGAGACGACGGTCTCGATGGCCTCGCTCAGGATCTTGGCGGCGAGGTCGCAATCCGCATCGGTCAGCGAGAGCGGCGTGCGGATGTCGCAGAGCCCGGCCAGAATGGCGTGGGTCTGCGCCATCGGCCCCTGCTCGCCGGCATAGCCCCAATGGCGTGGCGCGCTGGTGAAGCCGCGCTGCCGGCCGGCGCCGAACCATTTGATCGGCAGACCGCGCGTCGCGCAGCGATCGAGCACGGCGGCGATCTCGTCATCGCCAAAGCCGAGCAGCGAGAACTGGACCGAAGTCGCGCTGTAGCGCTCCTTGGGCGAGCGCGGCGGCAACCGGACATGCTGGCAGCGCGCGATCGCCGCGCCCATGCGGTCATGGATGGCGTTCCAGCGCGCGGCGCGACGCGGCAGGTCCTGCAACTGAGGCCGCAGCAGCGCGGCGGCCAGCGCCGTCATGCGCATGCTGAAATTGGGCGTCCGTTCCTCCCAGGCGGCGATCACCCCGGCGGGTGGCGCGCTGCGATGCTGCCCGTGCAGCATGTAGCTGCCAGAATGCAGGATCGCCCGGGCGGCGCGATCGTCATCGTCCAGGACGAGGAAGCCGCCCTCGCCAGCGTTGAGATGCTTGTAGGTCTGGGCACTGAAGGCGGCCACCGCCCCGAAGGTGCCGATCGCGCGGCCATTCCAGGCGGCGCAGAGCGCGTGGGCGCAATCCTCGACCAGGAGCAGGCCGAGCTCGTCGCAGGCGGCGGTGACCGCATCCATGTCGGCGATATGCCCTCGCATGTGCGACAGGAGCAGGATGCGCGCGCCGGATGCGCGGGCCTTGGCGCGCAGGTCATCGCAATCGATGACGTAATCAGGGCCAATCTCGACCAGGACGGGCTGACCGCCAGCATGCAAGATCGCGCCGGGCACGGGCGCAAGTGTGAAGCCGTTGACCAGCACCGGCTCACCCGGCTGCAGGTCCAGCACCTTCAGCGCCAGGCACAGGGCAGCGCCGCCGGAATTGACCGCCACACAATAGCGCCGGCCAACGAAGGCGGCGAATTCCTGCTCCAGCAGGGCGACATCGTCCTGGTCGGCGCCCATCTCGCCATAGCGGAACAGCCGTCCCGAGCGCATCAGTTCGCAGGCGCGTGCGATGCCCGCCTCCGGAATCGGCTCCGGCTCGGTCAGGTCGCGCGCGAGGCGCGGCAGGGTCGCGAGGTCAGGCCCCATGGGCGCCCTTCTCCTCGCGCAACGACTTCCAGATCTGGGTGCGCAAATGCACGAAGGATTCGAGATCCATCACATCCTCGATGCGCTCATGGCGGTCCCAGTTCTCGGCCTGCCGGATGGAGCGGATGTCGAGCACCTCCTTGATGCGGCCGGGCCGGCGCGTCATCACCGCGACACGGTCGGCGAGATAGACGGCCTCCTCCACCGCATGGGTGATGAACAGCACCGTGCGCGGATTGACCCGCGCCAGCCGCACCAACTCCTCCTGCATGACGACGCGCGTCTGCGCGTCGAGCGCCCCAAACGGCTCATCCATCAGCAGCACCTCGGGATCGAGCACATAGGCGCGCGCGATCGCGACGCGCTGCTGCATGCCGCCCGAGAGCTGATGCGGGAAGGCGTCGGCATGGCTCTCGAGGTTCATCAGCTTGAGGGCATCGGCCACCAGCCCGTCGCGCTCTGCCTTCGGCAGATTCTTGTTGCGAAGGCCCAGTTCGATGTTTTCCCGCACTGTCTTCCACGGGAACAGCGCGAATTGCTGGAAGACGACGGCGCGATCGGGCCCTGGCTCAGTCACCGCCTTGCCGTTGACGCTGACGATGCCGGCGCTCGGCGGCTCGAAGCCGGCGACCATGCGCAGGCAGGTCGTCTTGCCGCATCCGGAGGGACCGACGATCGCGACGAACTCCTTGTCGGCGATCTCCAGATTGATGTCGTCGAGGGCCTTCACGCCGCCGCTCGCCGGGCCGAAGACCTTGTCGACTTTATCGAAGCGGATCGATCCCATCGCCTTCGTCCCTTACGCCTGGAGGCCGCGGCGGCGGCGAAGCCACGCTTCGCCCTGCCGCAACATCACGTCGATCGCCATGCCCACGATGCCGATCGCAACCATGCCGGCCATCACGGTCGGCGTGGCGACATTGGCCTGCGCCTGCACCATCATGAAT
>QBLV01000099.1:13881-15589 GCA_003241815.1 Hyphomicrobiales bacterium | reverse complement strand
CTGCTCGACGATGCCGGCCTCATCCGGCCGGCGCGGGGCTATGAGATCGTCGTCACGGTGGATGCTCTGGTCGCTGGCGTGCATTTCTTCCCGGACGATCCGCCGGCCTCGATCGCCCGCAAGGCGCTGGCGGTGAACCTCTCCGATCTCGCGGCCAAGGGCGCAAAGCCCGAAGGTTTCGTGCTGTCGCTGGTACTCCCGAGTGGTTGGACGGAAGACTGGCTCGCGGCTTTCGCCACGGGGCTCGCAAGCATCGCGTCCGAAAGCGGCTGCCCGCTGATCGGCGGCGACACCGTCTCGACGTCCGGCCCCCTGATGCTCTCGATCACAGCCTTCGGCAGCGTGCCGGCCGGCCGCATGGTGCCGCGCTCAGGTGCGAGACCCGGCGATCTCGTGCTGGTCTCCGGCACGATCGGCGATGGTGCGCTGGGCCTGAAGGTGCATGGACCGGACAAGCCGGGCTGGGTCTCGCATCTTGGCGAGGCGCAGCGCGCCTTTCTGGCCGATCGCTATCTGCATCCTCTGCCGCGCCTGGCGCTGGCCGTCGGACTTCAGGGCCACGCCTCGGCCGCCATGGACGTCTCTGACGGGCTCGTGGGCGATCTCGGCAAGCTGCTGAAGGCGTCCGGAGTCGGGGCGGAGATCGATCTGGACGCGATCCCGCTTTCAGAGGCGGCGCGCGCTGCGATCATGGCCGATCCCGCGCTGGCGGAACTGGCCTGGACCGGCGGGGACGACTACGAAATTCTCTGCACGGCCTCGGAGATGGAATATCCTTCCCTGGTCGCGGCGGCGCAGGCCGCCGGCATCGCGCTGACCCGCATCGGGCATGTCACCGATGCGTCAGGCGTGGCGGTTTATCGCGAAGGGGGCAGGGCGCGCGGTTTCGCCCGGGGCTCTTTCGCTCATTTTTGAAGGCGGCCCTCGAGGCCGTCCCGGCTAGGGCGGCAGATTCATGAACCAGCATGGTCCGGTCGATGATGGCGACGCGCTCGCCAAGCGCAATTCGGTGGTTCTTGCCTGCGCGCAGGCGCTGGGTGGGTCGAGCCCGCCGATCGTCATCTCGCTGGGCGGCATCGTCGGCTCGCAGCTCGTCACGGACCAGACCTTCGCGACGGTGCCGGTCAGCCTGATGCAGCTCGGCATCGCCTGCGGCGTCATCCCCGCTGCCATGCTGATGCGGCGGGTGGGGCGTCGTAACGGCTACCTGATCGGGGCACTGATCGGCGCCACCGCCGCCAGTATCGCGGCGGCCGGCACCAGCGCACGCCTGTTCTGGCTGTTCTGCCTCGGCACCTTCGCCTGCGGCCTCTATGGCGCCTTCGTGCAGAGTTATCGCTTCGCGGCGGCCGACACGGCGACCGAGAGCTTCAGGCCGCGCGCGATCTCCTGGGTGATGATCGGCGGCATCGCGGCGGGAATCATCGGTCCCCAGACCGTCTACTGGACGCGCGATCTCACCCCTGACGCGCCCTTCGCCGCGAGCTTCCTCGCCCAGGCCTGCCTTGCGCTGATCGCCATGATGGTCATCCTGCAGCTGCGCGCGCCGCCTGTCGCCAAGGCGTCCTCTGCGGGTGGCCGCCCGCTCGCGCAGATCATGCGGCAGCCGAAATTCATCGCATCGGTCACCGCCGGGCTCGTCACCTATGGGTTGATGAGCTTCCTGATGACGGCGGCGCCGCTGGCCATGATCGGCTGCGGTCATTCG
>QBLV01000099.1:507-13871 GCA_003241815.1 Hyphomicrobiales bacterium | reverse complement strand
ACTGGATGCCGCGCTCGGCATCCAGTGGCATGTGCTGGCCATGTTCGGGCCGAGCTTCTTCACCGGGCGGCTGATCGCCCGCTTCGGCAAGGCGCAGGTCACGATCGTCGGCCTTCTGCTGACGGCGCTCGCGGCGGTCGTCGGCTTGTCGGGCCTCAGCGTCGCGCATTTCTGGATCGCGCTGGTCCTGCTGGGCATCGGCTGGAATTTCGGCTTCATCGGCGCCACTGCCCTCGTCACCGACTGCTACCGCCCCGAAGAGCGGGTCAAGGTCCAGGCCGCCAACGACTTCCTCGTCTTCGGCTCGGTCGCCATCGCCTCGTTCTCGTCGGGCGGGCTGCTCCATGCTGGCGGCTGGGACAGTGTCAACTGGCTGGTTTTCCCGCCGGTCGCGGTGGCGCTTGTGCTCGTTGCTTGGCAGGCCCTGCAAGGACGGGCCGTCCCGGCCTGATTCTCGCCAGAACGGATCGACCAGCAGGAGATCGACGCATGCGCCCGCACCAGCTTCCGCAAGTCCCCGGCCGTCCGGCGGTCGGCGCGATCGGCCATAATCGCGGCGTGGTGGCCCGCAACTACGCCTTCATGCCGCCCGAAGGCGTTCTCGTCAGCCGCCTGCCGCATCTGGAAAAGTCGATCGTCCGCATCCTCGCGGCCCCGGTCCTGGGGGCTGCCTTCGCGCAGTATGTGTTTGAGATCGAGCCTGGCGGCGGCACGCGCGCGCCCTTCGCCGAGGACGGCATCCAGCATTTCTATTACGGACTGTCGGGCGAGGCTGCCTTCGCGATCGACGGGGGCATTTCCACCGCGTTCAAGCAGGGCAGCTTCGCCTATCTGCCGCCGGGAACGCCTTTCAGCCTGCGCAACGACAGCGCCGAGCCCGTGCGCGTGCTGGCCCTGCGCAAGCGCTATGAGCCTGCGGTCGGGTTGGCTGTACCGGAGCCGATTCTCTCGCACCGGGATGCGGTGCCCGTTACCAACCATACCGGCATGGAGGGGCGCGGCTTCCAGTTCCTGCTGCCTTATGGCGATCTGCGCTTCGATTTCGAGATGAACCTGATGTGGTTCAAGCCCGGCACCTGTTTCCCGGATGTCGAGACCCATGTGATGGAACACGGGCTCTACATGCTGGAAGGGCAGGGTCTCTATTTCCTCGGCCGGGACTGGCACGAGATCTGGGCGCAGGATTTCATCTGGATGGGCGGCTACTGCCCGCAGCAGTTCTATCCGACCGGCTTCGACGACGCCTGCTACCTGCTCTACAAGAACGTCAATCGCGACGTGGCGTTGTAGATTTCGATGCGTTCTCTCGCATGCTGTCTTGGCTCGAAACCACGCCCCGTCATCCCGGACACGCGGCGCAGCCGCGCAGATCCGGGATCCATCGTCAGGCTCGACGGTGTCTGATGCTGGTTCCGGGACTTCGCGGCGTGATGCCAAGGATGACGTTGCACGAATTGGGGGTGTATCGGTCCATCGTCGCGTTTGCGCTTCCGCGCGAAACTTGCCACAAATTCGCCTGACACGGGCGACGCGGGGCGGGCTGATAATTTAAGGCCCGCGTTTTCACGCGCCTGACGTCCAAAACGGCGAAATGAGGAGCGACAGCGCTCCCGTCGGGTCGGAAGCTCAAGGTCAGGAAACCGCATGTCAGCCTTGCTCATCATCATATTACTTAGTGCATTGTCGATCGCCTACGGCGTCTGGGCCTATGCCGACGTCATGAAGCGAGATGCCGGCAACCAGCGGATGCAAGAGATTTCCGCCGCTGTCGCCGAAGGCGCGCAGGCCTATCTCAAGCGCCAATACGTCACCATCGCCATGGTCGGTGCCGTCCTGTTCGTGGTGCTGATCTATCTGCTCGGCCAATGGGTCGGCATCGGCTTCCTGATCGGCGCGGTGCTCTCGGGGCTCGCCGGCTTCATCGGCATGAACGTCTCGGTGCGCGCCAATGTCCGCACCGCCCAGGCGGCGATGCAGTCGCTGGGTGACGGTCTCGACGTCGCCTTCAAGGCGGGTGCGGTCACCGGCATGCTGGTGGCGGGCCTGGCCCTGCTCGGCGTCGCCGTCTATTACGGCGTCCTGACCTCCATGCTGGGCTTCAGCCCCTCAAGCCGCACCGTCATCGATTCGCTGGTGGCTCTCGGCTTCGGCGCCTCGCTGATCTCGATCTTCGCGCGTCTCGGCGGCGGCATCTTCACCAAGGGTGCCGATGTCGGCGCCGACCTCGTCGGCAAGGTCGAGGCCGGCATCCCGGAAGACGACCCGCGCAATCCCGCCACGATCGCCGACAATGTCGGCGACAATGTCGGCGATTGCGCCGGCATGGCGGCCGACCTGTTCGAGACCTATGCGGTGACATTGGTCGCGACCATGGTGCTGGCGGCGATCTTCTTCGCGGGGCAACCGATCCTCGGCACGATGATGCTCTATCCGATGGCGATCGGCGCGGCCTGCATCGTCACCTCGATCATCGGCACCTTCTTCGTCAAACTGGGCGCCAACCAGTCGATCATGGGCGCCCTCTACAAGGGCTTCATCGCCGCCGGCGTGCTCTCGATCGGCGCGATCGCGGCCGTGAACCAGTTGATGTTCGGCGGTTTCGCGACCTCCTTCACCACGGGGCAGGGCGTCGCCTTCACCTCGGGCGCGCTCTTTTCCTGCGCGCTGGTCGGGCTGGCCGTGACGCTGCTGATCGTCGTGATCACCGAGTATTACACCGGCACCGGCAAGCGCCCGGTGGTCTCGATCGCGCAGGCCTCCGTCACCGGCCACGGCACCAACGTCATCCAGGGCCTTGCCGTCTCGCTGGAATCGACCGCGCTGCCGACGATCGTGATCGTCGCCGGCATCATCGTCTCCTATGGCTTTGCGGGCCTGTTCGGCATCGCGATCGCCACCACGGCGATGCTGGCGCTGGCGGGCGTGGTCGTGGCGCTCGACGCCTTCGGGCCGGTCACCGACAATGCCGGCGGCATCGCCGAGATGGCTGGCCTGCCCAAGGAGGTGCGCCAGTCCACCGACGCGCTCGACGCCGTCGGCAACACCACCAAGGCGATCACCAAGGGCTATGCGATCGGCTCGGCCGGCCTGGGGGCGCTCGTGCTGTTTGCGGCCTACACCTCCGACCTGAACTTCTTCATCGCGGAGGCCAACAAGGCGGGCTCGACCACCTTCCAGTACTTCAAGGGCGTGGTCGTCGATTTCTCGCTGTCCAACCCTTACGTCGTCGTCGGTCTCTTGCTCGGCGGCCTGATCCCCTTCCTCTTCGCCGGCATGGGCATGACGGCGGTCGGGCGCGCGGCGGGCTCCGTCGTCGAGGAGGTCCGGCGCCAGTTCAAGGAAAAGCCCGGCATCATGGACGGCACCGAGCGGCCCGATTATGCCCGCGCTGTCGACCTGCTGACCAAGGCCGCGATCAAGGAAATGATCGTGCCCTCGCTGCTGCCGGTGCTCGCGCCGATCGTGACCTATTTCGCGATCAACGCCATCGCCGGCAAGAACCAGGCCTTTGCGGCGGTGGGCGCCATGCTGATGGGCGTCATCGTCACCGGCATCTTCGTCGCGATCTCGATGACGTCGGGCGGCGGCGCCTGGGACAACGCCAAGAAGTCCTTCGAGGACGGCTTCGTCGACAAGGACGGCGTGCGTCACATGAAGGGCTCCGAGGCGCACAAGGCCTCGGTCACCGGCGACACCGTCGGCGATCCCTACAAGGATACGTCCGGCCCCGCTGTGAACCCGGCGATCAAGATCACCAACATCATCGCGCTGCTGCTGCTGGCGATTCTCGCGCATAGCTGAGGGCTGGCGCCGCGATGAGACCGGACCCCGCGGAGCGATCCGCGGGGTTTCTCGTTCTGGGCCAAGCGCTTGCCGCCGGAATCTCTTTCAGTGTGTCCGCCGCTCGAATCGCTTCCGGAAGCTACGGCCGGCGCCGTAGCGTTCGGGCAAGCCACCGCCCCCCTCCGCTGGCATGACGTCTCCGACCAAGGGAGACCGTCATGACCACGCATACCGTTGCAGCTTCTCACTCCAGAGCAGGGCGCTTCACCGATTTTGCCCTCTTGCTCGTGCTCGCCACGCTCTGGGGCGGCTCCTATACCTTCATCAGGGTTGGCGTCGAAACCATTCCGCCCGTGACCCTCATTGCCGCCCGCACGCTGCTGGCGGGGGCAATCCTGTTGATCGTCATTGGCTGGCGTGGCCTGCGCCTGCCGCGCGATCTCGCGACCTGGCGGCTCTTCCTCGCTCAGGCCTGCCTCAACAGCGTCGTGCCGTTCACGCTGATCGCCTGGGCCGAGCGCAGCGTCGAGGCGGGGCTGGCGACCGTTCTCAGTTCCACCAGCCCGATCTTCGTCGTCCTGCTGACCTGCCTGTCGGCGACGGCGCAACGCCTGCCCCGCATCAGGCTGGCGGGTATCGAGGCCGGGCTCGCCGGCACCCTCCTGATCGTCGGTGTCGAGGCGATGGCGGGCGTCGGCGACCATCTCGCCGCCCAACTCGCGCTGGTCGCGGCCAGCCTGTGCTATGCAGGCGCGGCGCTGTTCGGCCGCAACTTCAAGGGGCTCGATCCGCTGATGCCGGCTGCGGGGTCACTGATCTGCGGGGCGGTCGTCCTGATTCCGCTCAGCCTCGTTTTGGACCGTCCCTGGACGCTCGCGCCATCGGTCGCTTCGCTTCAGGCCCTGATCGCGCTGTCGGTCTTCTCCACCGCGCTGGCCTTTGTCATCTATTTTCGGCTGATCGCAAGGCTGGGTTCGGTCGCGACGACATCGGTGGCCTATCTGCGCGTGCCCACCGGAGTGCTGATCGGAATGGTTTTCCTGGGCGAGTCGCTGTCCCCCACGGCCTGGGCCGGGCTCGTCCTCATCGTGGGCGGCGTGCTGGCGATGACGGCGCCGGTGCGCAAGACGGTCTGAGGCAGCAGATGCGCGCAACAAAAAACCCGCAGCGCAAGCTGGGGGTTTTCTCGTCTATGGGCGCTTCGTCTCGGGCTGCTACCCGAATGGTGAGAATTTGGTCACGCCGCGGAAGAGGTTGCGCAGGAAGCTCTGCTCCTCGCCGCCGGTCGCCGTGGTGCGGCTGATGAAGTCGAAGATCACGCCGTCCTGCAGGCCGTAATTGGCGATGCGCTCGACTTTGAAGCCCTTGTTGAAGAAGACCACCAGCACCTTCTGGTCGACGACCGTCAAATCCTGGAACTGGAAGCGCCGGCGAACCGTCTGGCTGATGTAATAGAAGGTCCGGTTGCCGACGGTCGATGTCGTCGAGGGCGTGCCGAGGATCGACAGCACCTGCTGCACATCCATGCCGATCCTGATCTGCGCGATCAGCGCCTCGTCGGCGACGAAGCCGCGGGTGAACTCCTCGTTCAGGCCTGACGAGGTCGCGAGCTTGAACCCGCCCGCGTTGGGGCCGCAGGCCCCAAGGGCCAGGGACGTCGTCGCGAGGAGACCGAAGAGGGCTGTACGGCGGGAGACGGCGATCATTCGGACAGCATCCAGTGGCGCTGCGGCAAAGGGCGAGAGCCCAAGCCGCTTGTCAAACGGGTGGAGGTTGGCGTAACGCCCGAGAATGGCTTTGGCAAGGCGAGGACGCCCTTCGAGCCGCCGGCCGGAGATGCGAGCCTGATGTTTGGTTGGTTCGGCAAGCGCGAGGACAGGCAGGCGCCCGTCGATACGCTGTTCGCGCGTATCGCCGAGGCGTCGCGCGAGCCTGCGCTTTATCTCGGCGGCGGCATTCCCGACAGTTTCGAGGGTCGCTTCGAATCGCTGACGCTGCATGTCTTCCTGGTCCTGCGGCGCCTGCGCGAGCTGCCGGCTCCGGCCGCCGATCTCGCGCAGGACCTCGTCGACGCCTGCTTTGCCTATCTCGAACTCGGCTTCCGCAATGGGGGCATCAGCGACGTCGCGGTGCCCAAGCGCATGAAGAAAATCGGCCAGATGTTCTATGGTCGCATCCGCGCCTATGAGACGGCGCTGGAGACGAACCAGCCCGACGATCTGGTCGATGCGCTGCGGCGCAATGCCAGTCCTCTCGAGACATCGGGCGGAGGGGCGACGTTGCTCGCAGCCTATGCTGGCCGCGCCCAGGCGCATCTGGCCGGACTCGACCTCGATGCCATCCTGCGTGCGGACCAGCTGTTTCCGGCGCTGGTCGAAGGGGGAGCAAGCCATGACGCCTGACACGGAAACGACCCTGCCGCTGCACCGGCCCATCCGGGTCGACGAGATCAAGCTGCGTGGCTCCCGCATCTCTGTCCGGGCGGAAGCCGCCGAGCTCGCCGGCATCGCCCGCATGCTCGACCTGCCGTCGGTGGAATCCCTCGAAGGGCGCTATGTGCTCACGCGCAGCGGCGAGCGGGTCAAGCTGGAGGGCGAGATCAAGGCGACGCTGCACCAGACCTGCATCGTCACGCTGGATCCGTTCTCCGTCACGATCGCGGTGCCGCTGAAGCTCGATTTCGCGCCCGAGGCGCCCGAAAATCCCCGGCGCAAGAGCGACGACAAGGACGACGGCAAGATCGACATCGAGGTCAGGCTGAACGAAGACGATCCGCCGGAGCCGATCCTGGACGGCGGCATCGATCTCGGTGCGGTGACGCTGGAATTCCTGGCGCTGGCGCTCGATCCCTATCCGCGCAAACCGGGTGCGGCCTTCGCCGAACCGCCGCCCGAGCTGCCGCCGGAGTCGCCCTTCGCGGCCCTGGCACGGCTGAAGCGCGGCGAATGAAGCGCGCGAGCGGACGCCTTCCGGCTTGCGGCGTACGCCCAAGTCCTTGCGGCGGACGCTTAAGTCGCTATTGTCCCGCCCGCATCGAGCCGCCCCGGAATGCAGGTCGGCCGCTCCTGGGATCAACCATCACTCCATGACACGACCGGTTACAATCGCGCTCGATGCGATGGGCGGGGATCACGGCCCTGCTATCGTCATCCCCGGCGCCGCGCTGACGCTGGAGCGCCGCCCCGATGCCCGCTTCGTGATCTTCGGGGACGAGGGGCAGGTGCTGCCGCTTATCGACCAGCACCCCAAGCTCAAGGCCGTGACGACCTTTCATCACACCGAGGTCTCGGTGAAGATGGACGACAAGCCCAGCCAGGCGCTCCGCTATGGCCGCTACAAATCTTCGATGTGGCGCGCCATCGACGCAACCAAGACCGGCGAGGCCGACGTCACCGTTTCCGCCGGCAACACCGGCGCGCTCATGGCGATGTCGAAGTTCTGCCTCAAGTCGATGCCTGAGGTCGACCGCCCGGCGATCGCCTGCCTCTGGCCGACCGTGCGCGGCGAGAGCGTGGTGCTCGATGTCGGCGCCACCATCGGCGCAGATGCGCGCCATCTCGTCGATCTCGCGGTGATGGGCGCCGCCATGGCCCGCGTGGTCTTCGATCTCGACCGGCCGACGGTCGGCCTCCTCAATGTCGGCGTCGAGGAGATCAAGGGCGTCGAGGCGGTCAAGGAGGCCGGCCGCATCCTGCGCGAGCTCAACCTGCCCAATATGAACTACCATGGCTTCGTCGAGGGCGACGACTTGGGCAAGGGCACGGTCGATGTCGTCGTGACCGAGGGCTTCACCGGAAACATCGCGCTGAAGACCGCCGAGGGTACCGCTCGCCAGATCAGTACCTATCTGAAGGCGGCGATGAGCCGTTCGCTGATGGCCAAGATCGGTTATCTGTTCGCGCGCGGCGCGTTTGCGGCGCTGAAGGATAAAATGGATCCGCGCAAGGTCAATGGCGGCGTGTTTCTCGGCCTCGAGGGAATCGTCATCAAGAGTCATGGCGGCACGGATGCTGTCGGCTTCGCCAGCGCGACCGAACTCGGCTATGAGATGGCGCGCGAGAACCTGATGGCGAAGGTCCGCGAGATGGTGGCGGCTTCCGCCCGCCAAGAGGCGTCGGCGCAGCAGGCATCGGCCAAAGAGGCATCGGCTCAGCAGGAAGCGGCTGCGCCTGCGGCCGCCGCCCAATAGGGAAGCGTTGACGTGTCTATTCTGCGTTCTCAGATCGTCGGCTGCGGCTCCTATCTTCCCGCCCGCATCGTCACCAATGCCGAGCTCGCGAGCCAGGTCGATACCACCGACGAGTGGATCGTCCAGCGCACCGGCATCCGCCAGCGCCATGTCGCGGCCGAAGGTGAGACCACTTCGACGCTGGGCCTGAAGGCGGCGCAGGCGGCGCTGACCGATGCCGGCATGGATGCCGACGAGATCGACATGATCATCGTGGCGACCGCGACGCCCGATCATACCTTCCCGGCCACCGCGACGCAGATTCAGGCCGCGCTCGGCATCGAGGGCGGCGTGGCCTTCGATCTCCAGGCCGTCTGCTCCGGCTTCGTCTTCGCGCTGGCGACCGCCGACAAGTTCCTGAGCACGGGAGCGGCGAAGACGGCGCTGGTCATCGGCGCCGAAACCTTCTCGCGCATCCTCGACTGGGAGGACCGCACCACCTGCGTCCTCTTTGGCGACGGCGCCGGCGCGGTCGTGCTGAAGGCCGTGCCGGGCGAGGGCACACTCGCCGATCGCGGCGTGCTGACGACCCATATCCGCTCGGATGGCCGCTACAAGGACAAGCTCTATGTCGATGGCGGGCCGGGCTCGACCAAGACGGTCGGCTTCCTGCGCATGGAGGGCAAGGAGGTCTTCCGGCACGCGGTCGTCAAGCTCGCCGAGACCGTGCGGCATACCTTCGACGAGACCGGCCTGACCGGCGCGGATATCGACTGGTTCGTGCCGCATCAGGCCAATCGACGGATCATCGACGCGACCGCCGACAAGCTCGGCATCGAACACGAGCGGGTCGTGGTCACAGTCGATCAGCACGGCAACACCTCGGCGGCCTCGATCCCGCTAGCCCTTGCGCAGGCGCATGGCGACGGCCGCATCAAGCGCGGCCAGCTCGTCCTGATCGAGGCGATGGGCGGCGGCTTCACCTGGGGCTCGGCGCTGATCCGCTGGTAAGCCGCAAAGGCGAGATTTCCAGCGGATTTTCCCGATTTTTATACGGTTTCATCCAATTTTTACATGGCGGGTGCAGGTGCATCCGTTCGAGCATTGACCCGGACTGCGGCTACGCCTAGCGTTCATCGTCCGTAATGGCGAAAGGCAGGTGGTAGACCCGCCAGCCGAGATAACGCCTTGGAGGATATGAATGGCGGGGCAAACGGTTACGCGAGCCGATCTGTGCGAGGCCGTGTATCAGAAGATCGGCCTGTCTCGGACGGAGTCGTCGAAGCTCGTCGAGGCCGTGCTCGACGAGATCTGCGATGCGGTCGCGCGCGGCGAGAACGTCAAGCTGTCTTCGTTCGGATCCTTCGTCGTGCGCGACAAGGGCGAGCGAATCGGGCGTAATCCCAAGACAGGGGTCGAGGTCCCGATCGAGCCGCGTCGCGTGATGGTGTTCAAGCCTTCCAATGTGATGAAGGCCCGCATCAACGGGCAGTCGGGTGAGGGTGAAGACGCGTGAGTCGAGATCAGTGAGCCGATACACGTGAGCGAGGCGTTCCACACCGGCGACACCGAGGCCGACATGGACACCAAGAGCCCAGATGCCTTTCGGACCATCAGCGAAGTCGCTGAAGACCTCGACATACCTCAGCATGTGCTGCGTTTTTGGGAGACGCGCTTTTCCCAGATCAAGCCGCTCAAGCGCGGCGGCGGCCGGCGCTACTATCGCCCCGACGACGTTGCCCTGCTCAAGGGCATCCGCCGCCTGCTCTATGGAGAGGGCTACACGATCAAGGGGCTCCAGCGCATCCTCAAGGAGCAGGGGCCGCGCCATGTCCAGGCGATCGGTCGTGGCGGGCCGATCGGGCCTCCGCCGTCAGAGGCAGGGGGCGTGTCCTCGCGCCCTGCCGGCGAAGCTGCACCGAAGCAGCAGGCACGGGCACAGGTGCCGCCCGGTCTCGACGACATCACGCTGCTGACGGCCGTGATGGCCGAACTGGGCGAATGCAAGCGCATCCTCGATCGCGCGCTTCAACCTGTGGCCGAAAGTGTCTGACAGGCAGAGCCGTCCTCGTGACGCTTGAAAGCCCCGACGTCGCGGCATAGATCGGCGCAAGAAATCGATCTCGGCGCGTTGCCGCTTTTTCGCAGCTTATCTTCGAGGCGTGGACGACGTCACTCCGTTCACGAGGAACGCCGTCATGGCCTGGCTCTATCTCTTCATCGCGGGTTTGTTCGAGGTCGGCTGGGCGATCGGCCTGAAATACACGCAAGGCTTCACGCGTCTCGTACCTACAGCGCTGACGCTGGCCAGCATGGCTGTGAGCCTTGGCCTGCTCGGCCTCGCTCTCAAGACCCTCCCGGTCGGGACGGCCTATGCGGTCTGGACCGGCATCGGCACGGTCGGCACCGCAGCGCTCGGCATCGTGCTGCTCGGCGAGCCAGCGACGGCTCTGCGTCTGGCCTGCATCAGCCTGATCGTCGCCGGTATCGTCGGGCTCAAGCTGGTCTCTTGAGCCCGCCGCCTCAGCGCCGTTGCCAGCTCTCCGGCCAGTAGCCGCCGCGCTCCGCCAAAACGATCAGCACGATCACGGCCAGGGTCACGGCGAGCGTCAGCAGCTTGGCGTTCCAAGGCACGCCTCGGCCGATCAGCCAGATCAGGGTCGCGCCGATCAAGAGGGGGACGAACATCTCCATGACGGCACTATATGCCAAGCCATCTCAGTTTGGGAGGCACCAGATTGCCACCGATCAGTCGAAGCTCACGGTCAGGCTGCCACCGGCGACAGGGCTGAAACTAAACTCGGGTGGGATGATGTTGATGACGGCGCCGGCCGACGAAAAGCTGCCATGAACCGCAACCCCAAGATTGAAGCCTCCGAAAACGTCAACCTGCGTCCGTTTGATCGGGCCGAACTGAAATTCGGATTTGAAGACATGGCCGACCGCGCGAGCATCGACCTTTAGACCTGTCGAGAATTGCCCGACAGCACCGCCCAGACCGATCGCACCTTTGACATTTGTCCAAAGGTTCGCGCTCGCGCCCATTTCAAGATAGTTGCCAACGATGATCTTCGGCGAGGACAGGCCGACTTCAGATCTGAATTCCACCTTAAGCTCCCGGTTGGCCGTATCGATTCCGGGCGTAAACTCATTCTTGAAGTAGGGCTTGAGCAAGGATGCCGTGCGGGGCTGCAGAACCTTATCGACGGTGTAGCTGATGGTGATGGTTCTGAAATCGACCGTTTGGCCGACGAACTGCAGCGTATGGGGCAAGGCGGGGTTCAGCTTTGGCAACTGCTGGAGGAAGTTGAAAGGCCCTTTGAGGTCAACCCCATGAGCCGCCATCGTGGCCGCTTTCAACCCGATCTGGCGCAAATCAAGCTTCGGCAATTCGATCCCGGTCTGCTCCAGCCGAGGCGCATCTGTCCATGCGCGAACCGCCTTTTGGCGTGTGAGCAATTGTCCCGCCGTGTCCAGCAAGGCGGGAGGCCTCAAGCTCTTGCCAGTGAATTCGAAGACTTTCTGAGGCAGGATCAACGTCAGGGTCTGGGTCAATGAATGTTCGTCGAACAATCTCGTGCCGGTGTCGTTGCCGACTTTACCATCATCGTCGAGGCCACAGGCACGTTGCAAAGTCTTGATCGCGCTTTCGGTGTTGTCGCCGAAGATGCCGTCTACCTTCAGATTGTTCTTGCCGGCGTTGTACAGGTTCACGGCATGTTGGATCGCGGCCGTATTGTTGCAGCGGGATCCTTTGGAAACGGATTTTTTGGTGGGCCCGGCCATGATGTCAGCCTCCGTTGCGGCCGCTGATGCAATTCCGCCCGCCCGCCTTCGACGATGGGCAGTCCGGCTGGGACCAGCGCCACTGGACGCGTGGTAGCATCGTCATGGGAGTTTCGGCGTCATCCAGATGGATGAGTGAGTTCCCGCCCTCGGCAGCGCTTGCTCGGGAACTGGAGCGTGATGAGGGCGTTTGCTCTACAGGGGAAGCGCATCGCCCGAGGGCATGCCGGCCTGTCTCACAGCAGCGACACGCGACAGGAGAGCGACATGGGACTTTTTTCCAAGGACATCAAGACGATGGATGATCTGTTCGTCCATCAGCTTCAGGACGTCTATTATGCCGAGAAGCAGATCCACAAAGCCTTGCCGAAAATGATCGAGAAGGCGACCGACGCAAAGCTCAAGCAGGGTCTCGAAGCGCATCGCGTGGAGACCGAGGGCCATATCAAGCGGCTCGAGCAGGTCTTCCAGCAGCATGGCGCCGAGGTGAAGGCGGTCAACTGCCCGGCGATCGACGGCATTCTCAAGGAGGCCGACGAGGTTGCGGGCGAGGTCGCCGACAAGCAGGTTCTGGACGCCGCGATCATCGCCGCCTGCCAGGCGGTGGAGCATTACGAGATCACGCGCTACGGCACGCTCGTGGCCTGGGCCAAGCAGCTCGGCCGTGACGATTGCGCCGCGTTGCTGCAGCAGAATCTGGATGACGAATACGCCGCCGACCAGAAGCTCTCGAAAATGGCGGAATCGGGCATCAACCGTAAAGCGGCCTGACCATGTTCTGACCGGCCCGACCATGACACCCGCGATGAAGCGCCATCGCGGGTGTATTTATGTGTCACATCGGATTGCCCGGGTCGCCGGGCGGCACCTTCGGAGGCTTTTCGGAAAGGCGTCCGCGTGCCCAGTAGCCTGCCAGCATCAGTCCCAGCGGTATCGACAGCAACAGCAGCCAGGGCATGAAACTCGCGTCGCCGCTCATGTCGCATCCGACGGAGGGGCATCCGCGACGGTGCCGCGCGGCGACATGGCGAGAGAGCCTTCGATCAGCGGTTTCATTCGTCCCAATTCCACCGCTATGAAGTCGAGAAAGAGGCGCACGCGCGGCGAATGCCTGAGATCGGGATGGGTCAGCAGCCAAAGATCGGCGGAGAAACCGGGGTCGGGTGCTGCCAGCCTCGTCAGTCCGGGTTTGGTGTCGGCGATGAAGCAGGGCAGGAAGCCGATTCCGATGCCTGCCTCGACCGCCTCCGCGAGGCCGAGCACCGTATTGACCTTGTAGACGATGCGTTCGGCTGCGACATGCTGGGCGAGATAGCGCACGGCTTTCAGCCCCGTGAACTGCTCGCCGAGCGAGACCCAGCGATGCTCCCACAGGTGCCCGATCTCGATCGTGCCGGCCTCAGTGAAGTCGGAGGCGCGGCCGTAGAGCGCCCAGGCGATGCGCGCCGCCCGCCGGCCGACCAGGGTTTCGGGCGGGTGGTCGGTCGCGCGGATGGCGACATCGGCGTCCCGCTTCGACAGATTGAGCGACTGGTTGCTGAGCAGCACGTCCAGCCGGATGTCGGGGCATTGCTTGAGGAAAGCGGCCAGTGCGGGCGTCAGCAGATCGACCAGAAGGGTGTCGTTG
>QBLV01000099.1:0-389 GCA_003241815.1 Hyphomicrobiales bacterium | reverse complement strand
TCCGCCCGCCGGCTTGATGTCCTGCCCGGCCAGCCTGAGCGCGAACGCGCTGATGTCGCTGTCGACCCGCTCGGCGAGTTGCGCCATCTCGTCTCCGGCCGGGGTGGCGACATAGCCGCTGCGATGACGCTCGAACAGCTTGACGCCGAGCGCCTCCTCGATCTGACCAAGGCGGCGGAAGACGGTCGAATGGTTCAGTCCCAGCGCCGTCGCCGCCGCCGGCAGGGCCCGCCGGTCAGCGATGGCCTTGATCAGGCGGAAATCATCCCAGGCAAGCTCTTTCGGCGGCAGCATCTTGCTGGGCTGCGTCTTGGTCGGCGTGTTCATGGTGGCACTCTCCGACATGGCTTCGCCGCCATCAAGACCCGCAGGTCCTGATGACGGCGAGA
>QBLV01000098.1:15310-15593 GCA_003241815.1 Hyphomicrobiales bacterium | reverse complement strand
GGCGAGCGCGGTCCTGGACTTCATCGAGGATATCGCCTCGCGAACCAATCTGCTCGCGCTCAATGCCACGATCGAGGCCGCCCGCGCCGGTGCCGCCGGCCGGGGCTTCGCCGTTGTCGCCAGCGAGGTCAAGAACCTGGCCGAACAGACCCAGAAGGCCACGCGCGACATCGCCGCGACGCTGGAGGACATTCGCGGAGCAGCTGCGACGGCGTCTGGAGCGGTGGCGTTCATGGACAAGACGATGAGCGATATCGAGCAGACCTCCGGCGTTCTCGCTCGC
>QBLV01000098.1:4442-15300 GCA_003241815.1 Hyphomicrobiales bacterium | reverse complement strand
GACGAGAACCGCGCTGCCGGCGACGCCCAGGCCGTCGCCGGCAGCGCGGTTCTCGTCACCAGCAATGTCGGCTCCGTCGGCGACGAGGCTCGCGTGACGGGCGACGCCGCGCGGCTCGTGGTCGAGGCGGCGCGGACGGTCGAGCAGCAGACCAGTGCCCTCGACCAGTATGTCGGCGACTTCGTGGCGAGCGTCCGCCGCCGTCTCTGACCGGCTCGGCCTTGGGCGTGGCGGCATTTCTCATCCACCGGCATGAGCGTTCCTCGCCAGCGCGGCTTGTGGCCGCGCGGACGCTTGCCTATGGTCCGCCTCCTCCAGGAAACGCTCACAAAAAAGAACAATGCCATGACCGACCAGCCGCCGATCAAGCGCGCCCGCCCGACCTTTACCGACCAGGAAGCATTGCTGTTTCATTCGGAAGGACGTCCGGGCAAGCTCGAGATCGTCGCGACGGTGCCGATGGCGACGCAGCGGGATCTGTCGCTCGCTTATTCGCCGGGCGTGGCCGTGCCCGTGCTGGCGATCGCGGAGGATCCCAGCAAGGCTTACGATTATACGGCGCGCGCCAATCTCGTTGCGGTCATCACGAATGGCACCGCGATCCTCGGCCTCGGCAATCTGGGCGCGCTCGCCTCCAAGCCGGTGATGGAGGGCAAGGCGGTGCTGTTCAAGCGCTTCGCCGACGTCGATTCGATCGATCTGGAGATCGACACCGAGGACGCCGACAAATTCATCGAGGCGGTTCGCTATCTCGGGCCGTCCTTCGGCGGCATCAATCTCGAGGACATCAAGGCGCCCGAATGCTTCATCATCGAGCAGCGCCTGCGCGAACTGATGGACATCCCCGTCTTCCATGACGACCAGCACGGCACGGCGATCATCGCCGCAGCCGGCCTGATCAACGCGCTCGATCTGACCGGCCGCGACATCAAATCGACCCGCCTGGTCATTAACGGTGCGGGCGCCGCCGCCATCGCCTGCACCGAACTGCTCAAGGCGATGGGCTTCAAGCCCGACAACGTCATCCTCTGCGATACCAAGGGCGTGATCTATCAGGGCCGTGCCGAGGGTATGAACCAGTGGAAGTCAGGCCACGCGGCGGTCACCGACCGACGCACGCTGGCCCAGGCGCTGGACGGGGCGGACGCCTTCTTCGGCCTCTCGCAGAAGGGCGCGGTGACGCCTGAGATGGTTGCCTCTATGGCGCAAAACCCGATCATCTTCGCGATGGCCAATCCCGATCCGGAGATCACGCCCGAGGAGGTCCATGCGATCCGCGACGACGCGATCATGGCGACGGGCCGCTCGGATTATCCCAACCAGGTCAACAACGTTCTGGGCTTCCCCTATATCTTTCGCGGCGCGCTCGACGTTCGTGCCAAGACCATCAACATGGAGATGAAGATCGCCGCCGCCGAAGCGCTGGCATCGCTGGCGCGTGAAGACGTGCCCGACGAGGTTGCCGCCGCCTATCAGGGCTCGCGTCCCCGCTACGGCCGCGAATACATCATTCCCGTGCCGTTCGACCCACGTCTGATCCATGTCGTGCCGGTTGCTGTCGCCAAGGCCGCCATGGAGAGCGGCGTCGCCGGCAAGCCGATCGTCGATATGCCCGCCTACAAGGCGCAGCTCTCGGCCCGGCGCGACCCGGTCGCCGGCACGCTCAACCGCATCTTCGAGCGCGTGCGGCGCTATCCCAAACGCGTCGTCTTCGCCGAGGGCGAGGAGGAGCAGGTCATCCGCGCGGCGGTCTCCTTCGTCAACCAGGAGCTCGGCCACGCCATCCTGGTCGGGCGCGAGGAGCGCGTCTACGAGACCGCGAGCGCACTTGGCATCGATCTCGAGGCGAAGGGCATTTCGGTGCAGAACGCGCGCCTGTCGAAGCGCAACGCGGCCTATGCGCAGTATCTCTACGAGCGGCTGCAGCGGCACGGCTATCTCTTCCGCGACTGCCAGCGCCTGATCAACCAGGACCGCAACCATTTCGCCGCCGCCATGGTCGCGCTCGGCGATGCAGATGCTCTCGTCACCGGCGTCACCCGCAATTACTCGATCGCGCTGGAGGAAGTCCGCCGCGTCATCGACGACCGCCCCGGCCACCGGCTGATCGGCGTCTCGATCGTGCTGTCGCGCGAGCGCACCGTGCTTGTCGCCGATACCGCGATCACCGAAATGCCGACGGCGCAGCAACTCTCCGAGATCGCAATCGAGGCTGCCGGCGTGGCGCGCCGGCTCGGCTACGAGCCCAAGGTTGCGATGCTGGCCTTCTCGACCTTCGGCCATCCTGCCGGCGAACGCTCCGAGAAGGTGCGCGAAGCGGTCAAGCTGCTCGACGGCCAGCGCGTCGATTTCGAGTATGACGGCGAGATGGCCGCCGATGTCGCGCTCAACCGCGACCTGATGAGCCAGTATCCGTTCTGCCGCCTGAGCGGCCCGGCCAACGTGCTGGTCATGCCGGCCTTCCACTCGGCTTCGATCTCGACCAAGATGCTGCAGGAACTGGGCGGCGCGACCGTGATCGGCCCGCTGATCGTCGGCCTCGACAAGCCGGTCCAGATCGTTCCGCTCGGCGCCAAGGATTCCGACATCGTCAACATGGCGGCGCTGGCGGCGTTCAACATCGGCGGCTGAAGCGCCGAAGGGGCGGCGGTCGCCGCCCCGTTCATTTCGAGTTCATTCTGCACCCGTCAGCCTCCCCCCGAGCCGGAAAACCGGCCGGCTGGGACGTGCGAAGTCGTGCAAGCGGGCAGCGAGATGCCGGGCGTGATGTTGGCTGCGCCGAGAGACCGGCAGGTCGCGCTGCGCTTCGCGCATCTCACGGGCGGCTTTTGGCGCGGGGCGGCCGCGCCCCGTGCCTGGTTCTGGTCCGTGCTGCTGGCGGCGGCGATCATCCTCTCGGTTTTCGCCAACGTCACCGTCAACCGCTGGAACGGCTGGTTTTTCGACGCGCTGGAGAAGCGCGACAGCGAAAGCGCGCTGATCGCCATGGCGGTCTTCCCGGTGCTCGTGCTGGTCGTCGCGGGGCTCGGCGTCATCATCCTCATCTCCCGCGAGACCTTTCAGGTCTATTGGCGCCAATGGGTCACCGCGAAGCTGGCCGATAGATGGGTTGGTCAACGCCGCTTCTTCCGGCTCAGCCTTTCCGGCTATGAGCCCGCAAACCCTGAATATCGCATCGCCGACGATGTGCGCTGGGCGACCGAGCCGGTCGTCGATTTCGCCATCGGCCTGCTCTCGGCCATCATCACCATCATCACCTTCATCGAGATACTCTGGAAGATCGGTGGCGCCTTGACCCTGCGCTCAGGCGAAGCTTCGATCATCATCCCGGCCTATCTGGTGCTGGCAGCGATCGTCTATGCCATCCTGGTTTCGCTGCTCGTCACCGTCGTCGGGCGCCGCCTGCCGAGCCTGATCGCGGCCCGCAACGAGGGCGAGGCGCGGCTGCGCTTCTCGCTGATGCGCATCCGCGATCATGGCGAAACGATCGCGCTCGCCCGCACCGAGGCCGGCGAGCGCCGCGCCGTGGCGCAAACCTATGACAGCCTGGTCGGGCGCTGGCTCGCCATGATCCGCCAGCGCGGCCGGCTGACATGGATCACCAATGGCAGCGGCGCGCTCGTGCCGGTGGTGCCGCTGCTGCTGGCTGCACCGAAATATCTCTCAGGGGAAATGTCGCTCGGTGGTGTCGTTCAGGTCGCGGCCGCTTTCGTGGCCGTGCAGAATGCCTTCAACTGGGTGCTCGACAACTTCATGCGCATCGCCGAATGGCTGGCGGCGGCGCGGCGCGTCAACGAGCTGGCCGATGCGCTGGAACGCGTCGATGGCGAGCCGCCGGGCGAGCATCTGACGATCCAGCCGAGCCGCGATGGCCTCCTTTGTCTGGATGAAGTCACGCTGATCGACCGCGACGGCCGCACGCTCGCCGCCGATATCTCCTGTTCGTTGCCACCGGGGGCGACCCTGCACGTTTCCGGCGAACTCGGCCTCGGAAAGGCCGCGCTGATCCAGGCGGTGGCGGGCCTCTGGCCCTGGGGGCGTGGCGCGATTCTGCTGCCGCCCGGTGCCTTCGTCACGGCCGTGCCGCAGAAACTGCATCTCTCGGAAGGCAGCCTGCGCGCGGTCCTCGACACGGGCAGGGCGGTGCCGGAAGAGCAACTCGCGAGCGCGCTACGCCGCTATGGTCTTTCGGGCCTTGCGCCGCTGCTCGACGAGAATCGCGACTGGGACAAGGAACTGGCGACCGGCGACCGCCAGCGTCTCGCTCTGGCGCGCGCCGAGCTCGAGAAGCCCGACGTCGTGTTGCTGGACGAGGCGACGAGCGCCTTCGACACCGATGCCGCCCTCGAACTGCTGGCGGAACTGCGCGCCGCACGGCCCGATGCGATCATCATCGCCTTCGGCCAGGGCGCGGGCTTCGCGGAAGCCGCGACCCATCGCCTGCTGCTGAAGCGCGCCGGCGGCGTCGTGCGGATGGCGGTGCGCCATGCGGGACCGGATCAGGCCACCCTGCCCGCGCAGGCCGGGCCTGCCGAATGACCATCACCTTTTCGAGGAGCGCAATGCCATGAATGCCGCGACGATGAACATATGGGACGTTTATTGGGGCCTGCGCGTCGAGCAATGTCCCTGCGACGTGCATTTCGTCGAATGGCTGGAGGAGCAGGGCATCTCCGGCAAGCGAATCTACCATTTCGGCACGGGCGGGCACCACTATGTGGGCATCCGCTGTGCCGAGCCTGAACTCGACTGCACCGTGCTGGGCATCACCGCTTCGCCGAAGGAATACGACGCCTTCGTCAAGCTCGCGATCGAAAACCCGACGATCACCAAGACCTATAGCGCCTATTTCGGCGACATCTACACGAGCAACGCCAGGCTGTTGCCGCGCTTCGACATCGTCACCCTCTTCCATGCCTGCGAATTCCGGACGGAGGCAAACGACGCCTATGGCGCACTCACCGACCGCGAGGTGATCGACCTTTTCACGGCCCAGACCGATGTCGGCGGCTACCTGCTGTTCTACACCGGCTCCTTTGCCTATGCGACGGCTGAGCCGGTCATCGCCGAGTGGGCTAGGACCGCACCGGTCGATGAGGTCGCCGGCTTCAAGACTCTGCGGGTGTTCAGGAAAACGGGCTGAGCCCGCGTTGCGCGAGGCTCATGGCGCGCATTCGCCGCGCCGTGCCGCCTTGTGCATTGGCCGCGAGGCTTTATGTCTGCGGCAGGGGCGAGCCTGCCCCTCCGCCCGCAATCGGCGCCGCTGGCAACCGCCTCCTGCGCGAAACCGAACATGAGTACGTATGTCGTTCGGCCAGCCAGAGCCAGGAATGCCTCCGCGCAGGCGCAGCCGCTGGTGGTGGCTCGGGCCACTCGCCAGCATCGTCATCTTCGGCGCCTCGCTGGTGGTGCTCTGGCATATCGTGCAGGAGATCGAGCCGGGCGAACTGGCCGGGGCCTTCGCCAATGCAAGCCTGCGTCAACTCGGGCTCGCCTGCGCCTTCACCGCCCTGAGCTATCTGCTGCTCACCGGCTATGACGCGCTGGCCCTGAAGCGGCTCGGCCTGTCGATTCCCTACCGGACGACGGCGTTGGCGTCCTTCACCAGCTATTCGGTCTCCTTCACGCTCGGCTTCCCGATCGTGACAGGCGGCACCGTGCGCTACTGGATCTACTCGCCCAAGGGCGTGCGCGCCTCTGAGGTCGCCAGCCTCACTGTCATCGCCGGGCTGACCTTCTGGCTGGGCCTCGGCGCGATTCTCTGCGCCAGCCTGTTCTATTCGACGCCATCCGTCGCCGCGCTGGCGCGCACCACACCGCTGGTGGTGCAAGCGGTCGGCGCGGCCGTGGCGGCAGGCACGATCGGCTATCTGCTGTGGATCGCGACCGGTGAGCGCACCATCCGCGTGCGCGGCTGGAACCTGCCGCTGCCAGGACTCGCCATCACGCTCGGCCAGATGTTCCTCGGCGCGGCCGAGGTCTGTGCCGCTGCGGCCGTGCTCTTCGTCCTGCTGCCGGGCGGGCACGGTATCGATTATCCGAGCTTCCTCGCCGTCTATGTCTTTGCCTGCCTCATTGGTATCGCCAGCCATGCGCCGGGCGGGCTCGGCGTCTTCGAGGCGACGATGCTGGTCGCGCTGAGCCGCCTTCCTTTCGAGCCTGTGCTCGGTGCGTTGCTGATCTTCCGCATCGTCTATTACATCCTGCCCTTCATTCTGGCGCTGGTGTTGCTGGCGCTGAATGAGATGGTCCGGCGGATCAGGCGGCACGAGCGCTGAAGGGCGCGGACGTCCTTTCGCTCACAGCATCGAACCTGCCATGGAGATGCCTCGCGCCTCACGCATGGCGGGGCCCGGTCGGGTCGGGTTGTCACGCGTCTGATGACGGCCTAGACGGGCCGGCCAGGGGCTTGTGATCATTCCGCGTTCGCCGTTCGGCGGCGGCGCGCCCGTAGACAGGCTGCCCATGACTAACGCTTCCCAACCGGCCGCGCCGCGCCACGGCATGAGTTTCCGGTCCTTCGTGGCCCTGATGGCCGCGCTGATGGCGGCCAATGCACTCGCGATCGACTCGATGTTGCCGGCGCTGCCGCAGATGGCGGACGCGCTCGGCATCGCCGGGGCCAATGAGCGGCAATGGATCATCACCTCCTATCTGCTCGGCTTCGGAACCGCGCAGATCGTTTACGGCACGCTGTCAGACCGCTTCGGCCGCAGGCCCGTTCTGCTGTTTGGTCTCGTCGTCTATGTCGCGGCCAGCATCGCCGCTGCTTTCGCCGGCTCCTTCGAGACGATGATGCTGGCCCGCGTCGTCCAGGGCGTCGGTGCGGCGGCAACGCGCGTGCTCGTCGTCTCGATCGTGCGCGACTGCTATTCCGGCCGCGACATGGCCCGTGTCATGTCGCTGGCCATGATCGTCTTTCTGGCCGTCCCGATCCTGGCGCCATCGGTCGGCCAGGCGATCCTCTGGGTCGCGCCCTGGCGCTGGATCTTCGGCGTGCTGACGATCTTCGGCGCACTCGTGATGCTCTGGGTGGTGCTGAGCCTGCGCGAAACTCAAAATTCCGAGGACCGCAAGCCGATCGAGTTCACGAGCGTCGTCGCCGCCTTCCGCACCACACTGACGACGCGGCTCGCCGTCGGCTACATGCTGGCGATGGCCTTCGTGCTCGGCGGGCTCTTCGGCTTCATTAATTCGGCCCAGCAGGTCTTCGTCGACGTCTTCGATGCGCCGGAGTGGTTCACGACGATCTTCGCGCTGATCGCCATGTTCATGGCTGCTGCCTCGCTTTTGAACTCGCGCATCGTCGGGCGCCTGGGCATGCGCCGCGTCTCGCATGGCGCGCTGCTGGGCTATATCGCCCTGACGGGAATCCATGCGCTGCTGGCGCTCTCGGGGCACGAATCGATCTGGAGCTTTGCCGCATTCCAGGCTGGCGCCATGTTCTGTTTCGGGCTCGTCGCGCCCAATTTTGGCGCCATGGCGATGGACCCGCTCGGCCATGTCGCTGGAACAGCGTCCTCGGTACAGGGCTTCGTAACCACGATCGGCGGCGCGTCGCTCGGTTTTTATATCGGGCAGCATTTCGACGGCACGGTTGTTCCGCTGACGCTGGGCTTTGCCCTCTGCGGACTTGTGGCGCTGGCGATCGTGCTGGTGGCGGAGAAAGGTCAGCTGTTTCGCCCGGCTGTCGGGCGGAGCTAGCGCTGACGAGCTAGCGAGGGCCTTCGGGCCGCGTAGGGGCTTTCTTGGCCCTCGACCGCCGCCTTCTTGGCGACGGGCATGCCGGGGAATCGTCTTCAGTCCGAATAGATCGATAGAGATTCGCATTGGCTCGGGATGCGTCGCCGCCGATCGGCCTCCCGCAGGGGTTTGAGATCAGGCCGTCTTGAGATTGACCGCCGACGACTTGCCGGTCTTGCGATCGGCTTCGAGATCGTAGCTGATCTTCTGGCCTTCGTTCAGGCCGCGCATGCCCGAGCGCTCGACCGCGCTGATATGCACGAACACATCCTGGCCGCCCTGGTCAGGCGTGATGAATCCATAGCCCTTGGTCTCGTTGAACCACTTCACGGTACCCGTGCTCACGTGCTGTTCCTTCAGTCTCTGTTCAGGCCGGCTCATGCCGGTCCGGCCCTACTGTATGGGGCAATCCGCTCGGGTTGCAATAACGCGCCGCACAACGGCGGTTCGGTTGGGCCGCGGTATACCGCCCGAGCAAGGCCGCTCGCGAGCGGGGGCCTTGCTCCCTCGCGCTCCCTCACGCATGAACGACGGCGAAACATCGGTTCAGGAGAACCTTCAATATGACGAATTATGTGATCGACCCGCCCGCGGTGACGGGCGTTCCCGTGGCGGGCGGTGGCCTCTTCCCGGTGCGCCGCGTCTTCTGCGTTGGCCGCAACTACGCCGAGCACACCCGCGAGATGGGCGGCGATCCCGACCGCGAGGAGCCGTTCTTCTTTACCAAGCCCGCCGATGCCCTGCTGATCAACGGCGCCGACATGCCCTATCCGACCAAGACCAGTGATCTGCATCACGAGATGGAGCTAGTCGTGGCGATCGGCACCGGCGGCAAGGACATCGCGGAGGCCGACGCGCTTTCCCATGTCTTCGGCTATGCCGCCGGCCTCGACATGACCCGCCGCGACCTGCAGGCCGCCGCCAAGAAGGGCGGCAAGCCCTGGGACATGGGCAAAGGCTTCGATTTCTCCGGCCCGATCGGCGAAATCGCGCCCGCGAGCCATATCGGCCATCCCAGCGCCGGCAAGATCGAACTCGTCGTCAACGGCGTCGCTCGTCAGACCTCTGACCTTTCCAAGCAGATCTGGAACGTGTCGGAGACGATCGTCTATCTTTCCGGGCTGGTTGAGCTCGCGCCCGGAGACCTGATCTTCACCGGCACGCCCGAGGGCGTCGCTGCCGTGGTCTCGGGCGATGTGCTGGAAGGCGAGATTGCCGGCGTCGGCACGGTTCGCACGCGGATCATCTGAGTAGACTGAAGAGCGTCATTCTCGGGCTTGCCCCGAGAAGCTCTCGGACCAGTTCGCTGGTTTTCAATCTGGTCGGGTCAAGCCCGACCAGGGCGCCAGGCCAACCCGCAAAGCCACCCTAGCCGAAAGTCCCCCCCCATGACCCTCACCGCCGACGCCAACGGCGTCTTCCCGATCGCACCGACCGCGTTCAACCCCGACGGCACGCTCGACTGGGCCTCCACCGAGAAGCTCTTCGCCTTCTATGACGAGATCGGCTCCGACGGCACGACCGTGCTCGGCATCATGGGCGAGGCCCCCAAGCTGGAGCCGGAAGAGTCGTTGCGGATCGTCAAGACGGCGGTGGCCGGCATGCCGGGCAAGCCGGTGATCGTCGGCGTCTCGGCCCCGGGCTTTGCCGCCATGCGCTCGCTCGCGCGCCAGTCGATGGAGCTCGGCGCCGCCGCCGTGATGATCGCGCCGCCGCCCTCTTTGCGCACCGACGACCAGATCACCGGCTATTATGCGCAGGCCGTGGAGGCGATCGGCACCGACATTCCCTTCGTCATTCAGGATTATCCGCTGACGCTCTCGGTCGTCATGACGCCGGCCGTCATTCGCAAGATCGTCACCGACAACCCCTCCTGCGTCATGCTCAAGCACGAGGACTGGCCGGGGTTGGAGAAGATCTCGACCCTGCGCAAATTCCAGGGCGACGGCAGCTTGCGGCCGATCTCGATCCTGACCGGCAATGGCGGGCTCTTCCTCGATTTCGAGATGGAACGCGGCGCCGACGGCGCCATGACCGGTTACGCCTTCCCCGAGCTGCTGATCGACGTGGTCAAGCTGCAGAAGGCCGGGCAGCGCGACGAGGCGCATGACATCTTCGACGCGCATCTGCCGCTGATGCGCTACGAACAGCAGCAGGGCGTCGGCCTGGCCGTGCGCAAATACACGCTGATGAAGCGCGGCATCCTGAAGAGCGACGCCCAGCGCAAGCCGGGCTCGGCGATCAGCGCCTCCGCCAGGGCGGAGGTCGACTATCTGCTCGCGCGTGTCGCCAAGATCGATCCGCGCGCCGCGCTTTAAGCGTCATCCTCGGGCGCCGCGCAGCGGCGACCCGAGGATCTCGTGCAGGAGATGCCCGGGTCAAGCCCGGGCAGGACGCCCTTCAATGCCCCTTATGCGCGCTCGCATCGGCGCCGCGCGCGCCCACGCCCTCGACCTTGAACTCGACCTCGACCGTGCCGGCCTTCTCGAAGGTCAGGGTGCCCTTGACGCGCTCGTCCTGCTTCAGCGGCTGCTTCAGCTCCATGAACATGATGTGGTAGCCGCCGGGCTTGAACTCGACCTTGGCACCCGGCGCGATCTCGACACCGCCATCGAGCGGCCGCATCGTCATCACGCCATTGGTCACGGCCATTTCGTGGATCTCAGTCTTTCCCGCAATCGACGGCGCCGTGACCGAGACAAGGCGGTCGGCCGCCGTGCCGGTGTTCTCGATGACGAGATAGCCGCCGCCGACCTTGGCGCCGCCGGGCGTCGCGCGGCTCCAGGGATGGTCGATCTTGAGCGCGCCGGCCTTGTAGTCGTGAGCGAGGGCTGTTCCGCCCAGCGACAG
Source organism: Hyphomicrobiales bacterium (assembly GCA_003241815.1). GTDB lineage: Bacteria > Pseudomonadota > Alphaproteobacteria > Rhizobiales > Beijerinckiaceae > Allobosea. Next base: position 4,707 of record QBLV01000098.1, on the reverse strand, counting down.
GGAGATCGCAAGGGCGGCGAGGATAGATTTGGTCATGGGAATGTCCTGATAGGCGCATCGATGCGCTTGAACGGATAGGGGCCACGTCGCGGCCATGTCGGGCGCGGGCCGGAAGAGTGTGTTCAGAGGTGCCGGGGCAGCGCGCCGGGCGGCGCGTGCGAGGGCGGCAGGCCTGGCTTTGGCGCGGGCGCGTCGACCGAGGCGTGGATGGTCCCGGCAGCGGCAGCGACCGACACCCTGGCCAGCGTGACCGATGCGTCCTGGC
>QBLV01000098.1:0-4410 GCA_003241815.1 Hyphomicrobiales bacterium | reverse complement strand
ATGCTGGAGTTCGCTTGCCGGCTCGGGCGTATCCTGTCCCGGCAGCGTCAGCCCGGAGCAGAGCACGGCGCCATCGAGCACGGCATGCGCCGCCGCGGGCGCCAGCCCCGATGCCAGCACAGCAAGCGCATAGGCGACCGCCAGCCACGCTCCGAGCACGGAGTGGCGCCAGCATCGCAGCAGATGCGTCTCGACCATCATGCGGGCAGATGGCCCGGCGCAGGCATCAGCGTCAAGACGCGGCGCAGCCGCAGGCCAAGGCGGGGCGCGAAGAACATTGTTCTCGTGAGGGTGCCGCTTTCGGCGGGGCCACCCAAGGAAGCGCGTTTCTTTAAAAGAACGATCGTATTGACAAGAAGGATATCGTTCGCCAAATTGGCGGGGTCGATCGGTTCTGCCGAACGGCCGCGGGGATTTGAGCGAGCAGCTTGCGCCGCGTCACCAAACGCTAAAGCGCCACGACGAGGTCGTGGGCTCCATCGACAGGAGACGAACATGACCGATGCGACCCTTCGCCAGCCCCGAACGCTGATGCTGCACACCGGCTGCTGTTGTCGACTCTGAACTTGGCCTGAGGCCGCGCGAGCGCGGCTTCCAACCCAACCCCTTCAGATGTCCACAAGCGCCGCAGACGCGGCGGGAGCGCAGCCATGACCGCCTTCCAGCATATCGACAACCATCAGGCGCCACGTCGGGCGGCCGCAAGCCAGCAGGCCTACATCATCGAAATCGGCGAGACCCAGGCGGGTCTCGTCAGCCGGCGCGGCGACGAACGCTATTTCACGTTCATCGCGGCCTCTTCGGTCTTCAACGCGATCGAGGGGCATCGCTTCGCCACGCCCGGCGCTGCCGAACTGGCCGCCCGCCAGCTGGCTTCGCCCCGCCGCAGCCATGGCGGGCGGACCCGGCAGTAACGAAGCGTCCTTCGTCAAGCCACATGCGGCTTCGGCCCACCCACATCCCGATCCCGAGGTCATGATGAACGCCCCCGTGAAGCCCGACGCCTTCCGCGTCGGCACCGGCCCCGTGCCGGACCCCAACCCTCCGATCATCCGCTTTGAACAGGTCGGGAAAACCTATGCCGGCCGTGGCGCGCAAGGGCCGGTCGCGGCGCTGTCGGGCATCGATCTCGACGTGCCCCAAGGCGCGATCGTCGGCGTCATCGGCCGTTCGGGCGCCGGCAAATCGACCCTGATACGCCTCGTCAACGGGTTAGAGCGCGCGACCTCCGGCCGCCTCCTGATCGATGGCGAGGATGTCACGGGCCTGACCGAAGCCGGTTGGCGCGCCCGCCGCCGTGCCACGGGCATGATCTTCCAGCACTTCAACCTGCTGTCCTCACGCACGGTCTTCGACAATGTCGCGCTGCCGCTCGAGATCGCGGGAACGCCGAAGCCCCAGATCGAGCAAAGGATCGCTCGCCTGCTCGATCTGGTCGGCCTCGCCGACAAGCGCGAGCGCTATCCGGCGGAACTCTCCGGCGGGCAGAAGCAGCGCGTTGGCATCGCCCGGGCGCTGGCGAGCGAGCCCAAGGTACTGCTCTGCGACGAGGCGACCTCGGCGCTCGATCCCGAGACCACGAAATCGATCCTGGCCCTGCTGAAGCAGGTCAACCGCGATCTCGGCATCACCATCCTGCTGATCACCCATGAGATCCCGGTCATCAAGGAGATCTGCGACCGTGTCGCGGTGATCGAGGGTGGCCGCATCGTCGAGGAGGGCGAGACATTCTCGGTCTTGACCGACCCGCAGCATCCGACCACCGCTCGCTTCGTCGAGGCCGTGACGGGGGTCGAGGTGCCGGCCTATCTCGCAGGGCAGATCCACACGCAAGCACGCGAGGGTGATCAGGCTGTGCTTCGCATCACGTTCACAGGGGAGAACTCGACGGCCCCGGTGATCAGCCGGCTGAGTTCAACCATCGGCATCGACGTCAACATCTTGGCCGGCCGCATCGACGCGATTGCCGGACGGCCTTTCGGCAGCCTGCTCGTCTCGGTGCCGTCGCAGCAGCCCAAGCTCGCCGCTGTGCTCGGCGCGCTCAACAGCCTCGAACTCAAGGCGGAGGTTATCGGCCATGTTTCCTGAGATCATCTCCCCCCAGATCCTGGCCCTGATCGGGCAGGCCACGCTCGACACGCTGCAGATGGTGGCGGTCGCCGCCGGGCTCGGCACCGTTCTCGGTTTGCCGCTCGGCGTCTTCCTCGCCACCAGCAAGCGCGGCGAACTTTTCGCGGCGCAGCTCGTCAACACGCTGCTCGGCACGCTGGTCAACGCGACGCGCTCGACGCCCTTCATCATCCTCGTCGTCGCGATCATCCCCTTCACCCGGCTGATCGCCGGCACCTCGATCGGCACCAACGCCGCGATCGTGCCGCTGACGGTCGCGGCGACGCCCTTCATCGCGCGTCTGATCGAGGGCGCCATCCGCGAGGTCGATCAGGGCCTGGTCGAGGCGGCCCGTTCGATGGGCGCGACGCCATTGCAAATCGTCCGCAAGGTGCTCGTGCCCGAGGCGTTGCCGGCCATCGCGCTCGGCCTGACGCTGGCCATCGTCAGCCTGATCGGCTTCTCGGCAATGGTCGGCGCGGTCGGCGGCGGAGGACTGGGCGATCTCGGCATCCGTTACGGCTACCAGCGCTTCATGCCCGAGGTCATGGCCGCCGTCGTCGCCGTCCTGATCGTGCTCGTCCAGACCGTGCAGACGATCGGCGACCATCTTGCCCGCCGGCTCAACAAGCGCCTGCGCCACGCCTGAACACGACCATTCAGCCCACACTCAGCCCTCATCCTGAGGAGCGAGCGCGAGCTCGCGTCTCGAAGGATGGTCCAGGGGGCTCCCGCACAGGCTGGAGCATCCTTCGAGACGCCGCTTCGCGGCTCCTCATGATGAGGGCTGAGGGATATCCATCACCAATCAAAGGAACCATCCCATGGCCATCATCACCCGCCGCGCCGCGCTTGCCGCCTCCGCCGTCATCGCACTGACCCTGTCGGTCCCCGCGCTCGCCCAGGCCCCGCACATCGTCCGCATCGGCGTCTCGCCGGGCCCCCATGCCGAAATCCTCGAACAGGTGAAGCCGCTGCTCGCCAAGAAGGGAATCGATCTCAAGATCGTCGAGTTCTCCGACTATGTCGTGCCCAACCAGGCGCTCGACGCTGGCGAGTTGGAGGCGAATTCCTTCCAGAACCAGCCCTATCTCGACAACCAGGTGAAGGATCGCGGCTTCAAGCTTGTCAGCGTCGGGCTGACCGTGAACTTCCCGCTCGGCATCTACTCGGCCAAGCACAAGCGCTGGGCCGATGTGCCCGACGGCTCGTCTGTCGCGATCATGAACGACCCGACCAATGGCGGCCGCGCGCTCTTGCTGCTGCAGGACAAGGGCGTCATCAAGCTGAAGGACGGCGTCGGCTTCAAGCCGGGCCCGATCGACATCGTCGCCAATCCCAAGAAGCTGAAGATCGTCGAGGTCGAGGCGGCCCAGACCCCGAGGACGCTGGCCGACGTCGCGGCCGCCGCGATCAACACCAACTACGCCGTCGACGCCAAGATCGAACCGACCTCGGCGATTCTGCGCGAGGACCCCAAAGGTCCCTATGTCAACGTCATCGCCGTGCGCACGGCCGACAAGGACAAGCCCTGGGTCAAGACGCTGGTCGAGACCTACCACACGCCGGAGATCAAGGCGTTCATCGCACAGCGCTTCAAGGGCAACGTGCTGGCTGGCTGGTAGACGTCTCCCGACCTGGCCGCTGGCCGCCCGGCAACGGCCCCGAATGTGACGAGCATCCGGGGCCGTTGCCGATGGTCAAGCTGGTTGGCATCAGGCAAGCCGAGCCGGCAGACGGGTCTGCGACCGCTTCAGTCCGATGATTTCCAACTCCGTCACGATTGCGACCGCAGTCGCCTGCGCCAGCACGAACCCGATACCAAGCCCCGTGGGCACGAACCAGTTCGCCACCAGGATCACGATGCTGTCGGCGATCCAGAGCAGGTTGATGCCGATCACGGCGAAGACGGTGAGCTTCGGCAGGCTCTCACGGCTGGCGAACCAGGCAAGCGCCGCGGCGCAGGGCAGCAGGATAAGCCCTGCACCGCGCAGGAATCCTTCGGGGAAGCCGAGCGGGCCGGCGAGGGTGCCGGCCGCGAGCGACAGCAACAGGCCGGTGCCGGCGCAGGCGGCGGCGTCCAAAGCAAGAGCGTTCCGCAGGAAGCGCGAGGGCTGGATCGTGGACATGGTCGTCTCCATTCGCTGGGAGGCTTGAGGCGCCTCGGGGTCGATGGGGCCATGCTGACGGGATCGGGCAGACCGGTCGATTAAGCGGGAGGTAATTGGAGCGAGCTCGATCGCCGGCTAGCCCGCTTGATGCACGTCGATCGTCCTTTGGTGGGCTGAGCCAGTGATCTGG
>QBLV01000097.1:13758-15949 GCA_003241815.1 Hyphomicrobiales bacterium | reverse complement strand
GCTGGGGAGCGAGGGCCGCAGCCGCCTCGGCAGCGGCGATGAAATGGCTCAGTCGGCTGGCGGTCGCGGCAAGCTGGGCCAGCTCCTTGTAGGAAAAGATGAACCAGGACAGCGTCGTGACGACATTCTGGAAGGCGGAGCGAAGCTGCATCAGCCCGCCGAAGGTCACCCGCCCGGCGAGATAGGCCGGCAACGCCAGGAAGATCGGGATCGTCAGCACGGTCTGGAAATAGGGCCGCGAGAAGAAGCCCAGGATCAGCTCGCGATTGGCCAGTTGATGCCAGTTGCCGGCCAGCGCGGCGAAGCGCTGGGACAGTTGGCTGCGCTCCGCCGCCTCGCCCCCGGCGAGCGCGACAGGCTCGACATTCTCGCGCAGCCGCGTGAGCGCGAAACGAAAATCAGCCTCGCGGCGCTGCTGCTCGAAATCGAGCTTCTTAAGCGGAGCGCCGAGCCCATGCGTGATGAAGGTGGCGATCGCGACATAAATCGGCGCCGCCCAGACCATGTATCGCAGAATCTCGATGTCGAACCCCGCAAAGGTGAAGGCGAGTGCGAAGGTCGAGAGCGACCACAGGATCGTGGCATAGGACACCAACCCGACCACCCTGGTGATCAGGTCGAGCGCCTCGTCGGTGAGCTTGTCGACGAAGATGCGGCAATCCTCAGCGATGCGCTGGTCGGGATTGTCGAGCCCGGCCTCGGTGCGCTCGCGCAGATGCCAATAGGCCTTGCCCGACAGCCAGCGTTCGAGTGCTGCCTCGGTCAGCGAATGCCGCCAGCGGATCTGCAGCATGCGGCGCAGATAGGCCGAGGCCAGATGCAGCACGACCGAGATCGCCGTCAGGCCGAAATAGACCTGGATTTGCAGGAGCACGCCGGGCACGTCCAGCTTCTGGATCGCGTTGTAGAAATCGGCGTTCCAGGTGATCAGCAGGATCGAGATACGGATACCGATGAGGCCGAGTCCGACGATGGCGACGAAATAGACCACGCCCAGCATACCGCCCGGTCCGCTGATGCAGAGCTTGGCCAGCCGGGTGATATGGCTGAACACGGCCATCATGTCGGTTTGGGCCGGTCGCGCCGGGGGCTCGGCGGCTCCGGCATGTCGAGCCGGAAGATCGCATCGGCGATGCCCGAAAGCTCCGCAAGCTCATGGCTGTCGCGGTCGGCCGGCAGCAGCACGGCGACATCCTCGATGCCGAGATCGCGGAGCTGATGGGGCGTGCCATGACCGTATTCGAGATGGCCGCGCCCGATGATGCCGATGACCAGATCGTCGGGCGTGCTGGCGAGATGGTCTGCGATGCCGCAGGCGAAAGCGCGGTCCCAGGTCTGCTGGGCGCGCAGGAAGCGGTCGCTGATCGGCGTCGGCGTCGAAACCGGGCGATCGGCGAAGGAACCCATCAGCCGCTCGAGATAGGCGCGATAGGCATCGGTCGCTGGCGCGGACGGTGTCACGCCGTCGCGCTCCTCGGCCGGGATCGCATCCCAACCCTCCTTGCCGACCCGCGTCACCAGCGGACGGCGGCAGTTGAGCGCCAGCATCTTCACCCGCTGCTGCCGGCAGAAATGAAACAGCGGCAGATAGAGTTCAGGATCGAAACCCCAGACTTGGCGCCAGTCGCAGCATTCGAGGAAGGTCGCGGTATCCATCTTGCCATCGACCCAGTCATCGAGCGCCGGCTGGACCCTGCGCGGAAACATCTCGAAGCCGACCGCCATGCTCGGCCGCATCATGTGCAGGAACGCCATGACATGGAGCTGCCAGCGATGGATCTCGGCGACGTCATGGGTTTCGCCGAGCAGGACCACGCGCTTGGCCGACATGGCGCGCATCAGGTCCCGCTGGCCCACCTCCGCCCCCGTATTGGGACAAAGCCAGGCCGCGCGCGGATGCGCGACCATGACCGGGGCCTCCCTTGAATGCGCCTCAGCCACGGTCGATGCCCGGCACACCCGCAAAGGCTGTAGCGGGACCACGCAGCGCGAGGCCGCTGTCGCGACCGTCCGCATCCTGGGCGTAGAGCACGACCTCGCCTTCCGCCTCCTCGCGGCGCCAGCCGGACACGGCGCCCGCCTTGAGATGCAGATGGAAATCGCCCTGCATCACATTGATGAAGCCCATCGACGGCTTGGGTTCGGGGGGTACGCCCGCCCAATGCTGGAACAATCCCGGCCGGCTGAGATC
>QBLV01000097.1:0-13748 GCA_003241815.1 Hyphomicrobiales bacterium | reverse complement strand
AGATCGATCGCGATCGGCTGGCCATTGGCGAGGATCGCGGCGAAGGTCGCGGCGCAGAGATCGTCCGCCGGCAGCTCCGGCGAGGCCCCGCCCGCCGGGGTGTCGCGCGGCACCGATTCGAGCGGTTCGCCGGCGCCGAGAGAGGCGAGCGCCTTGTCGAACGGTTCGAGCCCTTCGAGACCGATCAGGCTGAACAGCGTCTCGCCGGCCGCATCCTGGCATTCGAGCTTGGGAAGCACCTTGTCGCGCATCTTGCCCGAGCGGTCGGCGACGATGCGCGTGACGACCGAGAGGTCGATGATGCTGTCGTGGAACTCGCCTTCCAGGCGAGCCTTTCCGTCCGCGACCGTGACGGTCCCAATGGGGCCCATGCGCTCATGGATCGCGCCGTTGAGACGGGTGCTCAGCATCACCCGCCCCATGGCGGTCAGCAGCGGCAGAATCTCGGCGGGGCTTTGCGCGAGCGCTTCGCGCGGGTTGGAGGTCTCGGTCATCTTGCAGGCTCCTGAAAGAGGGCGCTACGCTGCGGGGTCTCGGTCACAGCGTCGCAGGAGCCGCCTTGCCTGAAGGGCGGGGGCGGCTCATTCGGCATGGCGGCGGCTCAGAACTCGGCCGTGGCCGAGATCTTGAAGGTCCGGCCCGGCGCGGTCTGGAGTTCGAGCGGATTGCCTGCCGCGACGGAGGCCGAGGCCGTCTTCGTGTAGGTGCCACCGACGAGATTGGCGAAATAGCGCCTGTCGAAGATGTTCTCGACGCCACCGCGCAGGGTGATGAAGGAGGTCGGCTTCCAGTTCAGATAGGCGTCGAACACCGTATAGCCTCCCTGCTTGAAGGTGTCCGTCGTGCTTGCCCGGTTGGCGCCGCCCGCGAAGGTGCCGATGATCTCGGCCTCAAGCCCGTATTCCGGCATCAGGTATTTGACGCCGGTGACGGCCTTGAAGGGGTTGACGTCGAAGGGGGTCTTGGCCGAGCCGGCTGCGACGCGCTGGTCGGCATACTGGTAGCTGAGCGAGGCGTTCAGCAGCCAGCGCTCGTGCAGACGGTATTCCGCCGAGGCTTCGATGCCGGAAATCTGCACCTGCGAGACGTTGCGATAGGTGTAATCGTTCGTGCCGGGGATCTGGTACAGGGACTGGATGAAATCCTTGTAGCGCGCATGGATGACACCGACGGAGAACCAGCCCTCGGCGAACTGGCCACGGACGCCGACCTCGTAGGATCGAACGCTTTCGGGACGCAGATCGGGGTTGGGGATCAGCGTGAAGGTCGTCGAGGGCAGAGAGGTGTAGAGTTGCTCGGCCGTCGGCATCTTGAAGCCTTCGGCATAGCGGCCATAGAGCGAATAGGTCTCGTCCAGCTTGAAGATCGTGCCGATCTGCGGAATCACCTTTTGTGAAACGATTTCGCGCGGCGCCTTGCCGGGCACGGTGACATAACCGGGCCCCAGTCTCGGATCGACATTGTAGGTCGCGTAACGGATGCCGGGCGTGATCGTCCAGCGGCCGGACATGAGTTCGATCTCGTCCTGAATATAAACGTCGGCCCTGGTGGTCGTCGCATTGGCGAAGTTGAAGCCGCTGGCGATCGTGGTGGTCAGCACGTTCGTCGAGAGATTGCGGACGTCGTCCTGCCGCTTGTAGTCGGTCTTGGTGACGTCGCCCTGGAAGCCATAAGTCAGGCGGTGGAAGCTCGGCCCCAGCGCGAAGCTCGACTTCGCCTGGATGTCGAGCTGCGAGAACTGCTCGGAGTAGTCGTGCAGGCCGCGGGTCAAGCGCTGCTGGCCGTTGGCGAGCGTCTGCAGGCTGTTGGTGACATAGGTGCGCTCCTGCGGCGAGAACGACGCCTGCCAGCGCACCGAATCGAGGAAGCCGAGCCCGGCTTCCCACTCATGCTCGAGCGCGATCCGCTTGCGGTTCTTGACCTGGTTGCGGATGTTGGGCCCGTTGCGAATACCTGAACTGACGACGTTGTAATTGTAGAGCTGGTTCACCGTGGAATCGCTGTCGTAGTATTCGCCAGTCAGCTTGAAGGTGTGGTCGCCGCTCGGCTTGAAGACCAGCTTGCCGAAGGCGTTCCAGACCGTCGTGTCGAGCGGATTGAGCTGGTTGCAGCCGAGGAAACGGCTCGTCGGCACGGGGCAGCCCCAGCGGCCGCCATCGGCCCGCGCCTTGGTCAGCTTCGCCTCGTGACCAGTCTTCTGGCTGACGCCGACGATGCCTTCCAGCAGAGGCGAGAAGCGGAAGGCGGCGACGCCCGTCTTCACGAAGGAGCGGTCGAGGCTGTCATAGCTGCTGCCGAGCCGCACCGCATAGGGCTTGTCCTTGCCCTTCAGCAGGTCCTGTGGATCGAGGGTCCGGTAGGCGACGATGCCGCCGAGCGCGTCCGCTCCCCACAGCACCGAGCCCGGCCCGCGCACGATCTCCACGCTCTTGAGGAACGGCAGATCGACGAAATCACGATTTCCGTCCGTGACGCGCTCGATCACGCGCGATCCGTCGACCTGCATCTGCACGCGGTTGCCGCCGACGCCACGGATGGTGAAGCCGACATAATTGCCGAAGGGATCGGTGCTCGTGGTCTGCCGATTGACGCTGATGCCCGGCTGGTAGCGCACGAGATCCTGCGTATCGCGCGTGATCCGCTCGTCGAGTTCCTGGCGCGAAATGATGCTCACCGTGCCGGGCACGTCGAGAACCTGCTTTTCGCCACGCGTCGCCGTCACCGTGATCTGATCGAGGGCGATCGTCTCCGTACCCGTGCCGCGCTCAGGTGCCGGCGTAACGGTTTGCGCGTAGGCAATCGCCGATACGCATGTCGATGACAGCAACACTATCAAATAAATCAGTTTTGAATTGTTATACATTGTATCACCCCAGTCCCAGATGGAACTGACTAATACAACATCAACATCAGACACAACATCAATTTGCAGAAAATTACTTTATGTATTCATTACATTTATAAAAATCTCATCTGTATTCAATAATTATAAGATTAATTCTTACTGCTCTCATTCTAAATTTGAAGCAGATCATTGTACGGCTTTGTCACCGTGCCATCCGCTGATTGCAAGAGTGTCCAGCGGGCCTCAATCGGCCTTCTCACCCGATATCAGGATATCGACAAAGCGCCCGGCCAATCGGCTCAATGGTCGGCTGCGCACCGTCATGAGGCAGATTGTGAGTGGCAGCGTCGGCGTCACCTCGAGCTTGACGAGCCCGTCGAAGCGCTGGGCCTGTGTCAACAGGCTGTCGATCAGGGTCACGTCGCCGTGCCTCGCCAGCAGATGCGCCGCCGAAATGCTGTAGGGGACCGTCATGAACGGGGCGTAATCCAGCCCGGCCTCCTCGTAAGCGCGAGCGATCAACCAGCCCAGCGGCGACTTCTCGCGGTCGAAGCAGATGAGGCGACGATGCCTGAGATCGCCCAGGGTGATGGAGCCGCGACATGCCAGCGGATCGTCCTCCCGAACGAGCGCGATGATCGAGGCGTGTGAGAGCGGTGTCAGGGCGATGTCATCGGTCACGCGGGGCGAGAACATCACGCCCAGATCTGCCGAGCCCTGCGACAGTTCGGTCGGCGCATCGCCCATGATCAGCTCGATACGGGCCTGCGGGTATTCCGTGACGATCCTCCGGATGGACTGGGCGATCAGCCCCTGGCCGATGCTGGGGGTCGAGGCGATCCGCAGCGGCAAGGCGCGCCCCGAGCGCAGATCAGCAACCGATCCGCGCAAGGCGCGCCATTCATCTTCCACTGCGCCGAGGGCCCGCATCAGGGCGTGGGCCTGCGGGCGCAGCACGAGGCGACCATCGCGGCGATCGAAGACCGCGATGCCGAGGCTCGCCTCGCTGCGTGCGACGATCTTGCTGATGGCCGATTGGGTCAGATGCAGCTCCCGGGCGGCCTCGACGGTCGTGCCGCAGCGATCGACCGCGCGCAAAACGGCCGCATGGGCGGGGGTCAGCGCGCTCATGTCGCAGCTCCCGCGAGATGGTCGAGCAGAATGCCGGCAGCGCGATCCAGCGGTGCGCCGTCGCGATGATGCGCATAGGCCGTCACGAGCGGGCTCTCTTCGAGAGGCCGGACCGCAAGCCCCTCGGTCAGACCGCTGCTGATGACGAAGCCGTCGACGACTGCGATGCCGACGCCCTCTCTCGCCAGATGGCAGGCCGTGTCGGTATGACGAACTGTGATCGAAATCCTGTCGGTAAGCCCAGCTTGTTCCAGTGCTGCCTGAAAGCTGTCCGACCGGCTGACGCCGTCGGGCCCGTAGCTGATCAAGCGCTCGCCATCGAGATCGGCGTGCGTGAGTGCATCAAGTCCGGCCAGCGGGTGGGGCCGTCCTAACACACAGACCAAGGGGCAGCGCTTCAGCACGACGTCCAGCAGCCCATCGATCGCTATCGGGCCGTAGGAGATGGCGAGATCGACGTCGCCTGCGGCGAGGTGATCGCGAACATGATCGAAGATCACCTCGACGGCAGCGCTATCGTTCAAGGCAAGCCGCGTCGCTGCGATTGCAGGTGGCAGGATGCTATGGGCGAGGCCAGGAACGGTCGCGATCCGCAGCCTGTCTGCCATGCCGACGCGGATCATATCCGCCTCATGGCGCGCGCGGCGCAGCGAGCCGAGGGCGGGCCGCGCCAAGCGCATCAGTTCGATGGCCTCGGGTGTCGGAGTCAGCCGCCCCTGTACGGTTGCGACGAGGCTGAGATCGAGTTCGTGCTCGGCCTGATGCAGCGACTTGATCACCGCAGACTGACTTATGGCGAGCCCCTGGGCTGCTTCTCCGGTGCCGCCGAGACGAACGAAGGCGTCAATGACCTGGACCGCGTTCAGCTTCATCAGCCTATTCCGTTTGGTTGACGATCTTGCCGAATGTTTCATTGGCGAGACTAGGTGCGGTCATGGGAGGGTGCAACATGCTGCGGGACCGCGGCCAAGATCAGGGGATCTGCATGACCACATTCCGCTCGATGGTATCTGCTGCCGCACTCACGCTGGCCGTTCTTGCCCCGGCCGTGATGGCCGCGCCGTCCACCGCCCTCGCCAAGGGTATCCTGCGGCTGGCACAGACGCAGGACCTGGTCTCGCTGGACCCGATCGCAACCAGCGACAACGCCTCGATCTTCGCCCAGCTCCTCGTGTTCGACACGCTGCTGCGGCCGAGCAAGGATGCGACCAGACTCGAACCCGGCCTGGCAGAGAGCTGGCAGGTCAGCGACGACGGCCTGACCTATACCTTCAAGCTGCGCGAGGCGAAGTTCTCCGACGACACACCGGTGACGGCGGGCGACGTCGCCTTCTCCCTGAAGCGGGCCGGCAGCGACGCCAGCAACTGGAAACGCTTCTTCGCCGGCATCGACCAGATCGAGACGCCGGACAACCGCACGGTGGTCCTCAAGCTCAAGAAGGTCTTCACGCCGCTGCTCAACAACCTCGCCTTGTTCTCCTCGGCGATCCTGCCCCAGAAGGCGTTCGAGGCGGCATCGGGCAGCTTCTTCGAGAAACCGATCGGATCCGGCCCCTTCACGGTGGCCGCCTGGAACAAGGGCCAGGGTCTCTCGCTCAAGAAGAATACGAACTACTGGCAGGCCGGCAAGCCCGATCTCGACGGCGCCGAGCTCATGGTCATTCCCGAGGGCAACAGCCGGGTTCTCAAGCTGCAGGCCGGCGAGATCGATGCCGCACTCGAGATCCCGCTGAACCAGATGCAGAGCCTGGGTCGCGCCGGCACCATCAAGACCGCCGTCGCCAATGTGCTGCGCAGCGACTTCGTACTGATGAACACGAAGAAGAAGCCCTTCGACGATGTCCGCGTCCGCCAGGCCCTGAACTATGCGGTCGACAAGGAAGGCCTGGTCAAGGCGCTGCTTTACGGCGCGGGCAAAGTTTCGAACTCGCCGATGCCGCCGATGGCGTATGCCGATCCGGACCTGAAGCCCTACGCCCATGACATCGCGAAGGCCAAGGCCCTGCTGAAAGAGGCGGGCTATGCCGACGGCTTCAAGACGTCCTTGCTCGTGCATTCCGGCCGGCCACTGCATCGGCAACTGGGCCAAGCCATGCAGAGCGCCCTGGCGCAGATCGGCGTCACCGCCGAGATCCGCCTCGTCGAGGGCGGCACGCATTGGGCCACCACCAAGGCCGGCGACTACGAGATGGCCGTCTCTTACGCATCGAGCGACACGATCGATCCCGACCAGATGGCCGGCTTCCTGATCGTCAATCCCGAGCGCGCCAACGCCTACCACACCGAATGGAAGAGCGAGCGCGTCAACGAGCTCTACGAGAAGGAGCGCGCAACCAAGGACGGGCCAGAGCGCGGCGCGATGTTCAGGGAGATGGTCAAGCTCGCCCATGACGGCGCGCCGTCGATCTTCCTGTTCTATCCCGGAACCTCCTATGCCTATCGCAGCAATGTCGAAGGCTTCGAGGTGCTGCCGACCTCCAATTTCCGGCTTGAGGACGTCAAGCTGAAGTGAGGTCCGGAGCGGCCTTCGGGCCGCCTCGCCTATCGGTTGCCCCATCATGCTCAATTACGTTCTCAAGCGGCTCGTGCAGCTCGTGCCGGTGCTCTTCGGCATCACACTGGCCTGCTTCTTCCTGCTGCGCGCCTTGCCGGGCGATCCGGCAACGCTGCTTCTCGGCGCCCGCGGCGGGCCCGAGGAGATCGCGCTGCTGAAGCAACGGCTCGGGCTCGACCTACCGCTCTGGCGGCAATATCTGCTGTTCCTGGGTGACATCCTGTCCGGCAGCCTCGGGCGCTCGGTCGTTTACGGCCAGACCGTCTCGACGCTGGTGCTGGAGCGCCTGCCGGCGACGCTGTGGCTCGTTGCCTATTCGACCGTGATTGCAGTGGCGATGACCGTGCCGCTGGCACTGCTGTCGGCGGTCAAGCGGGACCAACCGACCGATCTGTTGATCAAGCTCGTCTTCACCGTGCTGCTCGCCATACCGTCTTTCTGGCTCGGTCTCGTGCTCGTCGTGGCCCTGGCGATCTGGGTGCCGCTGTTTCCAACCTCCGGCTATGGATCGGGCTTTCTGTCGCGCCTGCACCATCTCACGCTGCCGGCCTTCGTGATCGCGCTGGCGACTGCCTCGCTGACGATCCGCAGCCTGCGCAGCGGCATCCTCAACGTGCTCGGCTCCGATTACGTGACCACGGCCCGCGCCAAGGGCAATGCGACGGGCCGAACCATGCGCGTTCACGTGCTGCCGAACGCCCTGATCAGCTCGATCTCGGTGCTCGGCGCCCACACGAGCTGGATCATCGGCGGCACGGTGGTGATCGAGACCGTCTTCGCCCTGCCCGGGCTCGGATCGCTCTTCGTCGAGTCGATCTTCGCCCGCGACTACCCGATGATCCAGGGCCTCACCATCGTGTTTGCGGTGCTGGTCGTCCTGATCAACCTCGCGACGGACATCGCCTATGCGGTGGCCGATCCGCGCATCCGGCTGGACTGACGCGATGAGCAAGCGCCGCCTCGATCCGACCCTGCTCGTCGGTCTCGCCATGCTCCTGCCGCTGTGCCTGTGCATCGGGCTCGGCCAGGTCTGGACGCCGCATGATCCCTTCCTGGTGGACTATGGCAATACGCTGCAGCCGCCCTCCGCCACGCACTGGTTTGGAACCGACGATCTCGGCCGCGACGTCGCCTCGCGCGTGATGGCGGGCGGGCTGGTCGATCTCAGGGTCGCGGTGGTCTGCGTGCTGGCGCCCGCCATCCTCGGTATCGCGATCGGCGCGCTGTCGGGATTCGTCGGCGGACGCGTCGATACCGTGATCATGCGCATCACCGACATTTTCTGGGCCTTCCCCTTCCATGTCCTGGTAATCGCCATTGTCGGCGTGCTGGGCCCGGGAGAATCCAATCTCTACCTCGCCTTCCTGCTGGTGAACTGGATCTCCTTTGCCCGCATCACGCGGGGCGAGGTGCTGGTGCTGCGCGAACTCGAATTCGTGCAGGCGGCTCGCAGCTTCGGCTCGACGGATGCGCGCGTCGTGGTGACACATATCCTGCCCAATGCCGTCACCCCGGCGATCGTCTACGCGATGGCCGATATCGTGCTGACGATCCTCGCCATCACGTCGCTGTCCTTCCTCGGCCTCGGCATCCAGCCGCCGACGCCGGAATGGGGCCTGATGATCGCCGATGGACGCCAGTTCATGTTCGACGCCTGGTGGATCGCGACCTGTCCCGGCCTCGCCATCATCTTCACCGGCGTGACCTTTGCCCTGATCGGCGAGGGTCTCGACACCGCGCTCAGGCCCAAGGGCTGAGGCGCACCCGATTTTTGTCCAGCATCACGAGACGCACCATGAGTTTCTTCACCGAGGATGCAAGGCTGCAGGGTATCGGCGCCCTGATCGAAGCTCATGCCGCGCCGATATACGCCGCACGCGGTGTTCCATTCGAGCAGTTTGCCTATGTGCTGCTCCAGCCAGGAGAAGGCGGCATACCGCGCGGTACAGCGTTGCGATCCGATTGGCGTTGCTATCCCTGCTCGCTGGTCAAGGTGTTCCACCTCGTCGCGGCGCAGCTGCGTCTGGAGGACGGACGTCTGGGCGCGCATGACGAACTCGATCGCGCCATGCGTGACATGATCCTGTGGTCATCGAATTCGGCGACCAACTACATCATCGACCTGCTGACGAACACGACCGGCGACACGCTGCTTGACGACGAGGACATGAACGTCTGGCGCGAGCGCCGCGAGGAGATCAACAGGATCTTCGCCGCGCTCGACTGGCCGGAGCTGGCCGGCATCAATCTCAACCAGAAGCTGATGGACGACCTGCGCTACGGCCGCGAGAAGCTTGCGCTCGACCTGTCCGGCCCCGGGCACAACAGCCTGACGCCGATCGCGATGGCGCGGCTGATGCACGCGATTTTCAGCGACTCGGGCCTCTTGCCGCGAGATCGCCACGCCCTTGTTGCCGACCATCTCGTCCGCGACGCGAAGAGCCCCTATCGGACCCGCGGCGCATACCAACTCCTGGGCTATCTCGGCGACGCATTGCCGGAAGGCACGAAGATCTGGTCGAAGGCTGGACGAACCCGCTGGCTTGGCGACGAGCGTGCCTCGTTTCGCCGGCACGACACGCTTCGCGCCATCCTGCCGGGCGGCCAAGAATTTCTGCTGACCGTGTTCACGCAGGGCGAGGCGATCGCCGAGGATGATGGGTTTTTGCCAGCGATCGGCGCTCTGGCCGCAACCGAGCTGGCTTGCTAGGTTATCCTGACGACAGCGAAGCGCATCGCCTTCTTGTGGGGGAGGCAAAGCTGGATCGGTCGCGTCTTTGGGGTTGCCTGCGTGGTGCGTTTTACCGGGACGGCAGATGCCGGTGCGTGGTCCTGCCACCTGTCTTATGACGCCGGCACCGGACGAGGGTGGATCGCACGCGCATGATCCATGTGTTCCGACAGATCACGCGACGCGGGCCGGAATAGCAAAATCATCGAGCAAGCCGTTCGCCCCGGCATCGACAGGAATGGCGCCTGCTTTTCGATCACACGATGCACGCGCTCCACCACCGGACAGGCCGACGCCGCTTGCCGGCGCCGAGAGACCTCCTAGGTTACGCTCTCCAGCCATTTGAGTTTCGGGGATCGACGACAATGCACGCCAGACCTGCCGAGCGCGTCATGCCGATCGGATCGCTGTCGGAGCGGACCGGCGTCAAGGTCGAGACGATCCGCTATTATGAGCAGGTCGGGCTTTTGCCGGAGCCGGAGCGCTCCGAGGGCAACCAGCGCCGCTATGGCCGCGTTCATGTCGAGCGGCTCGCCTTCATCAAGCACGCCCGGGATCTCGGATTTCCGGTGGACGGCATTCGCGCCCTGCTCAAGCTGTCCGACACGCCTGGCATGACCTGCGACGAGGCCCATGCGATCTCGGTCGCCCATCTCGACGAGGTCAGGCACAAGATCGCGCGGCTGCGCTCGCTGGAGAAGGAGCTCGAGCGCATCGCCGCGACCTGCTCGGGGGGCGTCGCGGCCCACGATTGCGCGATCATCGAGGCCTTGGCAGACCACAGCCAATGTCGGCACGACCGACATTAGCCACCGAGCCGCCTTCGTTTTTTGACATCGTACCGTCCTCAAGGACAGTCCAGAGCCTTGCGCGCCGACCCGCCAAGGACGCGGGAACGAACCTCACCGGAAGGGCGGGCTGTATTGCAGTCCGCCTTGCGTCCAGAGCGCGTTGGGTCCGCGCTGCAGCTTCAGGCGCGACTGCGATCCGAGATAACGCTCGAAAGACTCGCCGTAGTTGCCGACGGTGGCGATGATCCGCACGACCCAGTCGTTGCTGACGCCCAACGCCTCGCCGAACTTGCCGTCCTGCCCGAGGAAGCGCTTGATCTCCGGGTTGGTTGATCTCGCCATCTCGCCGACATTGGCTTGGGTCACGCCCAGCTCCTCGGCGTTGACCAAAGCCGCGACCGTCCAGCGCACGAGATTGAACCAGCCTTCATCCCCCGTCCGGACCCAGGGCCCCAGCGGCTCCTTTGAGATGACCTCCGGCAGAACCTCATGAGCTTCGGGGTCCTGGAGTTTGAGCTTCACTGCGGCCAGCGCCGAGATGTCGGTCGTATAGGCGTCGCATCGTCCGGCCTCGTAGGCCTTGAGTGCTTCTTCGGACGTGGCGAAGGCGGCGGGTTCATATTTCATGCCCAGCTTGCGGAAGTAATCCGCGAGATTGAGTTCGCTCGTCGTGCCCTGCGCCACGCAGATCGAGGCACCGTCGAGCTTGGTCGCGCTGGCGACACCGAGCTTCTTCGCCACCATGAAGCCCTGCCCGTCATAATAGTTCACCGACGTGAAGGTGACGCCCTGGCCGAGATTGCGCGACAGCGTCCAGGTCGTGGTGCGCGGCAGGACGTCGATCTCGCCGCCCTGAAGGGCGATCAGCCGGTCCTTGGAGGTCAGGGACACAAACTTGGCCTTGTCCCGATCGTTGAAGATCGCGACCGCGAGCGCCCTGCAGATATCGATGTCGAAGCCGTTCCAGCGCCCGGCCGCATCCTGGATAGAGAAACCCGCGACGCCGGGGCTGGTGCCGCAGATGATGTGGCCGCGCTCCTTGATCTTGGCGAGCGTGCCTGTGGTCTGGGCATTCGCCTGTGTCGCGAGCGCTGTGATCGCGGTCAGTCCGATGAGCAGATTTTTCATGGTGTTCCCCTTTTTCGGTTGGGTGGTCGGCAGGCACAGCTCTCCTCGCGCAGCGGGCACGGGCCCGCCGCGTTGGTTTCGTCCCGGCTTGTTTTTGTCTCAGGCGACCCTTGCGGCCGGCTTCTGTTCGAGCGCGCCCAGCAGGGCGTCGATGTCGTTCCAGAGATCGTCCTCGTCTTCGAGCCCGATGCTGATGCGCAACACCGTGCCCTCATGGATCCAAGGATCGACCGTGCGGTCGCCCTTCACGGCCATCGGCGCGATCAGGCTGCGCGTGCCGCCCCAGGATGCGCCGATCGCGAAGACCTTGAGCGCCGTCAACGCGGCCTCCAGCATCGCTTCGGCGACCGGTTTCAGGACCACGCTGAACACGCCCGAGGAGCGCGCCATGTCGCGTTTCCAGACCTCATGACCGGGGCAGGACGGCAGCGCGGGATGCAGCACGGCCTCGACGGCGGGCGAATGCGTCAAGCGCCTGGCGAAGTCCTCCGACACCTTGCCCATATGGGCAACGCGCAGGCCCATGGTCTCGATGCCGCGCAAGGCGAGCTGGCATTCGTCGGGGGAAACGCCGACGCCATAGCCGCGCAGCAATTCCTTGAGCTTCTGCCGCAAGGCGATGTCAGCGACCGTGATCGAGCCGAGCAGCAGGTCGGAATGGCCGCCGACATATTTGGTCAGAGCCTCGCAGGCGAAATCGGCGCCATGGGCCAGCGGCTTGAAGATCAGCGGCGTCGCCCAGGTGTTGTCGCATCCCACGAGGACGCCCTTCGCCTTGGCGGTTTTCACGATAGCCGGCACATCCTGAACCTCCATCGTGCCCGAACCCGGCGACTCGACCCAGACCAGTTTCGTCGCGTCGTCGATGAGATCGGCGATGCCGGCCCCGATCAGCGGGTCGTAGACCCCGTAGTCGATGCCGCGCGGCTTGAGGTACTCCTCGCAGAAGCTGCGTACCGGCGGATAGACATGGTCGGGGATCAGCACCTTGTCGCCGGGCATCAGCACGGCGAGCATGACCATGGTCACCGCCGCCTGGCCCGAGGGCACCAGTACCGTGCGGACGCCATGATGCAGCGCCGTCAGTTGGGCTTCGAGCGTGCGCGTCGTCGGCGTGCCATGGAGGCCATAGGTGTAGCCGTCGAAGCCGCGATATTTGCGCGCCGCGAAGCTCGCTGCGTCCTTGTAGACGATGGTGGAGGCGCGGTGCGTCGGCACGGCAAGCGAGGCATAGCCCTCCTCGTTGACGGCGGGGTGGTGAACGCAGCGGGTGGAGTCATGCATGGAGGGAGCCCTTTCAGGATCAAGGCTTAAGGCTCCACGCTGGGGAGGCAATCAGGCTCCAGTTATCGTTTCATGCCCGCATGTTATGCTCCAGCGCAACGGCTTCAGCGCTCCGCCATCAGGCAGTCGATGAAATCCCGAACGAGCTGCGATTTCGGCCTGTCCGACGGCAAAAGCAGCACGCTTTTGCTGTGAACGGGGGGTTCGAAGGGGCGCAGGACGACCCGCGACTGGTCGAATCCGGACATCGCATAAGGGCTGATCAGGCCGACGCCAACGCCCTCTGACACCAGCGCGAACACGGTCGCGGCATAGATCGTCTCGACAACGATGCGGGGCGGCGCCGCGCCGGCCTCTGACATGATGAGGTCGAGGCGCTGACGCGCCCTGTCCTCGGGGACATAGGCGACGAAGTCCACACCCGACAGATCATGCGGCGTGATGGTCTCGCGATGGGCGAGAGGATGTCCGATCGGGATCGCGCAGAATGCGCGCGGCGATACGAAGGGCTGATGGACGAGGCCGCTGAGATCGACCTCATCGGCGGCCAGCCCCAGATCGAACTCGCCGGCCGCCACCCCGTCCCTGACATCGCGGGACGGCAGCACCATCAGCGTGACCGCCGTGTCTGGACGCTTGTCGCGAAAGCGCCTGACCGCTTTGGGCACGAGCGACGAGCCCAGCGCCGAGAGCGAGCCAACACGGATCTGGCCAGCGCCATGGTCGCGAATCCGGGCGGCAGCCGAACGGATCTTGTCCATGCCCCGGAACGCGGCCGCGACCTCGTCATAGAGCAGCCGGCCCTCCGGCGTCGGGACGATGCGGTTTCGCACGCGGTCGAACAGCAGGAATCCGACGGAAGCTTCTAGATCGGCGATCGTGCGGCTGACGCCCGGCTGCGTCACGCCCAGCAGTTCGGCGGCACGCGAAATCGTGCCCGCCTTCATGACGGCGACGAAGGTCTCGATCTGCCGGCTGTTCACGGTTCCGGTATCCCAGAGTTGCTGCGGACACAGCGACCTTGCTCATGCCACAGCCTTGGCTCATGCCACAGCTTTCGCGGAAAGCGGAAGGCCATCCGCCGCAAGGCTCGACCACCAAGCCTCGACCACAAGGAGCACGCGATGCCGATCGCGTTCGACAACAGCTACGCCCGGCTGCCGGAGCGTTTCCACGCCTCGACGCTGCCGACAATAGTGCCCGAGCCGCGCCTGATTCGGCTCAACAGTGCGCTGGCGACCGAACTCGGACTCGATCCCGACTGGCTGGCGAGCCCCGAGGGCG
>QBLV01000096.1:15384-16063 GCA_003241815.1 Hyphomicrobiales bacterium | reverse complement strand
GTCTCGACATCCGTGTCGCCGGTCGCGAAGGGCTTCTGACGGCCGACGAGGTGGCCGATCTCGGCATCCGCGATTGCGCCTTCGTCGATGCAGGCTCGGTCGGTCTCGTGCTGAACCGGACCGGCGGCAGCGTCGAGACGAGCCAGTTCCAGGCCATGCGCGAATCGGCGCTGTTTTCAATGGATTCGCGCGGGCTCTCGATCGAGCGCAACCGCGTCGAGGATTGCGGCAACAACGGCTTCCAGCTCTGGCGCAGTCAACCCGGCGACGACCGCTCGATGGTCCGGGGCAACCGCATCGAGCGCATCCGCGCCGATGCCGGTGGCGACGGCCCAAATGGCAACGGCGTCAGCCTCTACAAAGCCGGCGGGGTGATCATCGAGGGCAATCATCTGCGGGATTGCGCCCTGACCTTCATCCGCAACAATTCCGGCTCCAGCGTGCAGATCCTGGGCAATCAGGGCAAGCGCTGCGGTGAGGTGGGTCTCTATTCCGAATTTGCCTTCGAGGGCGCGATCATCGCCAACAACCTCGTGGAGGATTGCGCGCAAGGCGCCAACATCACCAATCTCGACCATGGCGGAAGGCTCAGCGTCTTCGCCAACAACATCATCCGCAATGCCCGCAAGGGGCTTTATCCCGGCGTTAAGGAGCCCATCGGCGGTGGCGGCGTGCCTGT
>QBLV01000096.1:0-15374 GCA_003241815.1 Hyphomicrobiales bacterium | reverse complement strand
TCATCGCAGATAGCAGCGACACCGGCATCTCGCTCGGCTGGTCCTGGGGGATGCGCAACCTCGTGGCGACCGGCAACATGGTGCGCAGGACAGGCATCGGCATCTCGATCTCGCTGGTGCCCAAGCAGCGCAATGCGGTGATTTCGGGCAACGTCATCGCGGATGCGACGCGTGGCGCGGTCGTCGGCACGGAGTATGGGAAGGCCGTCACCGGCGACCTGACGAAGGCGCCCGATGCAAGGGCGGCCGGCGTCAGGGTCGAGGGCAATGCGGTCGGATAGGATCAGTCGGCGAGGCCCAGGACGAAGGCAAGACGTTCGTTGATCGCCAGCGTCTGATCAGTCGTGAGGCTCCCAACAACAGCGCCGCATTTTGCGCGACTGACTGTCGCCACGTTATTCAACATCACGTGACTTGCGGCGCGCAAGCCGTTTTCCGCTGTCGGCGGGATGGCATAACGCATTGCTGGAAGATCGGCTCCGCTGCTCGTGAGAGGACAGACGATGACATGCCGTGTGCCGCGAAGCGCATCAGTCTGGATAACGACGGCGGGGCGGGGCTTGCCGAAGTCGCACTGCATCGCGACGGTGACGACATCACCGCGCTTCATTCGTCGTCAGACGGCCATGCCGCAACGTCCTCGATCCACTCCATCACCGCAGTTTCTTCAGGATCAGCATTCAGTATGGAGACCTGGCGCTGCAGATCCGCCAGAAAGGCCGGGTCCTTCGTGTCGAACGTCCAGATCCTGACCTCCTTCAACCCCGCCGCCTTCTTGGCGGCGCGGTAGCGGGCTTGCTTGGTCAGGCCGTCCTTGATCGCGGCGCGGGGCATGGCGGTCTCCTCACTGGCGAAAGGTAATGCGCGACCTTTGCGCAGTCAAACCTTTGCAGCTCTCACCCGCCCGACCTCGATGCCGTTCCAGTTCGTCATCACGCTCTCGCGCAGCGGCCCGAAGGCAGCCTGCTCGGTTGCGTCCATCGGCAGGAAGCGCGCGATCAGATCCGCCATCACCACCTCCGCCGCGCGCCCGGCACCATCGTCGCATTTCAGGGCGATGCCATAGCCCAGCTCCGGCAGAGCGCCGCAATAGACGCCCTCGGCGCCGGTCTTGATGAAGATGCGCTCGCGCAGCAGTTCCATGGCGCGGGTGTCGAAGCGGCCGGTGCCCGCGACCATGAAGGGATGGGCGGCAGCGGCCTTGCGGATACGGGCTGCCGCCGTCGCGCGCTGTGGCCCGAAACCATGGCCCGTGCCGAAGCGGGCGAAGCCGAGCGCCAGCGACTTCAGCGGCACGGCATAGGTCGGAATCGAGCAGCCGTCGGTGCCCATTGCGTCCACGGAATGCGCGGCGCCGGTCACCTGCTCCAGCACGCCGCGCACGGCCTGCTGCACGGTGTGGCCGGCCTTGACGTAGCCGGCAGGGTCCTCGTTGAGACCGCAGGCCAGGCAGACGAAGCCGGCATGCTTGCCGGAGCAGTTGTTGTTGAGCGCGCTCGGCTCATGGCCGGCCCTGGCCATGGCGCGAGCGGCGGCCTCGTTCGTTGGCCAGTGCGCGCCGCATTCGAGGCAACCGGCATCGCGCCCGGCCTTGGCGAGCATGGCGAGCGAGGTCTTTGCATGGAGCGGCTCGCCGGAATGCGAGGAGACGGCGAGCGCGATCTCGGCTTCTGTCAGACCGTAGCGGTCGGCGGCGCCGCTTTCGAGCAGGGGCAGTGCCTGGATCGCCTTCACCGCCGAGCGCGGAAAGACCGGCCGGTCGATGTCGCCGGCGCAGAACACCACGGCGCCGTCGGCATCGATCACGAGCGCGGCCCCGCGATGGCGCGATTCGACGGTGTTTCCGCGCGTCACCTCGGCAAGGATCGGATTGTCCATCGTGCTCTCCCAAGTCGATGCGTCATGCGCTGAGCGCGGAGCCTTGTGCCGCCCGGTGCTCGACCTGTCAAAAGCCATGGCGCACACTGGCCGCAACTGCCATGACGGGCGCCTTCCGCCCTCAGCAGAGCCCTCTGGGCATCAGGCAAGCCGGAGCCAGGAATGTCGCCCGACTACGAAACCGAGTACAACAATCGCGCCCGCGTTCCCGGGCATCCCGAGTTGATCGCCGGCTGGGCACGCGACGCCGAAGCCTATCGCTCCGATGCCCTTTGCGAACTCGGCGTCTCCTATGGTGAGAGCGAGCGCCAGCGCTACGATCTGTTCAAGCCGGAAACCGTGCGCAGCAACGCCATCGTGATGTTCATCCATGGCGGCTACTGGCAGGCGCTCGATCGCAGCTTCTTCTCTCATATGGCGCGTGGGCTGAACCAGCTTGGCGTGCCGGTCGCGGTGGTGGGCTACGATCTCTGTCCGCAGGTCGATCTCGGCCACATCGTCTGGGAGGTGCAGCAGGCGGCCGCGGCGCTGTGGCGGCGCTTCTCGCTGCCCGTGGTGGCGACGGGGCATTCGGCCGGCGGCCATCTCTCGGCCTGCCTGCTCGCGACCAACTGGGCCAATGTCGATGACGACCTGCCCGAGCATCTCGTGCCGGCGGCCTATGGCATTTCGGGGCTCTACAATCTGAAGCCGTTGACGGAGACCAGCATCAACACCGCCCTGGGCTTGAGCTTCGAGGCGGCCGAGCGGGAGAGCCCCCTGTTCTGGCCCGCTCCCTCGGGCCTCTTCATGGACGCCGTCGTCGGCGGGGCCGAGAGCGAAGAGTATTTCAAGCAGAGCCGGCGCATCGTCGATGTCTGGGGTCTGTCGGGCGTGCGGACGCGCTATGAGGAGATCGCGGACGCGAACCATTTCACGGTCATCGCCGGCCTCACCGATCCCGACAACGCCATGACACGCCGCATCGCCGAACTCGCGGGCGCCTGATCGTCCGAAGTGCTTGATCTAACCGCGCAGGAGGCTCTATCCAGAGCCCTCGGCAGACCCCGGAGCCCCGCGATGCAGACCTTCTTCGTCGAGATCAAATGCAAGCTCGGCAAGACCTATGAGGTCGCCAGCGAACTCGCAGACCGCGAGATCGCCTCGGAGATCTATTCCACCGCGGGCAATTACGACATCCTGGCGAAGTTCCATGTCGGGACGGAAGTCGATATCGGCCATTTCGTTGCCCAGAAGGTGCAGTCGATTCCCGAGATCGCCGACACGCACACAATCATCACCTTCAAGGCGTTCTGAACGGAAACCTTACGGCCGGGCTCCGCATCAGGTGCGGCAAACGGGGTTTCTAGTCGGCAGAATTACTTGCCGAACTGCGCTGCATCCCGTCGCCCGGCCACCACCCGGCGCAGCACTCCATCCCTGCCTGCGATTAATGCGTGTTACGCGCTTGACGACATCCCCTCATTCGCGCGACCTCGAAGGCTCGTGAGATTGAGCCGACGCCGCTGGAGCCGCCGCGATGAAGAGCAACCTGTCCCCTGATCTCCGCTCGGGCGCGCTCGTCTATCACCGCCTGCCCCGCCCCGGTAAGATCGAGATCCAGGCCACCAAGCCGCTTGGCAACCAGCGCGATCTCGCGCTCGCCTATTCGCCCGGCGTAGCGGCCGCCTGCGAGGCGATCGTCGACGATCCCTCGCAAGCCGCCGAACTGACCTCGCGGCAGAACCTCGTTGCGGTCATCACCAATGGCACCGCCGTGCTAGGCCTCGGCGACATCGGCCCGCTGGCATCCAAGCCGGTGATGGAGGGCAAGGCCGTCCTGTTCAAGAAATTCGCCGGCATCGACTGCTTCGACATCGAGGTCGAGCAGAAGAACATCGAGAAATTCGTCGAGGTGGTGGCCGCGCTGGAGCCGACCTTCGGCGGCATCAATCTCGAGGACATCAAGGGCCCGGAATGCTTCGAGATCGAGGAGCAGCTCAAGGCCCGGATGCAGATTCCCGTCTTTCATGACGACCAGCACGGCACCGCAATCATCGTCTCGGCGGCGATCCTGAACGGGCTCGACCTCTCCGGCAAAAAGATCGGCGACGTCAAGATCGTCGTCTCGGGCGCGGGCGCGGCGGCACTGGCCTGCCTCAACCTGCTGGTCGAACTCGGCGCGCAGCGCAAGAACATCTGGGTCACCGACCTCGAAGGGGTCGTCCACAAGGGCCGCAACACCCTGATGGACCGCTGGAAGGAGGTCTATGCGCAGGAGACCGACGCGCGCACGCTGGCCGAGGTGATCCCCGGCGCCGATGTCTTCCTGGGGTTGTCGGCGGCCGGCGTGCTCAAGCCCGAAATGGCCAAGGCCATGGGCGAAAAACCGCTGATCCTGGCGCTCGCCAATCCCAATCCCGAAATCACGCCGGAGGATGCGCTCGCCGTGCGGCCGGACGCGATGATCTGCACGGGACGATCTGACTATCCCAACCAGGTCAACAACGTCCTGTGCTTCCCCTACATCTTCCGCGGCGCACTCGACGTGCAGGCCACGACGATCAACGAGGCGATGAAGCTCGCCGCCGTGCGCGCCATCGCCTCGCTCGCCCGCGAGGCGACATCGGACATCGCAGCGCGCGCCTATGGCGGCGAATCCTCGACGTTCGGGGCGACCTCGTTGATCCCCAATCCGTTTGATCCGCGCCTGATCATCCGCATTGCGCCCGCCGTGGCGCAGGCCGCGATGGCGACCGGCGTGGCGCGCAAACCGCTCGCCGACATCGAGGCCTATCGCGAGGAGCTGTCACGCTTCGTCTTCCGCTCCGGCTTCATCATGAAGCCGCTCTTCGCCCAGGCGAAGGCCGACCCCAAGCGCGTGATTTATGCGGAGGGCGAGGATGAGCGCGTGCTGCGCGCCGCCCAGGTCGCACTTGAGGAAGGGCTCGCGATCCCGATCCTGATAGGCCGCCCGAGCGTGATCGAGACTCGGGTCAAGCGCTTTGGCCTGTCGCTGCGGCCCGGCGTCGATTTCGAGGTGATCAACCCGGAGGACGATCCGCGCTATCGCGACTATGTCGCGACCTATCTCGAGATCGCCGGGCGGCGCGGCGTCACGCCGGAAGCCGCACGCTCGCTGGTGCGCACCAACAACACCGTGATCGCCGCGCTCGCCGTGGCGCGCGGCGAGGCGGATGCGATGATCACCGGGCTGGAAGGCCGGTTCATGTCGCGGCTGCGGCACATCAAGGACATCATCGGCCTTCAACCCGGCGTCTGCGACATCTCGGCGATGACATTGATCATCACCAATAAGGGCGCCTTCTTCCTCGCCGACACCCATGTCAAGAACGACCCGACCGCGGAGGAAATCGCCGACATGACCGTGCTGGCGGCGAGCCATGTCGCGCGCTTCGGCATCGAGCCCAAGATCGCCCTGTTGTCGCACTCGGATTTCGGCGCGGCCGATACGCCTTCGGCCCTCAAGATGCGCAAGGCCCTGGCCATCATCCGCGAGCGCGCACCCGACCTCGAATGCGACGGCGAGATGGAGGCCGACACGGCGCTAGTTGCCATGATCCGCGAGCGCGTGCTGCCGTCATCGACGCTGAAGGGCGTCGCCAACGTGCTGATTTTCCCCAATCTCGACGCGGCCAACATTGCCTATCAGTTCGCCAAGGTGCTGGCGGATGCGCTGCCCGTCGGACCGATCCTGATCGGCGCGGCCAAGCCCGTGCATATCCTGACCGGGTCGGTGACGGCACGCGGCGTCGTCAACATGACGGCGGTGGCGGTGGTGGAAGCGCAGGAGCGGGCTGCGGCGGCCAGCGCCTGACCCCGCGGCGCAGGCTGAAGCGACGCCGGGAGCCTGAAGCCGCCTGTCTGGCGAGGACTGCAGAGCCTGTTTTTCATGCTTGGCAGGCCCTGGCTGCCGGGCTCTACTTTTTCGGCGGCTCCCGGCTTCGCGCCTGAGTCGCCGCAAAGGGAGGCTGCCATGCTCGATTTCGCGCGCTGCGCGACGATTTTCGCGCTGGCCCTGACGCTGCTGGTCTCCGGCACGGCCGATGCCTTCGCCCAGGGCGTGTTCCATCGCGGCAATGACGGCGACCCCGAGACGCTCGATCCTCACAAGACCTCGACGGTGGCCGAGGCGCATCTGCTGCGGGATCTCTCGGAAGGGCTGGTGATCCACAGCATGAAGGGCGAGGTTGTTCCCGGCGTCGCCGAGAGCTGGACCACCAGCGACGACGGCCGGACCTGGCGCTTCGCCCTGCGCGCCACTGCGCGCTGGTCGAACGGCGATCCGGTGACGGCGGCTGATTTCGTGTTCTCGCTGCGGCGGATGCTCGATCCGCAAACGGCAGCGAAATACGCCAGCATCCTTTATCCCATTCTGAACGCCGAGAAGATCAACAAGGGCGTGGACGGCGCCAGGCCCGAAGACCTCGGCGTCAAGGCGATCGACGCCCTCACCCTCGACATCACACTGGAACGGCCGACGCCCTATTTTCTCGAACTGCTGACGCATCAGACCGGCCTGCCCGTGCATCGCGCTTCCGTGGAGACATTCGGCAAGAGCTTCGCCAGACCAGAAAACTGGGTCTCGAACGGCGCCTATGTGCTGAAGGAGGTCGTGCCGAACTCGCATATCCGGCTGGACCGGAACCCGGCCTTCCACGACGCCGGCAACGTCCGGATCGATACGGTGATCTACTATCCCACGTCCGATCTCGCAGCGGCAGCGCGCCGCTTCCAGGCCGGTGAGCTGCACCTGACGACCGACATCCCCACCGACCAGATCAAGAGCTTGCGCGATAAGCTCGGCAATCAGGTCAAGGTTGCGCCCTATCTCGGCACCTATTTCCTGATCCTCAACACGCAGAAGAAGCCGTTTCACGACGCGCGGGTGCGCCGGGCGCTCTCGCTGGCGATCGACCGTGAATTCATCGCCGAAACCGTCTGGGGCGGCACGATGCTGCCGGCCTATGGCGTGATCCCGCCGGGGATCGGCAATTACGGCGAGCGCGCCGAACTCGACTTCAAGATGGCTTCCCCCCTCGACCGGGAGGACGAGGCCAGGCGGCTGCTGGCTTCCGCCGGCTTCGGCCCGGGCATGTCGCTTCGGCTGGAGCTGCGCTACAACCGGGGCGAAAACAACCGCCGCACCGTGCTGGCCATCGTCGAACAATGGAAGGCGATCGGCGTCGAGACCTCGGTCTTCGAGACGGACAGCCCGAGCCATTTCGCCCATCTCCGCGACGGCGGCGATTTCGATGTCGCGCGCTATGGCTGGATCGGCGACTATTCCGATCCGCAGAATTTCCTCTCCCTTTTCCAGAGCGACAATACCGGCTTCAATTTCGGCAAATTTGCCGACCCGCAGTTCGACCTGCTGATAAAGCTCGGCGCCGAGCAGACCGACCTCGCCGAGCGTGCGGCCATCCTACGCGAGGCCGACAGCATCATCGCCCGCGAACAGCCCTGGATTCCGGTGCTGTATTATTCGAGCAAGAACCTGGTCTCGCCGAAACTCGCTGGCTTCGAGCAGAACCTGCGCGGCGCGATCCCGAGCCGCTTCCTGAGCCTCAAGCCTTGAGGTGGAGATTCACACACCGGAAAACGCCGGTCTGTTCCGCGTCATCGGCGGGCCTTCGCCCTCGCGCCGGCACTGCGTCTCGGCTAGGAAGGGATGTCCTCAACCTGCTGCGAGACCCGACTGATGAGCCGCATTGTCTATGTGAATGGCGCCTATCTCCCCGAAGAGGACGCCACCATCTCGATCTTCGATCGCGGCTTCATCTTCGGCGACGGCATCTACGAGGTTTCGGCGGTGATCGGCGGCAGGCTCGTCGATTGCGAGGCGCATCTGGCCCGGCTGGAGCGCTCCTGCGGCGAGATCAGTCTGGCTTTGCCTTGGCCCAAGGCTGAGCTGGTCGCGATCCACGAGGAGTTGATCAAGCGCAACAATCTCGACGAGGGCGGCATCTATCTGCAGGTCTCGCGCGGCGCGTCTGACCGCGAATTCGCTTTCCCGAAGGATGTCACCCCGACCCTGGTGATGTTCACGCAGGCCCGCAACTTCGTGAACGCGCCTTCGGTCAAGACCGGCATCAAGGTCGTGACGACGCCCGATCTGCGCTGGGCGCGCCGCGACATCAAGAGCGTCAACCTGCTGGCCCCCGTCCTCGCCAAGCAGTTCGCGGCCGAAAGCGGCGCCCAGGAAGCCTGGCTGGTCGAGGACAGCGTCGTCACCGAGGGCGCTTCGTCCACAGCCTGGATCGTCAAGGGCAAGACGCTCATCTCCCGGCCGCTGTCGAACAAGGTCCTGCCGGGAATCACGCGCAAGGCGGTTCTCGCCTTCATCGCGGAAACAGGCTTCACCTTCGAGGAGCGCGAATTCACGGTGCAGGAGGCACTCGACGCCGAGGAAGCCTTCATCACTTCGGCCACCAGCCTCGTCATGCCGGTGACGACGATCGACGGCCACACGATCCACAACGGCGCGCCGGGGCCGACCGCGCTGCGCCTGCGCGAGATCTATGTCGATTTCGCGCGAAAGGGCGGCGTATTGGGCTGAACGGCTCGGGCCTTCAGAAATAGCCCGTGCGCTCGTCGACGAACTGCTTGCCTTCCGCGCTCGGCGTCGCACTGTCGCCGAGCCGGACATAATCGCGGATCTTGTAGACCGGCCCTTGGTAGGTGGGCTGGATGAAAGCGTTGCCGTCAAGCTGCCCGCGAAACATCTGCAGGAAGAGCTGCATGTTGCCCGTGGTCGGCCGGTAGTGGCCGCTCGCCGCATTGAGGAATTTCAGCCGCCCGTTATAGACGATCCAGTCTCCCCCGGCGATGATCGGCTCGCCGCGCAGGAAGCTTGAATGGTGCACGACGCCGCGCTCGCTCGCCGCCGTGTAGATTTTGCGGGTCCGGGCCGAGCAGACATAGATGAAGCTGTCGCCCAGCCCCGAGAACGACCCCTCGCCATCTGTATTGAGCGGATTCCCATCGATGTCCAGGATCATCTGACCGTTGAAATGGACTTCGTATTTTTCCCGGTTGAGCTCGGTGAAGTATTGCAGATCGCTGACCGCGTCGGCCTGATACTCACGGAATGATTGCTTCTCGGTGCTGGTCTCCGCCCAGGAGAGGAATTCGTAGAAAATATCCTCGCCTATGAGTTTCTGGTCGTAGCGCTCCAGCCAGTAGTTCATGCTGCCTTCCTTTGAAGCGTCGAGATCACCCCGAAGAAACCTGATATTGAAGAACTTGGCGTGCTTCTTGACGGCGAGGGTCGTCTGCGCAACCGCGTGGACGCGGCCCTCGCCCCGCGCGCTCCGGGAGGACATCGGCCGCATGACGATGTAGGCGATGCAGTGCAGGAAGATGCTGTCGAGATAACCGACGGCCTTGGCGTCGATCAGGAAGTTCTTCTCTCGTTGCTGCTGATTGGCAAGCGTCGGAAAGACGAGATTATAGCGACGGATCGTGTCGTTGAGCGCGATCAGCACGGGGTTTTTGGTAGGCTTGCCACCAAGATCGATCGCAACAAGCGGTTCCGGGCGGGCCATTTTGCGACTTCCCTTGTTCGACCGCTCAGGGGCCAAAGCCTAAACTTCCCTTAGGTTACCCGATTGCCATCACTTGTCACCTGCTTGCCGACGGCCGTCTTTGGCGGTCGCCCGCGACATAGGTCGCCACCACATTGCGCTCGTCGCCGAGCGTGACCAGCACGAACAACTCCTCCGCCAGATCGCGCGCCGTCTCCAACCGGTGCGCCATGGCGCGCTGGGCGGCAGGATCGAGCACCACGAGATCGGCTTCATGTCCGGGCTCCAGCGAACCGATCAGATGGTCGAGCTTGAGCGCCTTCGCATTGCCGAGCGTGATCGCATGCAGAGCCGCGAAAGCCGAGAGCGACTGGCCCTGGAGTTGAAGAACCTTGTAGGCCTCCGACATCGTGCGCAGCATCGAATATGAGGTTCCGCCGCCGATATCGGTCGCCACCGCCACCGGCACACCCTCGGCACGCGCTCTCGCCCAGTCGAACAGGCCCGAGCCGAGAAAGAGGTTCGAGGTCGGGCAGAAAACCGCGACCGTGCCGGTCTCGGCAAAGCGCCGCCATTCCCGGTCGGTCATGTGGATGCAGTGGCCAAGCAGACTGCGCGGGCCAAGCAGCCCGTAATGCTGGTAGATGCCGGCGTAATCGCCGAGCTCGGGGTAGAGCTCATTGGCGAAGGCGATCTCGGCCCGGTTCTCGTTGATGTGGGTCTGGACGTGGCAGTCGGGATGCTCGGCGGCGAGGCGCCCCGCCGCTTCCATCTGCTCCGGCGTCGAGGTCACGGCGAAGCGCGGGCTGATGGCGTAGAGTTGACGGCCCTTGCCGTGCCAGCGCTCGATCAGCGCCTTCGAATCGGCATAGCCGCTCGCGGCCGTGTCCGTCAGTGCCTCGGGCGCGTTGCGATCCATCATCACCTTGCCCGCCACCATGCGGGTGTTGCGGCGTTCCGATTCGCGAAACAGGGCCTGCGCCGATTGCGGGTGGACCGAGCAGTAGATCACCGCGGTCGTGGTGCCGTTGGCAAGAAGTTCATCGAGCAGGAAGGTGGCGAGCTTTTCGGGTTGGCCCTGCTGGCTGAGCTTCTGCTCCTCGACGAAGGTGTAGCGGTTGAGCCAGTCCATCAACTGCGCGCCGTAGGAGGCAATGACCTGGGTCTGCGGCATGTGGAGATGCGCGTCGATGAAGCCCGGCATGATCAGATGCGGGCGGTGGTCGGTGATCTCGGCTTCTGGCGGGAGCGTGGCCAGCAGGTGGCTCGCCTCGCCGACGAAAGCGATGACGCCATTGTCCACGACGACCAGCCCGTCCTCGACATAGCGGTGGGCGGCATCGCCAGCGTCATGCGGATCGGCGACGAACCACAAGAGGCGACCCCGCAGGGCGCGGATGGGTTTGGTTTCGCTCACGGCTTCCGAACTCCGGCTCAAATTCACATCACATCTGCACCAAATCAAAGCTTCCGGCCAAGCGGGGATCATGCCTAATCTGCGGGCATGATTTGTGTTCGGTCGCTTGTTTTGCTCGATCATCGCGAGTTCCCTCCGCCGTCATCCTGGCCGGAGCGAAGCGGAGTGCCGGGATCCATCATAGAGCGCCGGCGCCCCCCTATGATGGATCCCGGACCGGCGCCGCTGCGCGGCTTGTCCAGGATGACGATGGAGATCGTTGGCATCGAGGAGCCTCCCTCCGATGCGTGACACGCTGCGCTTCCTTCTCGGCGACGAGCTGATCGAGATCGCCTCCTGCAACCCGACCCTAACGGTGCTGGACTGGCTGCGGCTCGACCAGCGCCTGACCGGCAGTAAGGAAGGTTGTGCCGAGGGCGATTGCGGGGCCTGCACCGTCGTGGTCGGCCGGCTCGATCGCGGCCGACTGCGCTATGAGGCGATTAACGCCTGCATCCGCTTCCTGCCGACGCTCGACGGCTGCCAGGTGCTGACGGTCGAACACCTGAAGGGCGAGGTTGGCGCCTTGCACCCTGTCCAGCAGGCGATGGTCGATTGTCACGGCTCGCAATGCGGCTTCTGCACGCCGGGCATCGTGATGTCGCTCTTCGCGCTCTGGCTGAACGAGGACGCACCGTCCGTTTCCCGGATCGAGGATGCGCTAGCGGGCAACCTCTGCCGTTGCACCGGCTATGAGCCGATCATCGCGGCGGCACAGCGGATGTATCGCCTCGAAGAGGCGCGTCGTTTCGATCGCGATGCGGTCGCGGCGCAACTGCGCGAAATGGCCGACACGGAGACGCTCGCGCTGAACGGCCCAAAGGGTCGTTTCCTGGCGCCGGCGACCGTCGGCGCCCTTGCCGACCTCGTCATGCGCCATCCCGACGCGACGCTGGTCGCGGGCGCGACCGATGTCGGCCTGTGGGTGACGAAAGGCATGCGGCGGCTCGATCCGGTGATCTATCTCGGCCGGATCGAGCCCCTGCGCGCGATCGAGGACAGGGGCCACCATCTCGATATCGGCGCGATGGCGACGCATGCGGAGGTCCGGCCTGCGCTCGCCGCCCTCTCCCCCCAGCTCGACGAGTTGATGCGCCGCTTCGGCGGCGAGCAGGTCCGCAATGCCGGCACGATCGGCGGCAACATCGCAAACGGCTCGCCGATCGGCGACCTGCCGCCCGCACTGATCGCGCTGGGGGCGAGGCTGGTGCTGGCGCGGACTCCGCGATCCCACAACCCTCATCCTGAGGAGGCCGCATCAGCGGCCGTCCCGAAGGATGAAGGCGGTGGGTTAAGCCGACGGACCATCCCGCTCGAGGATTTCTTCCTCGACTACCGCAAGCAGGACCGGCGCGAGGGCGAGTTCGTCGAGGCCGTGATCGTGCCAAAACTGGCCACGGATGCGCTCTTCCACATCTCGAAGATATCGAAACGCTTCGACGAGGACATCTCGGCCGTCTGCGGTGCCTTCTTCCTGCGGCGCGACGCGCGGGGCCTGATCGTCGAGGCGCGGCTCGCCTATGGCGGCATGGCCGGTATCCCCAAACGCGCGACAGCCGCCGAGGAAGCGCTCCTCGGCAAGGCTTGGGACGAAGCGGCCGTCGCCGCCGCCATCGCCGCCCTACCCACCGACTTCACCCCGCTGTCGGACATGCGTGCCTCGGCGCGCTACCGCCTGACCGTCGCCGGCAATCTGCTGCGGCGCTTCCTGATCGAAACGACACAGCCGGGGGTCGAGACCCGTGTTGCCGGCCTGCTGGCGGAGGCGCACCATGGCTGATGCGCGCCAGCGGCAGGAGCCGCCGATGCAGGCCGGGGCAAAGGCCGGGCCTCTTGGCGCGTCCCGCATCCACGATTCCGCCGCCCGCCATGTCGCGGGCGAGGCCGTCTATATCGACGACATCGCGGCACCGGCGGGGCTTCTGCACGCCTATCTCGGCCTGAGCACCATCGCCCATGGCCAACTGGTGTCGCTCGACCTCGACGCGGTGCGCGCAGCGCCCGGCGTGCGGGCCGTGCTGACGGCGGCCGACATCCCCGGCGTCAACGACATCTCCTCGACGCATCGCCATGACGAGCCGGTCTTCGCGACGGACATGATCCTGCATCACGGCCAGCCGCTGTTCGCTGTCGTCGCGCAGACGCGCGAGGCGGCACGGCATGCGGCGGCGCTGGCGAAGGCGGTTTATGAGGAGGCCCAGCCGCTGCTGGACGTGGCAGCAGCGCGCGCGGCCGGCGGCGCGCTCGTCACCGACCCGCTCAAGCTGGAGCGCGGCGACGTCGCGGCCGCCATGGCTGCCAGCCCGCGCCGGCTCAAGGGTTCGATCGAGATCGGCGGGCAGGACCATTTCTACCTGGAAAGCCAGATCGCACTCGCCATCCCCGGCGAGGAGGAGGACATGCAGGTCTTCTCCTCGACGCAGCACCCCAGCGAGGTCCAGCACATGGTGGCGCAGGTGCTGGGCGTCGGCTCGCATGCCGTCACCATTGAGGTCCGGCGCATGGGCGGCGGCTTCGGCGGCAAGGAAACGCAATCCAATCTGTTCGCCTGCGTCGCGGCGCTGGCCGCCCGCAAGCTGAAACGGCCGGTCAAGCTGCGTCCCGACCGCGACGACGACATGATCGTCACCGGCAAGCGCCATGATTTCGTCTGCGACTACGAGATCGGCTTCGACGACGAGGGCCAGATTCATGCAGTCGATGCCGTCTTCGCGGCGCGCTGCGGCTGGAACGCCGATCTGTCGGGGCCAGTGACGGACCGGGCGTTGTTCCACATGGACAACTGCTATTTCTACCCGGCGGTACGGGCCCGTTCGGAGCCGCTTTTGACGCATACCGTCTCGAACACGGCCTTCCGTGGCTTCGGTGGGCCGCAGGGCATGGTGGGCGCCGAACGCTTCATTGAGGAGGTCGCCTTTGCCACCGGGCTCGACCCGCTGGAGGTGCGCCGCCGCAATCTCTATGGCGGCGCTTCCTTCGGTGGGGGGCCGGGCCGAAACGTCACGCCCTATCACCAGACCGTCGAGGACAATATTGCCGGCGAGGTGATCGACGCGCTGGAGCGCTCCTGCGACTATCGAGAGAGGCAGAGGGCGATCCGGGAGGCAAACGCGAAAAGCCCGGTCATCAAGCGCGGCATCGCGCTGACGCCGGTCAAGTTTGGCATCTCCTTCACCGCGACCTGGTACAATCAGGCCGGTGCGCTGGTGCATGTCTACACCGATGGCACGGTGATGCTGAACCATGGCGGCACCGAGATGGGCCAGGGCCTCTACGTCAAGGTGGCGCAGGTGGTGGCGCAGGCCTTCGGCATCGGGCTCGACCAGATCAAGATCACCGCGACGACGACCGGCAAGGTGCCCAACACCTCGGCGACGGCCGCCTCCTCGGGCTCGGACCTCAACGGCATGGCGGCGCTCGACGCCTGCGAGACGATCAAGGCGCGGCTCGTCGAATTCGCCGCGAAACACTGGCAGGAAAGTCCGGAAGCCATCCTCTTCCGGCCTGGCTTCATACAGGTCGGCGCCCGCGAGATCGTTTTCGCCGATCTGGTGAAGGCGGCCTATATGGGTCGGGTCCAGCTCTCGGCCACGGGCTTCTACGCCACGCCGAAGATCCATTGGGATCGCAAGGCCGGGCGCGGCCATCCGTTCTATTATTTCGCCTATGGCGCTGCGGCGGCCGAGGTCGCGATCGACACGCTGACCGGCGAGTACAAGGTCGAGCGCGTCGATATCCTGCATGATTGCGGCACCTCGCTGAACCCGGCCATCGACAAGGGCCAGATCGAGGGCGGCTTCGTCCAGGGCATGGGCTGGCTTACCACCGAGGAACTGGTCTGGGACGAGAAAGGCGTGCTGAAGACGCATGCGCCTTCAACCTACAAAATCCCGGTTGCGTCAGACCGGCCGCGCATCTTCAACGTCGCGCTGCTGCAGGACGCGCCCAATCGCGAGCCGACCATCCACCGCTCCAAGGCGGTCGGCGAGCCGCCGCTGATGCTGGCGATCTGCGTGCTGCATGCGCTGTCGGATGCGGTGGCTAGTGTCGGCGGGCACCGGGTCTGCCCGAGGCTCGACACGCCGGCGACGCCGGAGCGGGTGCTGGCGGCAGTGGAGCGCATGCGGGCGGAGGCGGTGGGATGAGAGGCGCTCTCGGGAGCACAATTGTTCGCAGAATGGGGCGCGTGGAACCCTCTCCCAGAGGGAGAGCGCAGGGTGAGGGGTCGGCCATTTGCCGTTTCGACCTCGACCTCGCCGCCGCAACCTTAAGATCTCCTCACGCAACTGGTCCAGCGGCCTTCCCCTCACCCCTGCCCCTCTCCCTCTGGGAGAGGGGTTATCCACGCTTCACCGTCATATGTCGCGCGAGATTGTCATGACGCCGGCCGCTTTCCTCAGCTGCCACCTCGCGGACGGTGTCATCCTCGTCACCATCTCCCGCGCCGCCGGCTCCACCCCGCGCGAGGCCGGTGCGACGATGGCCGTCAGTCTCACCGCCTTCGCCGGCCCCAT
>QBLV01000095.1:8771-16473 GCA_003241815.1 Hyphomicrobiales bacterium | reverse complement strand
GTCGAGGAACCCGTCGCCGTCGTGCTGACCGGGCCGGACCCCGACCGGCCCAAGCGCGGCGGCTGGTGGAACAAGCTGGCCGGCCGAGGCTGACGAAAACAAGGCCGCTGCGGGACACCGCAGCGGCCTTGTTCATCTGCAGCGCCCCTTGGTGCAGCGGCGGGCACCCATTCGCGAGCCTCACGTTCACGTTCGGGACTGACTGACTACCCGGCAGCAGGGGCCAGCGGGCTCGGTGGCGGGACGGCGGCAATCGCCGCCGCTGCTCCGGCTGTCGCACCGCCCTCCCCGCCGCGCACCGTCACGGCGTTGGATGCAAACGGCACCCCCGCCTCATTCAGCCCGCGATAGACGCGCTTCAGCGCCTCGCGCTGCACCATCGAGGCATGGGCCGGTTTGGCGGTGAATTTCAGCCGGATCACCACGGCGCTGTCGGCGATGTCGGCGACGCCCTGCATCTTCAGCTGGGCGATGAAATACGGACCGAATTCCGGGTCTTCCAGCAGCGCCAGCCCGACCTTCTTGATCGTCTTGCGAGCCTGCTCGAGATCGGCGGAATGGTCGAGCCGGACGTTGAACTTGATCGTCGCCCAGTCGCGGCTGGCATTGGTCAGCTGCTGGATTTGCCCGAAGGGAACGGTATGGATTTGCCCGCTCTGGTGGCGCATCTGCATGGAACGCAGCGAGATCTTCTCGACCGTGCCCTTGAGCCGTCCGGTATCGACATACTCGCCGACCCGGAACGCATCCTCCAGCATGAAGAAGAAGCCGGAGACGATATCGCGCACCAACGCCTGCGAACCGAAAGAGATGGCAAGGCCCAGGATGCCGAAGCCGGCGAGCAGCGGCCCGATATCGACGCCGAGCCGCGACAGCACGACGAGCCCGGTCAGCCCGAACACCGCTCCGAGCACGACGCCGCGCAGCACCGGCATCACCGTTGCCAGCCGTGAGGGCACGCTTTCCTCGACCGCTGCATCCTCATCGAAGGGGCCGCTCGCCGCGCGGGGGGTATAGGCGTCGAAGAAGGCGCGCAGGAAAACGATCGCGACCCATCCGAGGAAGACGAGGATCGCCAGCCCCGCCGCCTGACGTGTGACCTCGGCGAATTGCGTCGAAGTGACGCCGAGCAGGAAGCCCGCCCAGAGCCGCGCCATCACATACAGGCTCCCGACCCAGATCACGCCGCCAGCAGCCGCCCTGAATGCGACACCCGTCGCCTGCGTCATCGGAGGCGGCGGCGCGATGGCAGCAAGTCGTGCCTGGCGACAGGCGATCAGACTGGTCACCCCGACCGCCAGGATAGGCGCCAGCACGATGATGATCTGAGTCAGGCTTGCTGCTTCGACGAAACGGCCGCCGCCTGCCATCATCGGCGCGGCCCGACCCACCATCCAGATCGCGATCGCGCTGGCGATATAAAACCACGGCGTGATCGCCGCCAGCAGACGCAGCCCAGGCCCCGGGGCGGGATCGTAGCGCAGCACCAGCGTGGTCAAGTCATGGCGGGCGTCGAAAAACCACCAGATCTTGAACAGCGTGATCGCGACGCTGCCGATCGCCACCAGCCCGGCGAGAGCCAGAGGGCTGGTGGCGATGCCCTGAAGCAGCAGCGCGGTCGTGACGATGATGGGTGTCGCGATCGCATACGCGGTCAGGATGGCGAAATGCCGTTCCGCGCGCGGCAGGGGTAGGACTCGCCGCTCTGGTGATCCGGGGGCAACCAGGAATCGCCCCACGGCGATATAGGCGGCGCCGATCGCGGCACCATTGGCTGCCGTCCGGAACGCCGTCATGGCCAGATCGACCTCTGGAAGCCAAAGCATCCGGGTCAGACGGGCCAGCGCCAGGGCCAGCGCGATGCAGGCCAGATCCTGCAGCAACCCATAGGCCGATGCCGTCAGCCTTGCCGTAAACTCCGGCCCTGCCGGATGCAGCCTCCTCGCAAACCAGCCCGCAGTCGCGAACCTAAACAGCAGGGCCCCCGTCAGCGCAACCACGACGCCGGCCAGAATGCGCCAGCCTGCCGAGAGGCCGGTCGTGCCATTGCGATTGTCGGCCCAGCCCTTCTTCCAATCCGCAGGCAGTTCGACCACATGGGGAACCGCCGCGTTGCCATGGTCGAAACCATCGACGAAATGGTCCCATAATTGTTCGAGCCGCGAATCCGCAGGGGCGGGCGCGACAACAGCCGGCGGCGGGGTAGCGACCGGCTGGGCCGGCACAGGCGTTGCCGCATCGGCGGCAAGCAGCCGAACCTCGACCTTGCGGCCGCCGACCGAAAGCGCATCGACCATTTTGCGGACGGTTTCGGGCGTCTCATCGCCTCGCAAAGTCAGCGTGACCGGCGTATCCGCCTGTGCCGATGCCGGGCCCGGAGAACCCCAGCAGATAGCGGCCAGCGCCAGGCCCACCACCAGCCATCGCGAGCTTGCGGCCAAGGCCCATCGTCCAACACGGTACGTCGCCATCTTTCCCGCCCCGATCGCGGCGGCATGTCTGCCGCTGCAGCAGAGAATGAGGATGATGCCGCAGCCTTGGCAAGTGCGGAGGTCTCTTCCGCGTCAGCGCTGCTTGAGCCAGCCAGCCAACCGCGACACCGCCTCCTCGCATTCGCCCAGAGAACCAGCGAAGGAGAGCCTGACCGTGCGCGCTCCCCGGCCCTCGTCGAAGTCGAGACCGGGCGTGATCGCGACCCCTGCCCCGTTCAGAACATCGCGGCAGAACGCCATGGAATCATTGGAGTAACGCCCGATGTCGCAATAGATGTAGAAGGCGCCGTCGACGGGCAGGAAATCGCCGAGACCGATCTCCGGCAGCGCTTTCAGAAGATAGGCCCGGTTCTCGCCATAGCCCGCCTTGATCGCCTCGCATTCGGCGGTCGCCTCGAAGGCCGCCTCGCCGGCGACCTGGCTGAGATAGGGCACCGAGATCGACAGGTTCTGCTGCAGCCGCTCGATCGTCCGCACCAGCCGCTGCGGCACGACGAGCCAGCCGACGCGCCAGCCGGTCATGCAGTAGTATTTGGAGAAGGAGTTGACGACGATCGCATCCGGATCGGAGGACAGCGCGGTGGTCGCCGGCTGGTCATAGGTCAGCCCGTGATAGATCTCGTCGGAGATGTACCAGAGGCCCAGCCGGCGGCATTCCGCCGCGACCGCCGCGATGGCGTCGGGCGCCATCACCACGCCGGTCGGGTTGGCCGGGCTCATCGTCAGCACGCCTGCCAGCGGCTTTTCGCGGTGGGCGCGGGCGATGAGCTCCGGTGTCAGCGCGAAGCGCGTGTCGGGGCCGACCTCGATCGCCACCGGCTCGAAGCCGAGCGCGATCAGGATGTTGCGATAGGCCGGATAGCCCGGCGCCGTGATCGCGATGCGCGCGCCCGGCTGGAAACAGGCCAGGAAGGCCAGGATGAAGCCGCCAGACGAGCCGGTGGTGACGACCACGCGCTCGGCCGCCACATCGACGCCATAGGCGTCCTGGTAGTGTCTGGCGATGCGCTCCCTCAGCGAATCCGTGCCCAGCGCCTGGGTGTATCCGATCCTGCCATGCTCCAGCGCCTTGGCGGCGGCGGCACGGATCGAGGCCGGCGTCGGCGCCGAGGGCTGGCCGACCTCCATGTGGACGACGCTGCCACCCGCGCGCTCGATCGCCGCCGCCTGGTTCATCACATCCATGACGATGAAGGGCTGGACGCGCGACGCGCGCTCCGCCGGCAGAAGTTGCTCCTGCGGCAGCAGCGCGAGCGTGGGATCGAGATCTGACATCAGCGCGTCCGTGATGGGCTCCGTTGCCGGTGGGCGTAGCCGAGCCTTCATCCCCCCGCAACCAGTGGCTAAGCTGTGAATTGACGCCCGCCGCATCACAGCCGAGAAGCTGACTTAGCAATATGAATTGCCTCTCGCCTCCGGCTGCGAGGCCGGAACCGCAAAGGATCACGACATGGCTCTCCCCACCCTGCCCCGCCGGCTGAGTATCTTGCTGCGGCCGCTGGTTCTGGCCTTCTGCTTCGGCGTCGCCGCCGTTTCCGCACCGGCAGTGGCGCAGACGCAGACACCGTCGTCCGGTCTCACGGCCGAGCAGCGCAAGGCGGTTGTCGCGCTCATTCGCGAGACCTTGTTGCAGAATCCGGAATTGATCCAGGAGGCGATGGTCGAACTTGAGCGCCGCAACACCGTCGCCCAGGCCGAGGCGCAGCGCAGCGCCGTCACCGCGGAAATGGCCCGGCTGATCGATCCGAAGACCTCGGCGATCGTCGGCAATCCGCAGGGCGACGTCACCATCGTCGAGTTCATGGATTACAATTGCGGCTTCTGCAAAAGGGCCGTCGAGGACGTGCGGGCGCTGACCAAGGACGACCCCAAGCTCAAGGTCGTGATCAAGGACTTCCCGATCCTCGGCCCCGATTCGGTCGAGGCCAGCCGTGTCGCTGTCGCCGCCATGAGCCAGCTCAGCGGACCCAAATACTTCGAATTCCACAACAAGCTGATGGCCACCAAGGGCCGGATCAACGGCGCCAGGGCGCTCGAGGTCGCCAAGGAATCGGGTGCCGATGTCGAGCGTCTGAAGAAGGACATGGACTCGGCCCAGACCAGGGCGGTGATCGAGGACACTGTCGCGCTGGGCGATCGACTGGGCCTGACCGGCACGCCCGCCTTTATCCTGGGCGAGGAGGTCGTTTTCGGCGCGGTCGGCGTGCCGGTCCTGAAGCAGAAGATCGACTCCGTCCGCAAATGCGGCAAGGCCACCTGCAACGGGTAAAGCTCCCCGCGTCATTCTCGGGCTTGACCCGAGAATCTCCGGCAGAAGATGCTCGGGTCAAGCCCGAGCATGACAGCAGGCCCTCGCTCAGGCTTCCCCTGCGGGCCGTCAGCGTCTATGAGGGCGGCGTCTGCCGCCCTTGCGCGGTGCTGGAATCAACGCGCGCCATGGTCGCCGTCCACGTTCTCAACGGTCCCAACCTCAATCTTCTCGGCACCCGCGAGCCCGCCACCTATGGCGCGGTCACGCTGGCGGGCGTCGAGGAGCGGCTGCAGGCGAAGGCGAGCGCTGCCGGCGTCGAACTCTCGTTCAAGCAGACGAACTATGAGGGCGAACTCGTCACCTTCATCCAGCAGGCTGGGCTGGCTGGTGCCGGCGTCATCATCAATGCCGGCGCCTACACCCACACCTCGGTTGCGCTGCGCGATGCCATCAAGGGCACCGACGCGCTGGCCATCGAGGTCCACGTCTCAAACGTTCATGCCCGCGAAGAATTCAGGCATCATTCCTACATGGCACCGGTCTGCGTCGGCGTGATCTGCGGCTTCGGCGTGGCGAGCTACGACCTTGCTTTCGACGCGATCGTGCCGCTTCTGCAGAAGCGCGCGGAAAAACAGGCGGTTTAAGCCGCAATCTCATCCACAGTGGGCGCATCCAGCGCCCCACCCAAGACCACGAAGACGGTGAACCCGCCATGGCGACCAAGAGCCCGATCGACCCTGAACTGGTGCGCGAACTCGCGCAGCTCCTGAACGAGACCGATCTCACCGAGATCGAGGTGGAGAAGGGCGATCTGCGCGTCCGCGTGGCGCGCACCATCACCGCGACCGTCCAGGTTCCCTCGGCCGCTCCGGTTCTCGCGGCCGCGCCGGCCGTGGCGGTTACCGCCCCGGCCGATGGCAAGCCGGCTGCCGCCCATGCCGGCACCGTGCCCTCACCGATGGTCGGCACGGCCTATCGCCGGCCCTCGCCCGATGCCAAGCCCTTCGTCGAGATCGGCTCCGTGGTGAAGGCGGGCGAGCGCGTGCTGCTGGTGGAGGCGATGAAGACCTTCAACGACATCGTCGCGCCGCGCGCTGGAACCGTCATCGCGATCATGGTCGAGGACGGGCAGCCGGTCGAATATGGCGAGCCGCTGCTGGTGATCGAGTGACCGCTCCGGCAAACGGCGAGCCCAAGATGTTCGACAAGATCCTGATCGCCAACCGTGGAGAGATCGCGCTGCGCGTGCTGCGCGCGGCGAAGGAACTCGGCATCGCCACCGTCGCGGTGCACTCCACCGCGGACGCCAACGCCATGCATGTGCGCCTCGCCGACGAGAGCGTCTGCATCGGCCCGCCCTCG
Source organism: Hyphomicrobiales bacterium (assembly GCA_003241815.1). GTDB lineage: Bacteria > Pseudomonadota > Alphaproteobacteria > Rhizobiales > Beijerinckiaceae > Allobosea. Next base: position 10,368 of record QBLV01000095.1, on the reverse strand, counting down.
GCCCGCGAGAGCTATCTCAACATCCCCGCCTTGATCGCGGCTTGCGAGATCACGGGCGCCGACGCGGTCCATCCTGGCTACGGTTTCCTCTCCGAGAACGCCCGCTTCGCCGAGATCCTGGACCGGCACAACATCACCTTCATCGGCCCCAAGGCCGAGCACATCCGCTCGATGGGCGACAAGATCGAGGCCAAGCGCACTGCAAAGGCGCTCGGCATCCCCTGCGTGCCTGGCTCCGAAGGCGGCGTCACCGATGATGGCGAGGCGCTGAAGATTGCCGCCGAGATTGGCTTCCCCGTCATCATCAAGGCGGCGTCGGGTGGCGGCGGCAAGGGCATGAAGGTCGTCCGAACCGAGGACGAGATGTCGGTGGCGCTCTCCACGGCGCGCACCGAGGCCAAGGCCAATTTCGGCGACGACGCCGTCTATATCGAGAAATACCTTGAGAAGCCGCGCCATATCGAGATCCAGGTGCTCGGCGACGGCCGGGGCCATGCGATCCATCTCGGCGAGCGCGACTGCTCGCTGCAGCGCCGCCACCAGAAGGTCTGGGAGGAAGGTCCCTCGCCCGCTCTCAACGCCGGCGAGCGCGACCGGATCGGCAAGATCTGCGCCGATGCGATGTCGAAGCTGCACTATCGCGGCGCCGGCACGATCGAGTTCCTCTACGAGGATGGCGAGTTCTATTTCATCGAGATGAACACGCGCATCCAGGTCGAGCATCCGGTCACCGAGATGATCACCGGCATCGATCTGGTCAACGAGCAGATCCGGATCGCCGCCGGCATGCCGCTGTCGATCCAGCAGAAGGACGTCGTCATCGAGGGCCACGCCATCGAATGCCGCGTCAATGCCGAGCATCACGCGACCTTCCGGCCGTCGCCAGGCAAGATCGTGTCCTTCCACACACCGGGCGGCCTGGGCGTGCGGGTCGATTCGGCCGCCTATCAGGGCTATGTCATCCCGCCGCATTACGACTCGCTCGTCGGCAAGCTGATCGTTCACGGTCGCAACCGGGCCGAATGCCTGATGCGCCTGCGCCGTTCGCTCGACGAGTTCGTCGTCGACGGCGTCGACACGACGCTGCCGCTGTTCCGCACGCTGGTGCGCAACGCCGATATCCTGAACGGCGACTACAACATCCACTGGCTCGAGAAATTCCTGGCCGCCGGCGGGATGGATGAGCCGAGCGAAAGCTGAGGCGTTTTCATCGTCATGGTCGGGCTTGACCCGACCATCTCAGGACCAGAAGGCGCAATCCTGCATGAGATGGTCGGGTCAAGTCCGACCATGACGCGCTAGATCATCTGGCGTTTGACTCCCGCCCTCGCCGCGCTCCCCTGCCCCGATGAAGGCCCGCTCCATTCCCGTCCGCTCGCCCGAGATTACGCCCGAGATCATGCTGCGCGCCTATGCCGCCGGCATCTTCCCAATGGCTGAGGCGGCGGATGACCCCAACCTGTTCTGGGTCGAGCCGGAGTTGCGCGGCGTCATTCCGCTCGATCGCTTCCACCTGTCGTCGCGGCTGGCCCGCACGGTGCGGTCTGACCGTTTCGAAATTCGGGTCGATACGGCCTTCGAGGCCGTCATCGACGCC
>QBLV01000095.1:0-8761 GCA_003241815.1 Hyphomicrobiales bacterium | reverse complement strand
TGTCCACACCGTCGAATGCTGGCAGGACAACCATCTCGTCGGCGGGCTCTATGGCATGTCGCTGGGCGGCGCCTTCTTCGGCGAGAGCATGTTTCACCGGCAGACCGACGCCTCGAAGGTCGCGCTGGTCCATCTCGTCGCCCGGCTTCGGCATGGCGGCTATCGGCTGCTCGATGCGCAGTTCCAGACGGCGCACCTGGCCCAGTTCGGTACGCAGGAGGTCCCGCGCGCGGCCTACCAGGTCTTGCTGGAGCGTGCGGTCACCCTGCCGGGCAACTGGGAGGCCTGGCCGCACGGGCAGCGCGTCGGCGGAGCGCAGGCACTGGCGGCGCTCGCGACGGCCTGATCACCGGGCTCAGTTGCCGCCGGCGGGATCGCGTCCGGGATTTGTGGGGAAGAATCGCTGCCTCGGCGCTTGCTGCGGCGCCACAGGCACGCCCCGCGGCGGCTGGATGTCGATGCGCTGGCCGGGGGGTTGGAGGACGTCGCCGCGCCCGCCCGGCGGCGGCCCGGGCGGCTGGTTCACGTCGCGCGCCGGAGCGGTGCGCGGCCGGCGCGGCTCTTCCGCGACGGGGGCCTCCGGCTCCTTGGGTTCGACCACGAGTTCGGTGCCGCCCTTGCAGTCGGTCAGCCAGACATCGTAAATCGCGTGCTCGACGCCATGCAGTCCGGGGCTCGACGCATACATCCAGCCCGTGAAGATGCGCCGGTACTCGTTGTTGAAGGTGACCTCGTCGACCTCGGTGAAGGTCGTGGTCTGGGGAGCCTCGGTCGGGGGTCGGGTCCAGCAGACGCGCGGCGTCAGTTGCAGCGCGCCGAACTGCACGGTCTCGTCGACCGCGACCTCGAAGGAGATGATCCGGCCCGTGATCTTGTCGAGACCGGCGAACACCGCCGTGGGGTTGCGGATGCGGTCTGCCAACGCCGGAGCGGCCATCGTCAGCGCCAAGGTGACCGAGGCAAGGCCGGCCAGGACAGGAATGCGGAAAAGCGGCGGCATGCTGCGTTGCGAATCTCTTCGAGGGCGCGGCCCAACCGCGACGGCGCGCAGTAACACGGCAATCGCAGCGGAAAAAGGGCATCGGTCGGCGTGGGCGTTCAGCCCGCCCCCGTCGCCTCGGACGTGGCGATAGGTTGCGAGCGCTGCCGTGCGGGTTCCGACATGAAGATCAGCAGCAGCACGAGCCCAAGCCCGGCCGCCGCGCCCAATGTCAGGAACGCGGCGCTGTAGCCTGCGCTCACCACGATCGCGCCGGCAACGGAGGTGCTGAGCGCACCGCCGATGCCCTGGGCGGTCGCGATCGCGCCCTGGCTGACGTTGAAATGGCCGGTCCCCCTCGTCAGATCGGCGACGATCAAGGGGAACAACGCGCCGAAGATGCCGGCGCCGACACCGTCCAGAAGTTGCACCCCGACGAGCCAATAGGGATCGTCCGACACAGGGTACAACAGGCCACGCAGGCACAGCACGCCCAATGCCACGGCGAAGATCGGCTTGCGTCCCCAGATGTCGGCCTTGGCGCCGACGATCAGTGCCACAGGCACCATCACGAGCTGCGCCGCGACGATGCAGGCCGACATCAAGGTCGTCGCCAGTTCGGGCCTCGCAAGGGCCAGCTTCTGCCCCACCAGCGGGAGCATGGCGGCATTGGCGAAATGGAACAGCGTCGTCGATGCTGCGAAAACCAGCAGAGGCGGATTGGCGAGCAGGACGCCGAAACCCGACGGACGCGCCGCAGCGGGGGCATCGCTGGCTTCGTCGTCCTGCAGACCGCGCGCCACGTCGTGATCGATCGCGTCAGCCGGTACGCTCAGCGTTGCCGCCACGCTCGCCACCGCCATGGCGGCCATGAGCCAGAAGACGGCGATCGGGCCGAACCAGTAGGCGAAGCCTCCTGCCAGCAGCGCGGCGGTGGCATTCCCTGCATGGTTGAACGCCTCGTTGCGGCCGATCCGGCGCGCGAAGGCCTTAGGGCCCACGATTCCGAGGGTGACGGCAGCGATCGCCGGCGGAAAGACCGCGCCTGCCACGCCGGAGAGAGCCTGCAGGATCGCGACCGGAACGAGGCTGGGAAAGACGGGGATCGCCAGCGACGCGACCGTGATCGCCAGGGCCGCGACGACCAGGATGGCGCGCTTGGCGCGGGTCGAATCGATCAGCGCGCCGGCCGGCGTCTGGGCAATGATGCCCGCGATCCCGGCCGCCGACAGCGTGAAGCCGATCGAGGCCTCGTCCCATTGCTGAACCGTCAGCAGATAGATCGCGAGATAGGGTCCAAGCCCGTCGCGCACATCGGCCAGGAAGAAGTTGAGAGCGTCGAGCGGAATGCGGGCGGACGAGGCGCGGTCTGGAGTCACGGGAAACCTGCCCTGTTGATGACGCCCGTCAACGGCGCTCGGCAAGGTAAGTTCCCGACATCGGACGTGGCGGCATGGTCAGGGCCTCGGTCGAACGTCCGTGCGACGCATTCTGCCTTGGGGCCTCGTCGATGTCCGCCGTAGCGGGCGGCTTTCAGCGACCCGGCGTCCAGGCCTCATAGTCGCCCGTTGCGGCTGGACGCTCACCCTCGGCGAGGGTCGAGCCCTTGGGGCGGTAGGCGAGCGCGGTGCCCGTCCAGTTCTGCTGGTGCGGCTTTTGCCACTCGCGCGGCTCGTAGCGCTCCTCGGAGGGCGCGACATCGACGGTGTGATGCAGCCAGCCGTTCCAGCCGGACGGAATCTTCGAGGCTTCCGTATCGCCGTTATAGACGACCCAGCGCCGCTGGATGCCGAGCGCCTTGTCCTTCACCCCACCCTTGGTGCGGTAATAGACATTGCCGAACTCGTCCTCGCCGACCCGCTCGCCGAAGCGCCAGGTGTGGAAGCGCGTGCCGATGGTCTGGCCGTTCCACCAGGTGAAGATCTGCAGCAGCCAGGGCTTCATGTGACTATCCGCTTCATGGGACCGGCTTCATGGGAATGCGCCCGTCACGGTCGGTTGATCTGCCCGACTTATGAAGAGGCGTGGCCGCGCTGTCCAGCCCGGGAAGCGCCACGGCGCCGCCGGCTTCGACCGGAAACGTGCCCGCCACGATTCGGCCTCGACCGGAACCGGGCTCCCCCCACCGCGAGGGCGTCCAACAGCTCATCGTTTCAAGCACTTGATTGCGGCGGTGCAGATGCAGCCTTCGGCGCCGGCCGAAAACTGCGCGCCGGCGACCAATGGTTAACCACGATACCCGGCATTTGACGGATTTATTCGGCGCGGCATTGTGGCAATCTCGCAGCAGCCGTGGATTCCTCCCGCGATTCCGTGGGCTTAGCGGGCGCTCTGAAACTTATCCCCATAACCCACACCCACCCACCAGATGATGTGCCCACAGGCTTTCTACGGCACTAATCCTTGACTGACGGACCCATCCGGGACTAGATTTCGATGGTCGCGTGACGGCCGGCGGAAACGCCAATCGACACCCGCAAAGAGTTCCCAGAAGGGTCGAGGCGATCACCAAGCGGCCTGCCGGCAAGGCAGCAGCGAGCGGTCGTCTGAGGATTTTTCCGGCTGCAACCGGACGAGCGAGGCGGGTCACAACGCCTGGACGTCCACGGGGCATCACACCGAGTTGGGCTGACATCAGGAGCCGGTGATCAACCGGCCGCGCGAGGCATCCGCCCGCGGCAAGCATATAGGGAATGACGGATCATGCGCATCGAGCGCCGCTATACCTCAGCCGGCCAGTCGCCTTACGCCGCGATTCCGTTCCGATCCGCCGTCAGCGAGATCCGCAATCCCGACGGCTCGATCGTGTTCCGTCTGGAAGGCATCGAGGTGCCGGAAGCCTGGTCGCAGGTCGCCAGCGACGTGCTCGCGCAGAAATATTTCCGCAAGGCCGGCGTCCCCGCCGCCTTGAAGAAGGTCGAGGAGAACGACGTTCCCTCCTTCCTCTGGCGCTGCGTGCCCGACGAGGCGGCGCTGGCCGCTCTGCCTGAGGGCGAGCGCTACGGCTCCGAGATCTCCTCCAAGCAGGTCTTCGACCGGCTCGCCGGCTGCTGGACCTATTGGGGCTGGAAGGGCGGCTACTTCACCTCGGAAGAGGACGCCGCCGCCTTCCATGACGAATTGCGCTTCATGCTTGCGACCCAGCGCGTCGCGCCGAACTCGCCGCAATGGTTCAACACCGGCCTGCACTGGGCCTATGGCATCGACGGCCCGAGCCAGGGCCATTTCTACGTCGATTACAAGACCGGCAAGCTGGTGAAGTCGAAGTCGAGCTACGAGCATCCCCAGCCCCATGCCTGCTTCATCCAGGGCGTGCAGGACGACCTCGTCAACGAGGGCGGCATCATGGACCTCTGGGTCCGCGAAGCCCGGCTGTTCAAGTATGGCTCCGGCACCGGCTCGAACTTCTCGATGCTGCGCGGCGAGGGCGAGAAGCTCGCCGGCGGCGGCCGCTCGTCGGGCCTGATGTCCTTCCTGAAGATCGGCGACCGCGCGGCGGGCGCCATCAAGTCGGGCGGCACGACGCGCCGCGCCGCCAAGATGGTCGTGGTCGATGTCGACCACCCCGACATCGAGACCTATATCGACTGGAAGGTGAAGGAGGAGCAGAAGGTCGCGGCACTCGTCACCGGCTCCAAGACCGTGCAGAAGCACATGAAGGCCGTGCTCAAGGCCTGCGTGAACTGCGAGGGCCAGGGCGATTCCTGCTTCGACCCCGAGAAGAACCCCGCCCTCAAGCGTGAGGTGAAGCTCGCCCGCAAGGCGATGGTGCCCGACAACTACATCAAGCGCGTGATGCAGTTCGCCAAGCAGGGCTACACCGACATCAAGTTCGACATCTATGACACCGACTGGGATTCGGAGGCCTATCTCACCGTCTCCGGCCAGAACTCGAACAACTCGGTCTCGCTGACCGACGACTTCCTGCGCGCCGTCGAGACCGATGGCGACTGGAACCTGACCGGCCGCACCACCGGCAAGGTGATGAAGACGCTCAAGGCCCGCGACCTCTGGGAGAAGATCGGCTTCGCCGCCTGGGCCTCGGCCGATCCGGGCCTGCACTTCAACACCACGATGAACGACTGGCACACCTGCAAGGCGTCGGGCCGCATCCGCGCGTCCAATCCCTGCTCGGAGTACATGTTCCTCGACGACACCGCCTGCAACCTGGCCTCCGCCAATCTGCTGCAGTTCTACGACAATGAGGCCAAGGCCTTCGACGTCGCCGCTTACGAGCATCTCTGCCGGCTCTGGACCGTCGTGCTCGAAATCTCGGTGACGATGGCGCAGTTCCCCTCCAAGGAAATCGCCGAGCTCTCCTACGAGTACCGCACGCTGGGCCTCGGCTACGCCAATATCGGCGGCCTGCTGATGACCATGGGCCTCGGCTATGATTCCGACGAGGGCCGCGCGCTGGCCGGCGCCCTCACCGCGATCATGACCGGCGTGTCCTACGCGACCTCGGCCGAGATGGCCGGCGAACTCGGCCCCTTCCCCGGCTACAAGAAGAACGCCGCGCACATGCTGCGCGTCATCCGCAACCACCGCACCGCAGCCCATGGCATGGCCACCGGCTATGAGGGCCTCGAGGTCACCCCCGTGCCGCTCGACCACGGCACACTGGCCCGCCTCGGCGGCTCCTCGACGCTGATGTCCGAGCGCGCCCGCATCGCCTGGGATCATGCGCTGGCGCTCGGCGAGAAGCATGGCTACCGCAACGCCCAGGCGACCGTGATCGCGCCGACCGGCACGATCGGCCTCGTGATGGATTGCGACACCACCGGCATCGAGCCCGATTTCGCCCTGGTGAAGTTCAAGAAGCTCGCCGGCGGCGGCTACTGGAAGATCATCAACCGCGCCGTGCCCGACGCGCTGCGTGCGCTCGGCTATCGGGAGCACGAGATCGCCGAGATCGAGGCCTATGCGGTCGGCCATGGCTCCATGGCTCAGGCGCCCGGCGTCAACCACGGCAGCTTGCGGGCCAAGGGCTTCCCGCAGGACAAGATCGACGCGGTCGAGAAGGACCTGAAGGCTGCCTTCGACATCAAGTTCGTCTTCAACAAATGGACGCTCGGAGAAGACTTCCTCGTCAACACGCTGAAGGTCCCGGCCGAGAAGCTCAACGATCCCGCTTTCGAGGTGCTGCCGTTTCTTGGGTTCTCGAAGGCCGAGATCGAGGCTGCAAACGTCCATGTCTGCGGGGCGATGACGCTGGAAGGCGCGCCGCACCTCAAGGTCGAGCACTACAACGTCTTCGACTGCGCCAACCCCTGCGGGCGCATCGGCAAGCGCTATCTCTCGGTCGAGAGCCATATCCGGATGATGGCGGCGGCCCAGCCCTTCATCTCGGGCGCGATCTCCAAGACGATCAACATGCCCAACGACGCCACCGTCGAGGATTGCAAGAGCGCCTATATGCTCTCCTGGAAGCTGGCGCTGAAGGCCAACGCGCTCTACCGCGACGGCTCCAAGCTCTCGCAGCCGCTGAACTCGGCCCTCATCAGTGACGAGGACGACGAGGAGGATGCGGTCGAGGCGATGCAGCAGATGCCGATGGCCGCCCGCACGACGCAGCTCACCGAGAAGATCGTCGAGCGCATCGTCGAGAAGGTCGTCCGCGAGCGCGAGAAGATGCCCGCCCGCCGCACCGGCTACATCCAGAAGGCGGTCGTCGGCGGCCACAAGGTCTATGTCCACACCGGCGAATATGCCGATGGGCGCCTCGGCGAGATCTTCATCGACATGCACAAGGAGGGCGCCGCCTTCCGCGCGATGATGAACAACTTCGCCATCGCGGTGTCGCTCGGCCTGCAATATGGCGTGCCGCTGGAGGAGTATGTCGAGGCCTTCACCTTCACGCGCTTCGAGCCCTCGGGCTTCGTGCAGGGCAACCAGTCGATCAAGAACGCCACCTCGATCCTCGACTACGTCTTCCGCGAGCTGGCGATTTCCTATCTCGGCCGGCACGACCTCGCCCATATCGACCCCAGCGAGATCGGCCATGACGTGATCGGCGGCGGCGTCGGCCAGGACAAGGCGCCCGAAACCACCACGCCGATCACCACGAGCCCGCTGGCCTCGACGGGCTTTCGCCGCGGCAAGCCGATGAACTTCCACGCCATCCAGGGCGGCGGCGGTTTCGCGGTGGGCACCGAGACGGTGGCGCGCAGCACGGCGACCGTGACCTCCCTGATCACCACCAGCCCGACCGCCCTCAAGGACGAGCCGGAGGCCTATGGCGAGGCCGACATGGCCAAGCTCGGCTTCTCGGCCCCGGCCGCCCAGCCCTCCGCGTCCGAGCGACGAGCCGAGGCGATCATGAAGGGCTATGTCGGGGATAGCTGCGGCGAGTGCGGGAATTTCACGCTCGTGCGGAATGGGACGTGTTTGAAGTGCAATACGTGTGGGTCGACGACCGGGTGTTCGTGAGATAGCTATATTTTCCGATCAACATGCAAAAATCGGCCAGCCCTAAAGCTGGCCGATTTTTTGATGGCTCAACCGAGTTTCAAGCAGGTCGTCGCGTAGCTGCAACATGAAAAAACAATCGCCACTTTTCGCGCTTAAATTGCGCTCTGACTACTTGATGGTAACCCGCCATCGGGTAGGTTCCATTCCTTGGCGATGGAGGAATCAGATGGCAGCGCGTAAAAGTCTAATTCAGAGAAGTCCTGAGCGGCCGGCGCTGGACGAGCTTCTGGAAACGGCACGCCATACGCTCATTTCCGACGAGCAATTGCGTGAGCAGCGTGTAAGCTTCGCGTATGGAAATGCTCCTGCAACTGCGACACGCATAACGAAAGAGTCAGTTGACGATTCTTCGAAGCGAATTAGAATGGCTCACGCCTGAATATAATATCTAGGCCCGCTATGGCGGGCCTTTTTTATGGATTATTGCAATGATTGTGATCGAAGAGAACGATCCTGATTTGTACGCAGACGTTTTGGAAAAGAATCTGCTACGCCAGTACGATTTGCTGACAAACTGTATAGAAATAGGCTTGAAGCAAGGGCACACATCTTTCGACAAATATACCCTGTGGGCACTAAACCATACGGCCGTCACAAACATCTCTCAATTTGGAGGGAGGTTTCGAGAAGAGCCGATTTACGTGGGCAACCATATCCCACCTCATTTTAAAGACGTTCCCGATTTAATGGATCGTTTCATTTCTACAATCCATGAAAATTGGTTCAATTGGAAACCGACCGAACTTGCCGCATACGGGTTATGGCGGCTGAATTGGATTCATCCTTTTATCGAAGGAAATGGCCGAACAGCCAGAGCAATCTGTTATTATTTGTTATGCGCTCGCACTGGAATATTGCTGCCGGGCAGGAAAATTGTCCCTGAAAGAATCAGAGATGATCGACAGCCATATTACCGCGCACTTAGATCAGCGGATCAAGCTTGGCATAACGGCAATCTCGATATATCTGAGATGGAAATCTATCTTGCTGATTTACTTGAAGCACAGCTACGCGATCAGTAATCGGACATATATTCAATATTTCCTATTTTTGGGCTAACTTGCGACGACCAGATTTCTCGATCCTATAACGCAATTGCGGCAATATGATACTGATACATTTGAATTTGAATAAATAATACGCCCTAGGGCAATTCTTTTTTCTGTACGTGGCGGCTCCGGTCGAATTTTTAAATTTCGTTCTGCGTGGCTTTGGGGAGCACCCCAACTGTTACGCCCGCAAAGAACTACTGATGCTAGCAAGATCAAGTTCCCGGCGCCCTATTTATCCCCGCCTCCCAAACCCTCCCCA
>QBLV01000094.1 GCA_003241815.1 Hyphomicrobiales bacterium | reverse complement strand
GTCTGGCTCTTCTCTCCCCCCTTGTGGGGGAGAGACAGAGAGGGGGGTGGTTCCGCTTGGCGAGCGCTCACCAGGCGGCGTGACCCCCGCCTCCAACTCCTCCCCACAAGGGGGAGGAGAGTCTGTCGCGGTTGTCGCAACCACGCCCGTTTCCTTCGCCAGCCGCGCGAACCTGCGCTGCAGCACTTCGCGCATCATGCCGAAATCGTCGCCGGCGATGGTGTCGGCCGAGATGTTGAAGGTGCGGTAATGGCTCTTCATGAAGCCGTCCCGGCCGGCGACGACCATGCCGCCGACCGCGTTCGTCCCCATGATATGGGAGTTGTCGTAGACCTCGACGCGACGCGGGGGCTTGGCGAGCCCGAAGGCGGCGCCGAGCGCGGCCAGCAGCGAGGTCTGGCCGGCATTGTCGGCGAGCTTGCGCGAGAGCGCCTCGCGGGCATTCTTGCGGGCCATCTCGATGAGATCGACGCGCTCGCCGCGCTTGGGATGGACGACCTCGACCTTGCGGCCGGCGCGCGCCGACAGCGCCTGCGTGATCAGATCGATCTCCGCCAGATCGTGCGAGAGCAGGACAAGGCGTGCCGGCGGCTTGTCGTCGTAGAACTGGGTGACGACCGAGGCCAGCACCTCGGCAGGCGTCAGGCTGCGGTCGGCGCGCGGGAAAAGCGCGCGGTTGCCCCAGTTCTGCTTGTTGCGAAAGAAGAAGATCTCGACGCAGAACTGCCCGGCCTGCTCGTCGATCGCGAAGACGTCGGCCTCCTCGACGCCCTGCGTGTTGATGTCCTGCCCCGCCTGCACGGCCGAGAGTGCCGCCAGCCGGTCGCGGTAGCGCGCCGCCTTCTCGAATTCGAGCTCCTCGGCCGCCTCCTGCATCCGCGCCGAGAGCAGTTGCTTGACGTTGGAGGAGCGGCCCGAGAGGAAGTCGCGCGCCTGTGATGCCAGAGCCTGATAATCGGGGATCGCGATCTCGCCCGTGCAGGGGCCGGAGCAGCGCTTGATCTGGAAGAGCAGGCAGGGGCGCGTGCGGTTCTCGTAGAAGGAATCGGTGCAGGAACGCAGCAGGAAGGCCTTCTGCAGCGCGTCGATGGTGCGCTCTACCGCCCAGACCGAGGCGAAGGGGCCGAAATAGTCCCCCTTGCGCTGGCGCGAGCCGCGATGCTTGGCGATCTGCGGCGCCTCATGGTCGCCGGACAGGAGGATGTAGGGAAAGCTTTTGTCGTCGCGCAGCAGCACGTTGTAGCGCGGCCGCAGCTGCTTGATCAGGTTGGATTCGAGCAGCAGCGCCTCGGTTTCCGTCCCCGTGGTGACGAACTCCATGTTCGCCGTCTCAGCGATCATGCGGGCAACCGCGTTGGTGTGGGCCATGCCCCGCGCATAGGCGGTGACCCGGTTCTTCAGGTTCTTGGCCTTGCCGACATAGAGAACCTCGCCGGCCGAATCGAACATGCGGTAGACGCCGGGCTTGTTCGGCAGATGCTTGGCGAAGCCGGCGATGACCTCGATGCCGTGCTTCAGCGCGCCGGGCGCAGTTTCGCCGAGATCGAGCACATTGGCTGGGAGGGTGTCCTCGGCCTCCGTCTCGACTGCGGGCCCGGTGTCCGGCAGGTCGGGTTCGGGCAGATGCGGGGTCGGTTCGCGATTCATGGCTCGCATGTAGGATGTCGGAACGCCTTCGTCATGTCAGGAGTCGCGCGCGCATTAGCCGGCGGTGATGGGCGTGTCGCTTGAACGCAACTGCCACGGTTGCCATCTGCGATCGAACCGACCGTTAGAAAGTAGCCCATGTCCTCATCCGAAAATGCGCAAATCGTCCTGGCCTCGCGTCCCGAGGGACGGCCTCGCCAGGCCGATTTCCGGCTGGAGCACGCGCCGATGCCCGGTCCGGCTGATGGGCAGGTTCTGCTGAAGACGCTTTATCTCTCGCTCGACCCCTATATGCGCGGGCGGATGAGTGCGGCGAAGAGCTATGCCGCCCCGACCGAGATCGGCGCGGTGATGGAGGGTGGCACGGTGGCGCAGGTCATCGAGAGCCGCCATGCAGGCTTTGCGGCCGGCGACATCGTGCTCTCGCATTCCGGCTGGCAGAGCCATGCGCTGGCGAAGGGCGAGCAGCTGCGCAAGCTCGATCCCACGGCGGCGCCCGTCACCACCGCGCTGGGCATGCTGGGCATGCCGGGTTTCACCGCCTATGCGGGCCTGTTGACCATCGGCCAGCCGAAGCCGGGCGAGACCGTCGTCGTGGCCGCCGCCAGCGGGCCTGTTGGTTCGGCGGTCGGGCAGATCGCGCGGATCAAGGGCGCGCGCGCCGTCGGCATCGCGGGTGGGCCTGAGAAATGCGCTTTTGTCCGAAAGACCTTCGGGTTCGATGCCGTCATCGACCATCGCGCGCCGGATTTTGCGGAGCAACTCGCGGCGGCCTGTCCCGACGGCATCGACGTCTATTTCGAGAATGTCGGCGGCAAGGTCTGGGATGGGGTGTTCCCGCTGCTCAACACCTTCGCCCGCATTCCGGTCTGCGGGCTGGTTTCGCAATACAACGCCAGCGGCGATTTCGAGGGGCCCGACATGCTGCCGGTGCTGATGCGGCAGGTGCTGTCCAAGAGCCTGCTGATCCGCGGCTTCATCCAGCGCGAATTCGCCGCCCAGCGCCCGGATTTCGAGCGGGAGATGGCGGGGTGGATCGCCAGCGGCGCGGTGAAATACAAGGAGGACATCGTCGAGGGGCTGGAACGTGCGCCCGAAGCCTTCATCGGGCTGCTTGAGGGCCGGAATTTCGGCAAGCTGGTCGTCAAGCTGTGAGGTTGGGCGTGACATCGGGTCTTTTTGCTTGACCTGCCGAGGGCGCCTTGCCCAAGTCCCGCCGACCTTGATCCTCCCGTGTCGTCATCCCAGGCGCCCGAAGGGAGACCCGGGATCCACTCCTGAGCGCTGCCGATCAGCGGTCCGGCATGGATCCCGGATCGACGCCGCATTCGCGGCTTGCCCGGGATGACGACACCGCGTTTCGGTGCTGGACCTCGCCATGCCAACCTTTGCCATCGCTTTCCCGGTGATCGATCCGGTCGCGCTGCAACTCGGGCCGCTCTCGGTCAAATGGTATGGGCTGGCTTATGTCGTCGGCCTGCTCGGCGGCTGGTGGTATGCGCGCCGGCTCGTCTCGGCCGAGCCGCTCTGGGCCGGGCGCGCGCGGCCCAAGGCCGAGGAGCTCGACGACATGCTGCTGTTCGTGGCGCTCGGCGTCGTGCTCGGCGGGCGGCTTGGCTTCGTGCTGTTCTACGATCTGGCGCGCTATCTCGAACGTCCGCAGGACATCATCGCGATCTGGCAAGGCGGCATGTCCTTCCATGGCGGCCTGATCGGCGCGGCGACGGGGCTTTGGCTGTTTGCGCGGAGGCGCAGCTATCCGGCGCTGTCGGTCTTCGATCTCGCAGCGGCGGTCGTGCCGATCGGACTGTTTCTCGGGCGCATCGCCAATTTCATCAATGCCGAACTCTGGGGCCGCCCGGCGCCCGATGTGCCCTGGGCCATGGTGTTTCCCAATGGCGGGCCGCTGCCGCGCCATCCGAGCCAGCTCTACGAGGCGGTCGGCGAGGGGCTTCTGCTCTTCATCCTGCTGGCATGGCTGGTGCGGGCTGGGGGCCTGAAACGCCCCGGTCTCGTCGCGGGCGTGTTCGGGATGGGTTACGCGGTCGCGCGCATCGTCTGCGAATTCTTCCGCGAGCCCGATCCGCAGCTGGGCTTCCTGTTCGGTGCCTCGGTCGATGCGCTGTCGGGCGGCATCACCATGGGCATGCTCTTGTCGCTGCCGCTCTTCTTCGCCGGGTTGTGGCTCGTCCTGCGCGTCAGGCGGGCCGCCGCATGAGCGCGCTGAAGGCGGAGCTGATCCGCCTGATCGCGGATGAGGGGCCGATCCCGGTCTCGCGCTATATGGCGCTGTGTCTCGGACATCCGCGCCATGGCTATTACATGACGCGGGACCCCTTCGGGGCACAGGGCGACTTCACCACCGCGCCCGAGATCAGCCAGATGTTCGGCGAACTGATCGCGCTCTGGGCTGCCAATGTCTGGCAGGCGATGGGCGCTCCGGCTGCGATCCGCCTGATCGAACTCGGCCCCGGCCGCGGCACGCTGATGGCGGACGCGCTGCGTGTCGCCAACGGGCTGCCCGCCTTCCGCAAGGCGCTGTCGGTCCATCTCGTTGAGACCAGCCCGGCGCTGCGGGCTGCGCAAGATCGGACGCTGGCCGGCAAGACCGAGCCGGTCTGGCATGATTCCATCGCGACGGCGCTCGACGGGCCGGTTCTCGTCATCGCCAACGAGTTCCTCGATGCCCTGCCGCTCGACCAGTTCGTGATGACGTCGCAAGGCTGGCGCGAAAGGCTGGTCGGGCCGGACGGGCAGGGTGGGCTTGGCTTCGGGCTCTCGGCTATGGAAACACGGCTGTCGCTGGCCGCCCCGGCCGGCGCCGTCTTCGAGCAACCGACCGTCGCGCTCGACATCGTCGCGGCACTCTCGCGCCATCTCGTGCAGGCGGGCGGGGCCGCCCTCTTCGTCGATTACGGTTCGGCGCAATCGGGCTTCGGCGACACGCTGCAAGCGATGCAGCAGCACGCCTATGTCGATCCGCTGGCGGAGCCCGGCGAGGCCGACCTGACCGTCCATGTCGATTTCGCGCGGATGGCGCAGGCGGCGCTGCGTGCGGGCGCCGCCGTACATGGGCCGGTCAGGCAAGGCGATTTCCTGCGCGCGCTGGGGCTGGCCGAGCGGGCGCAGGCGCTGTCTGCCAAGGCGAGGCCGGATCAGGCGCAAGCGGTCGGTGCTGCCTTCGATCGCCTGACGGAAGCCGGCGAGACCGGTATGGGCGAATTGTTCAAGGTTCTGGCGCTATCGCATCCGGGATTGCCACCGCTGCCCGGATTTGACCTTCATCGCCTGCCAGAGCAGGGCTGACGAGAGCGGCGCTCGCTGCCAAACCGGACGACACGATGTTCATCACTTCTCCCGATCTCGCTGCCGAATCCGGCATCCGTCACGCCTTCTTCACCCGCGAGGGCGGCGTCGCCAGCGGGATCTATGCCTCGCTGAATGGCGGGCTGGGCTCCGCCGACGCGCCCGAGGCGATCGCCGAGAACCGCGCGCGCATGGCAGCGCATCTCAGGGTCGCGCCGTCGCATCTGGTCAGCCTCTATCAGGTCCATTCGGCCGATGTGGAGGTCGTGCACGGTCCCTGGCCTGCGGATCGGCCGAAGGCCGACGCCATGGTCAGCGTCGCGCCTCGCGTTGCGCTCGGAGTCTCCAGCGCCGATTGCGGGCCGATCCTGTTCGCCGACAGCGAGGCGCGGGTCATCGGCGCCGCGCATTCCGGGTGGAAGGGAGCCTTCACCGGTGTCGTGGCCGCGACCGTGACCGCAATGGAAAAGCTCGGGGCGCGGCGCGAGCGTATCCTCGCGGTGCTGGGGCCGACGATCAGTGCGGCGGCCTATGAGGTTGGGCCGGAGTTCGTCGAGCGCTTCAAGGCGGAAAATCCGACCTATGCGCGCTTCTTCACCGCGTCCGAGCGGGCAGCGCACGCGATGTTCGACCTGCCGGCCTTCATCGGATTGCGCGCGCAGGAGGCCGGAATCGGGCGTTTCATCGATCTCTCGTTGTGCACCTATGGTGATGAGCAGCGCTTCTTCAGCTATCGCCGCACGACGCATCGGGGAGAACCGGATTACGGGCGGCTGATCTCGGCGATCGCGCTGGATTAATGGCCGTCAGACGAGATGGCGGCCGGCGTCCATGCGCTGATGGAGGATGCGGACGATGTCGATGCCGTCAGGGGTGACCTTGAAAAAGACGACGTGCGAACCGACGCCGTATTTGCGATGACCGGGCTTTATATCTCCACAGTCTTTCGCAATCAGCGGCGTGTCTGCGAGCTGGGCGATCGCGTCACGGATCGCGACGACATAGTTTGAAGTCCGTCTGACACCCCATTCCGAAACCGAATGGGACCAGATATCGTCAAGATCGCTTTGTGCGAGTGGTGAAAGAACCGCAGTCTTCATCGACTGCCATCTGCCTCAGATGATTTCCTCGCGATGAACGCGTCGAAATCAAATGATGTCGATGGGCCACTGGCTTCCCCTTCGTCTAGAGCGTTCCGCAACGCGGCGATCCGCGCCTGATCGTCCTCTAGCAGGCGCAAGCCGGCTCGAACCACTTCGCTGGCAGAGCCATAGCGGCCCTTCTCAACTTCGGTCTCGATGAAGCTGACGAAATGGTCGCTTAGGCTGATCGAGGTGTTCTTCCCCATAGCCCCCGGGCTCCTTAGATTGAAAAACTGACGTTACCAAAAATGGGTATACTCACTTTGCTGGCGCGTGTCATTCGGTCTCCTCATGACACGCAGGACGTTCGCGCGTTAAAATGACGCGATAGCCTCATCCGAAAGCCTGAAATGCCCCGCTCCATCGACTATTATTTCTCCCTCCATTCGCCCTGGACCTATCTCGGTCACGCCACCTTCCTTGAGATGGCGCAGCGCCATGGCTGCACGATCGTCTACCGGCCGGTGCCGTTGCGCGCGGTCTTCGACGAAACCGGCGGCCTGCCGCTGCCCAAGCGCCATCCGGTTCGCCAGCGCTACCGGCTGATGGATCTGCAGCGCTGGCGCGAGCGCCGCAATGTACCGCTCGTGCTCCAGCCGAAGCATTTTCCGTTCGATCCGGCGCTCGCCGACCGCTTCCTGATCGCCATCGTGCAGGCGGGCGGCGATCCCGGCCGATTCATGGGAGACATCATGGCGGGCGTCTGGTCGCGTGATGACGACATGACGCGGCCTGAGGCTATCGTCGCAGTGGCGCAGGCGACGGGCTTCGACGCGCAGGCACTTTCCGCGGCTGCAGAGAGCGAAGTGGTGCGCCAGCATTACGACAGCACGATCGCGGCCGCGATCGAGGCCGGTGTTTTCGGTGCGCCGAGTTATGTGCTCGATGGCGAGGTGTTCTGGGGACAGGATCGGCTCGAACTGCTTGAGAGCGCACTCGCCAGCGGTCGCTCGCCCTATCGCCCCGACGCCAGCGCCTGAGCCAAGGGCTCGGTCAGTCGATGATGTCGGGCGTGCGCCAGCCGAGATGCTGGCCGGCATCGACGGCGATCATCTGGCCGGTCACGGAGCGCGCCTGCGCCAGATAGAGCACGGCATCGGCGATCTCGCTCGCCTCGATCTTGTGCTGCAGCAGGGTGGCGGCGGCTTCCTGCTCCATGGCGTCCGCTCCGTCATGGGGATTCGGCAAAGTCGGGCCGGGACCGACGGCGTTGACGCGGATGCGCGGCGCCAGGGCCTGCGCCATGGTCTTCGTCGCCGTCAGCAGGGCCGCCTTGGTCAGGGTGTAGGAATAATATTGCGGCGTCAGCTTCCAGACGCGCTGGTCGATGATGTTGACGATCGCGCCCCGGCGTCCCTCGGGAAGCCGGTTGGCCAGCGCGCCGGCGAGAACCGAGGGCGCCCGCAGATTGATCGAGAACTGCCGGTTCCACGTCGGCACGTCGATCGCTCTAACGTCATCGACCATGAAACTCGAGGCGTTGTTGACGAGCAGCGTGACGGGGCCCAGTGCCGCTTCGGCCGCGGGCATGAGCGAATCGACGTCGGTCGGGTTGGCGAGATCGGCAGTGACCACCGTCGCGCGGCCGCCACGCGTGCCAATCTCGCGAGCGAGATCCTCGGCTTCCGTCCGTGCGCTGCCGCAATGGATCGCGACTGCGTAGCCAGCCTCCGCCAGTCGCTCGACGATGGCACGCCCGATGCGCCGCGCGCCGCCGGTGACCAGTGCGACCTCAGACATCGCGCGAGCCCGGTCCCGGCGGCGTGACAGCGGCGCCCGAGCGATGCTGAAGCCGCCGTTCCCAATGCTTGGCGACCCGCAGATAGCGGTAGAAGGCATAGTTCATCGCGGTCATGAAGCCATAGACGCCGCGCAGCGCATGGCGGCGGCCGATATAGGCCTTGATGAAATTGGCGGGAAACTCGACGACGAGGCGGAAGACCGAGAGCGACAGACCGCGCTTGTCCAGATCGTCCGCCTGGGCGTCGCTGTAGCCGTTGAGCTTGGTCATCTGTTCGCCGAGCGAGCGCACCGAGTAATGGTGCACCGTGCCTTTGAGCCGCGCGATCCGCGCCTGCGCTTGGAGATCGACGCGATCATGGACGGGCGAGGGCGAATAGCGGCCCTTATCCTTGCGATAGAGCCGGACGGGCGCCAGGGCATAGGCGAAGCGATGCGGCGCCGGCTCTCCGGGAAATATTTCGGCTATTCGCAGTTCATAAGCGTCAGCGGCGGGGCCGCCTCCCGCAAAGAGCCCCGCAATCTCCGCGGCGAGGTCAGGCGGGACGACCTCGTCGGCGTCCAGGTTCAGGAGCCAATCATGGCGGCATTGCTCCTCGGCGAAGCGCTTCTGCGGCCCGTAGCCCGGCCAGGGATTGAAGATCACGCGCGCGCCGAGCCTTTCGACGATCGCCTGGGTGCCGTCGGTCGAGCCGGAATCGATCACGACGATATCGTCGCTGAGCTCGCGGACCGCCTGAATCGTGCGTGCGATGCGGTCGGCCTCGTCGCGCGCGATGATGAAAATCGAAAGGAGCGGCACCCTCGGGTCTCGTTTTCTGCCTGATCCATCAAGGCTTAAGCATGCGTCGGAGGGGGCTGCAAGCAGCGCCGGAGAAAATGTGGCGAGATTGGGAACCTTGCGTGAGGCGACGCGTTGACGGTTTGGCTCGTTATGTAGTGTCGCGGCTTCATTAGTATTCAGTTTACCATTCAGCGTGCTTTAACAATCATTAATCCGCGTTGACACATTTGCCTTAGTCATCCCATTCGTGCCGCATTTCTGCCGTGGTCTGCAAGGCAGATGTGCTTATGACGCAACAGACAAAGTCGGTTTCTGGTCTTATAACCAATCCATCGTATTCACCCGCCGGGCCGACCGGCAAAGCGACGACCCCTAGGAGTTCCACCATGAAGAAGTTTCTGCTCTCGACTGTTGCAGTGATCGGTCTCGTCGCTGCCGGCGCCGCTTCCGCCGCCGACCTGCCGTCCCGCAAGGGCCCGGTCATGGCGCCGGTTTATGCTCCGATCTTCACCTGGACCGGCTTCTACGTCGGTGCAAACGCCGGCTACGCTTGGGGTCAGGTTGACTCGACCAACCTCGGCCTCATCGGCGGTGGTCGCTTCAAGGATCCCGACGGCTTCGTCGGCGGCGGCCAGATCGGCTACAACTACCAGATCGGCCAGATCGTCCTCGGCGCCGAAGCCGATTTCCAGGGCGCTGACCTGAAGGCCACCGCTTTCGATCCGGCCTTCGGCGCGACCGCCTCGAACGAGATCAACTACTTTGGTACCGTCCGTGCCCGCATCGGCTACGCTTTCGACCGGTTCCTGCCCTACGTCACCGGCGGTTTCGCCTATGGCAACGTGAAGAACAAGTTCACTGCGCCGGGCATCGCCTTCAGCGACGACAACACGCAGTATGGCTGGACTGTCGGTGGCGGTCTCGAATACGCCTTCACCAACAACTGGACCGCCAAGGTCGAGTACCTCTACGTCAACCTCGACAAGGAGTCGTATCGTATTCCTGGCGCCACGCTCAACACCGACGTCGAGACCAAGTTCTCGGTCGTCCGCGCCGGCCTGAACTACAAGTTCTAGTCTGCTTCCCCATCAGGGGAAAAAAGAAACCCGGTGGCTTCGGCCACCGGGTTTTTTGTTGTCGCAATGACGTCTCTCGGATGATCGGCGACCGATCGGTTCCGCCTATGCCCATTCAGCCTGTGTCGATTCAGCCCTTGAACCGGGTCGTCTCGAAAGCGGGGACGTTCGCGGCGAAGGCGTCGAGCCAGGCGACGAGGCGCGGATGATCGGTGCGCCAGGTGCCGGCAAATCGCAAATCGAGATAGCCGAGCGCGCAAGCGAGCGCGATCTCGCCGATCCGCGGCCTGTCGGGATATGCGGGTGGGGCGGCTTCAAGCGCGGCCAGCGCCCGTGAAACCTTGCCGGCCTGGCTGGCGACCCAGGCAGCGTTACGACCTTCCTCCGGGCGGAAGCGGGTCTCGTAGACCTGAAGCAGGGCGGCGTCGCAGAGACCGTCGGACAGCGCTTGCAGGCGAAGCTGCGCAAAGCGCTCGTCGCCAGACGGGATGAGCCGCCCGCCACCGGCGAGATGATCGAGATAATCGACGATGACGCGCGAATCGAACAGCGTCGCGCCATCCTCCAGCACCAGAGTGGGGATCTTGCCGAGCGGGTTCTGCTGGCGCAGCGCGTCGGACGGGTCGTTGGTGTCGGCGACGACGATCTCGATGCGGTCCATCAGGCCGAGTTCGAGCGCCGCAATCTTGACCTTGCGGCCGAACGGGGAGGCAGGGGAAGAGCGCAGGATCAGCATCGGCAAGGCCTCAATCAAGATAGGCGGTTCAACCGTCCGGGCGGATCGGCTCGCATAGATAGCGCGGGCGAGGGCCCTGGGCGAGGCGCTCGGTCAGGGCCGGCAGAAGAATTCGCGCCTCCTCCGCCAGCATCCAGGGCGGATTGACCACCAGCATGCCGGTGGCGCTGAGCCCGCCGGCGGCTTCCGGACGATCGACATCGATTTCCAGGCGCAACAGGCGGCCAATGCCGGCCTGCGTGATGCCCGCGAGCAGATTGGCAACCGCGAGCTTGTCCTTGACCGGGTACCAGAGCGCATAGATCCCCGTCGGCCATTTGGCGTGGGCGGCGATCAGCTCCGTCTCCAGCTTTGCGAATTCGTCCTTCTCCTCGAAGGGCGGATCGATCAGCATGAGGCCCCGCCGCTCCTTGGGCGGGACATTGCCGCGCAGCGCGTTCCAGCCGTCGATGGCCAGTGCTTTGCAGCGTTCATCACGGCCGATCGCGGTGACAAGCTTCTTGTGGGTGTGCTCGTGCAGTTCGGCCGCGATCAGGCGGTCGTCGGGGCGCATCGCGTGGCGGCAGAGCCAAGGCGAACCAGGATACGCGTCCGCTCCATACAGCGCTCGGGCTCCGGAGACGGCGTCGCGCCAGGGCTTGAGCAGGACCTCGACGGCGGCGCTAAGGGGCGAGCGGTCGATTCGCGCGACGCCGTCCTTCCACTCATGCGTCCGCAGCGCTTCATCGGAGCCGAGATCGTAGCGACCGGCGCCGGCATGCGTATCCACCACGCGATAAGGCGTCGCCTTGGCGTTGAGATGGGTCAGGATGCGCATCAGCACGACGTGCTTGAGGACATCGGCGAAATTGCCGGCATGGAAGCCGTGACGATAATTCATGCCGCGCTCTTACGCGCCTTTGCCGCCGCTGTCAGCGCGGCGCGACGACCGTGATGTCGCGCGTGCGGCAGCCTGAGCGGTCGACCTCCCCGCACATGCGGAAATCGCGCAGATCCTTGCTGAAGCAGATGCGGACCTCCTGCAGCACGCCGCGCTTGCAGGCGACCGACATCATGTCGGTGCGAAGCCCCGGATTGGCGGCGACGAAGGCGCGTTCGAGGTCGATCGCGGTCCAGTTCTGGTCGCGCTCAGCCTTGGCGAGGACCGGGGGAATCACGATTTTCTCGCGCGCGCGCCTGACATCGGCGAAGTAGTCGCTCGGGCTCGAGCCTGAGCAGGTGCCGTGCTTGCGCCATTGATGACGGGCGAGGCCTTCGCTCGGAAACAGGCCCTTGGCCTCGTCGAGTGCGATCCGCGACGGCGTGCGCCCGACCGGGCCGCAATCGCTGGGAAAACCACGTTCGTTCTGCGGCCAGAGGCCATGCACGACGAAGCGCAGGCCGGCCCCGTCGGCGCATTGCTCGCGGTTGCGGTCACGATCGCCATCGAGTTCGCAGAAGCCCGGCGACCATGACAGCGCCAGCACATAGAAGTCGAACTCACCGGGTTCGCCTCCACGCTGAGTGCGCGTTTGGGCGCCGGCTGCGCCGAGCAAGCTTAGCAGCAGTAACAGTGCCAGACCGATTCGCGCGAAGCCTGAGATCGTGCTGTTGCCCATGACGACGCGGTGGTCCGGGATCAGGGGCGAGCCATCTTGCAGTCGGGCGCGTAGCTGCGATGCCGGTCGAGGCCGCTGACGCACCAATTGACGTTCCAGCCATAGCCGAAGAGGCCGAGATTCTCGCGGACGGAGTAATCGACGCGGTGCAACGTGCCGTCATTCAGCGCCATACGGCCGCTGCAAAAGCGGCGCGGGATAAAATCATTGCCGAGCGGGCGGAAGGCGATTGGCCTGATCCGGTCATAGGCGATGGCCTGCAGCGGCCCCCAGAACCTGGCCTCGCGCGAATTGAACCAGCTCGTGATCTCGCCCAGCACGGCCGGGGAGTCGCAGGCCGGCAGGTTGCCATACATCGGGTTGATGCGATTCTCAGCGGCGTCGGCCGGGTGGACCCGGCGCCCCGAGGCCTCGGGCGAGATGGCCGTCGCCAGCAGGGCGAAAGAGGCAAGGGCGGTTCGCAGCAATGCGCGGCGCATGGGGAGGGTCTCGTGCAGATGGTCGGATAACGATGCGCACGATGGCGGGGGCGGCCGTGGCGGTCAAGGCGCATGGCGCCGGAGTGGTCGGTCGGGGGACTGCCTGTGGCATTTCGATCCAGCGATGCGTGGGCGCCTGACGGTTGGGCTGGCGTAATGCGGCGCGATCACGGACACTCGCGACCGTTCCCGAGGAGGACGGCATGACGACGCAAACAAACGATCCTGCGACCCCTATCGACGATCCGGCTGATCTGCGGGCGCATATGGGAGCGGTCAATCCGCTGGCCGAACGCAAGGTGCTCGACCGACTCGACGTGTTCTGCCGCGACTTCATCGCGCTTTCGCCCTTCCTCGTCCTGGCCACGGCCGACGGGCAGGGCAGGGCGGATGCCAGTCCGCGCGGCGATGCGCCGGGCTTCGTGCAGGTGCTGGACGAGCGCACGCTGCTGATTCCCGATCGGCGCGGCAACAACCGCGTCGACAGCTTCGGCAACATCCTGGCCGCGCCCGGCGTCGGTCTGATCTTCATGGTGCCGGGCATCGCCGAGACGCTGCGGGTCAATGGCCGGGCAAGGCTGACGCGCGATCACGCATTGCTCGAGCCTGCGACCGTGCAGGAACGGACGCCGACGCTTGGCCTCATCGTCGATATCGACGAGGCCTTCTTTCATTGCGGCAAGGCGTTGATCCGCTCGAAGCTCTGGGATTCGTCGGTTCAGGTCGAGCGCGGCAGCTTCCCAACGCTGGGGCGCATCATGTCCGAGCAGACGAAGGCGGTGAGCGTCGCCGAGGCGGAGGCCAATCTCGAGGAGGCCTATCGGACGCGGCTCTACTGAGCCACCGCCTGAGGATTAGACAGCCGGCCGCGCGTGGCGCGCCCCGGCTGTCTTGGATGGACGGTCAGCGCCGGCCGCGCGAGCGGATCTGGTAGGCGTCGTAGTTGAACTCGGCGACCTGCTGCCAGAGCAACTGTTCGTTGCGATAGGCCATCATGTGGTCGTGCAGCTTTCGGCCCGTCACTTTGTGCGTGGGGTCTTTTGCTTGAGATGCACCGGCCGTGCGGCCGGTGCGATGAAGGATCGGCTCGTCAGTCGAAGGATGCCTCCAGCATCGCGGCATAATCGGCGGCCGTGGTCGTGCGTGGGTTGGTGGCGCTCGAATGGTCCTTCGTCGCGGCGTCCGCGATGGCGCCAATCACGCCACGGGGCAGCCCCATGGCCGAGAGGCTGCCGGGCAGGCCGAGCTTTGCAACCAACTCCGCGATCCAGACCGCGAGGTCGGTGTCGGCGGGTAAGTCGAGGGCCTTGCGGATCTCGGCGTATTTCGCGCGCGCTTCCGGCTCGTTGAAGCGCAGCACGGCCGGCAGCAGCACGGCGTTGAGCGTGCCGTGATGCAGCGAGACCTCCTTCAGCCCACCCAGCGGGTGGGAGAGCGCATGCACGGCGCCGAGACCCTTCTGGAAGGTCAGGCCGCCCTGGAGGGCCGCCATCATCATCTCCTTGCGAGCCTCTCGGTCGGAGCCGTCCTTGACCGCGCGCTCGATGAAGGCGACGGCGCGCTTGAGGCCGTCGAGTGCGATCGCTTCGGCCGGCGGGTTCTCGCGCGGGCTGAGATAGGTCTCGATGCAGTGAGTGACGGCGTCCATGCCGGTCGCGGCGGTGAGCCAGCCGGGCAGACCGAGCGTCAGCTCGGGGTCGCAGATGGCCAGACGCGGGATCAGATAGGGCGAGATGAAGCCGAGCTTGCGGCCATCCTTCAGGGTGATCAGCGCGGCGCGGCCGACCTCGCTGCCGGTGCCCGATGTGGTCGGCACGGCGATGACGGGCGCGACGGCGGCTGTCACCTTGGGGATGCCGCCGAGGATCGCGGCATAGGTTTCGAGCGAGCCTTCATGGGTCGCCAGCAGCGCGACGCCCTTGGCAAGATCGATCGGCGAGCCGCCGCCGATGGCGACGAGTCCGTCGCAAGCATGCTCGCGATAGAGCACGAGCGCGGCCTCGACCGCCTCCTCGGTCGGATTCGTCGGCGTGCCGTCGAAGACCGGCGCGGCGGCGAGAGCCGGCGAGAGCGCCTGCACGGTTGCGACGATGCCGGCTGCAACGATGCCCTTATCGGCGATGATGAGCGGCTTGGTGACGCCGAGGCCGGCGAGGTCTACCTCGATGCCGGCGATCTCGCCGAAGCCGAATTTGACGGTGGTCAGGTAGGTGATCAGGGCCATGGGATGTCCTTCGCCTGTGTGATGAGAAATGTCGCGCCGTCCGTCAGGTCGGATCAAGCGCGGTTTTTGCCGGATCTGCCCGGCGTTCGAGAAGCAGCAGCGCGAGGCCCGCCGCCACGATGAGCGCCGCGCCCGCCAGCATGGCCGGCGTCGGCCAGTCGTCGAAAACCAGCCAGCCGAAAACGAGCGCCCAGACGATCAGCGTATACTGATAAGGCACGACGACCGAGGCCTCGGCCAGTTTGAGCGAGCGCGTCACGCACAGATGCGCCGCCATGGCGACGATGCCGAGCAGTCCGAGCAGCCCCGCATCCGTCCAGGTCGGCGTCACCCAGCCGAAGGGCAGCAATACCAGCCCCATCAGCAGGGCGCCGAGCGTCTGCCAGGCGACGAGGGTGACGTCGGGCGTCGCCCGCAACTGCCGCCCGGCGATCATCATGCCCGCGAACAGCAGGCTGCCGAGCAGCGCCAGCAGCGCCGGCATCGACAGGCTCGCTCCCGTGGGGTTGAGCGCAATCGCGACGCCGGCAAAGCCCGCCGCGATCGCAACCCAGCGTCCGGCATCGACGCGCTCTCCCAGCAGCAGCATCGCCAGAAGCGCCGCCCAGACCGGTGCGGCAAGCCAGATTGTCATCGTGTCGGCCAGCGGCAGATAGGAGACGGCGAGGTAGAACAGCGCGACCTCGCCCGAACCTAGTACCACACGCAGCACCTGGAGGCCCGGCCGCTCGGGCCGCAAAGTCCGCATCACGCCCTGCCGGATGACGAAGGGCATCAAAACCGCCAGACCCGCAACGCTGCGCAGCAGCAGCACCTGGCCGACGGTGTAGGTCGCGACGAGCCATTTCCCCATCACATCGTTGAGGGAGAACATCAGGATGCCAAGCAGCATCATCCCGATGCCGGCCAGGGTCGCGTTGCGGGTGGGCATGCGGCGCGGTTCACCTCGAAATGGAACCTCCGCAATGGCCGAGCCCAAGGCTGCGATCAAGCGCGTGCATCGCGGAGCAGGCAGACCGGAAGCACCGCACAATAATTTTGTATTGACTTAATTAAGTAGATAGCGAATTAATGGCTCATGGACAGCTTCACCGCGCTTGCCGACCCGACCCGCCGCCGTATCGTCGAGATGTTGGCGCAAGGCTCGCTTTCGGCCGGCGAGATCGGCGAGCGGTTCACGGTGTCGGCGCCGGCCATCTCGCAGCATCTCAAAACGCTGCGCGAGGCCGGGCTGGTGCGCGTCACGGTCGCCGGCCAGCGGCGCATCTATGCGCTCGATCCCGACGGCATCGACATATTCGAGCAATGGGTCAGGCGCGTGCGCGCCTTCTGGCCCGATCGTCTGGCGGCTCTGGAGGCCGCGTTGCAAAAGCCCGACCGGGGCGAGGAGGCGTGATGCAGACCGATGCAGTGCAAGTGAACACCAGCAAAGAGTATGGCGAGGTTCTGGAGAGCGGGGCCGTCCGCTTCGAGCGGCTGCTGCCCGGCCCGATCGAACGGGTCTGGTCCTATCTGGTCGAGCGCGACAAGCGCGCCACCTGGTTCTGCGGCGGCGAAACCGAGCCGCGCAGCGGCGGCAAGATCGATCTGTTCTTCAAGCATTCGCAGATCACGGACGAGCCGCCGCCCGAAAGCGCCCGAAAGATGAACGACGAGGGCTCCCTGATGAGCGGCACCGTCACGGTGTTCGAGCCGCCGCATCGCTTCGCCTTCAACTGGGTCGGCATGGGCGACCCCGATTCCGACGTCGAAATCGAGTTGTCACCGGCGGGCGACAAGGTGAAGCTCGTGCTGTGTAGGGCGGTGACAAAACCATCCAATGAAGCGCCGCGTTTTGTTGCAGCGC
>QBLV01000093.1:12129-16591 GCA_003241815.1 Hyphomicrobiales bacterium | reverse complement strand
GCGCTCGGCCCGCCCGCCCGAGCCCGACATCCCCTTCATCTGCGAGGATGTCACGCCGCGCGCGCTGCGCGTGCCGGAGGGCGATGCGCGCGGGCACGCCAATGGCGTCACCGGCGTCGCGGGCATCACCGTCGCGGTGCGCGACATGGCGGCCTCGGTCGCGCGCTACCGCGCGCTGACCGGGCTGGAACCGCTCGCCTGCGGCGCCGTGCCGGGCCTCGGCTTCGGGCTCGTCCAGTTCAGGATCGGCCACCAGATGCTCTCGCTGACTCAACCGCGTGGCGACGCCTGCGAGGGCCTGACGCGTCACCTCGGCCGGCGCAGGCAGGGCGCCTATGCGATCTCCTTCCATGGTCCCGAGGACCGCTGCCTCGATCGCGCGCTCGCCCATGGCGCGCGGCTGGAGATCGTCAAGGCGTTGTGAGGCGGTCTATGCCCTCGCGCCAACTGGCATGCTATGGCGCGTCGGGGATGGATCGCGAGGCAAGGATGCGGAGACTTCTGATCATCGGCATCGGTGCGGGCGACCCGGACCATATGACGGTCCAGTCGATCAAGGCGCTGAACCGGGCCGATGTGGTCTTCCTGCCGGACAAGGGCGAGGAGAAGGCGGCGCTGCGCCATCTGCGTGAACAGATCTGCGCCCGCTTTATTGAGAAGCCCTACCGCACCGTGACCGTCGGGACGCCGCAGCGCGCGGCCGCCGGCTCGGACTATTCCGGCGTCGTCGACGACTGGCATGCGCGCATCGCTGCGAATTACGAGCGCCTTTTCAGGGAAGAGCTGGCGGAGGGGCAGTATGGCGCGCTCCTCGTCTGGGGCGATCCGGCGCTCTATGACAGCACGCTGCGGATCGTCGAGCGTATCCGCGACACCGGCCTCGCGCTCGACTGGGAGGTCATCCCCGGAATCAGCAGCGTGCAGGTCCTGGCCGCCCGCCACAAGATCGCGCTCAACCGCATCGGCGAGCCGGTCATGATCACCACCGGACGCAAACTCGCCGCGGGCTTCCCTGCGGGCCAGGACAGCGTCGTCGTCATGCTCGATGGCGAGCAGGCCTTCGCCCGGATCGCGCCCGAGGATATCGATATCTACTGGGGCGCCTATCTCGGCACGCCCGACGAGATCCTGATCGCGGGGCGGCTCGTCGATGTAGCAGGTCAAATCATGCGTGTCCGTGCTAGCGCGCGGGAGACGCATGGCTGGATCATGGACATCTATCTGCTACGCCGCAGCAAACCGGCGCCTTGATCCCGCCGCTTGCCCTGGGCAACGACCGCATGTGAGATGCAGGCCTCCGATTGCAGGACGTGCCATGCCTTCGACAAAGCGCAATCGCATTGCCCAAGCCGGCGGCGTCGAACGGGATGTTCTCGATCTCGCCGGCTATGTCCCTTATTTCCTGACGGCGATCTCCAACACCTGGTCGCGCAGCTCCTCGCGGCTCTATCTGGAGCGTTTCGGCGTCGGCGTCACCGAATGGCGCGTGATCTCGCAGCTCGCCATCGAGCCGGGCATCGCGGCGCAACGCATCTGCGAGGTCATCGGCCTCGACAAGGGGGCGGTCAGCCGCAGCGTTGCGGCGCTGGTGTCGGCAGGCCATGTCGCCGAGGGCTCGGATGGCCGCGATGCGCGTCGTCAACTCCTGGAACTGACCCCTAGCGGTTACAAGCTGCATGATCGGCTGATCGCCCTGGCGACCGCGCGCGAGCAGATGATGCTGGAGGACTTCACGCCGGAAGAACGCGCGCAGTTCACCGGCTTCCTGCGCAAGCTTCATGCCAGATTGCCGGAGCTGCGTGACTATCGCCCGCCAGGGGACGGCAAGGGGACATAGCCTCCGTCACCAGCGCCGGTAACCGTAGCCGAACCCGATACCGCCATATGGCCCACCGAATTCCTGATAGGCATAGGCGCGGCGCCGGTCGGCGCGGTCGAGGTCGATCTCCTGCATGCACTGCGCGAAGGCGTCGGTCCCGGTACGGAAGCCGTATCCCCGGCACTGCTCCATATCGAGCGCGCGACGCTCCTCGAGGGTGATGCAGCCGCTGGCGGTAAGCGACAGGGCCAGGGCGGCAAACAGCGCGATCTTCATGTCCTGTGGTCCTTTGGGTGGGGCGTCTCTCCCCGTCAAGCAAGGCCGCGAATGCGTCGAGATTGCGAAGGGGCGGGGCTTCGGCGCGGGATGGTTGCCGACGTCTCGGCCGTCGCCTCAATCCCAAGGCGAATCGATTTTGCAGCGATAGCCGACGAAACATTGCGCCGTGTCTCGGCTCGGCACGAAGGCCTGTTCGAGAAACTCGCCATGCTGGCAGAAGCCGCGATCGCGTACGAAACGGTCATAGGTCTGGCCGCCGGTCCCGAGGACGATGGCGCCATTGGCGGTCACGCTCTGCCGATTGGCGGCGCAGCTGCGTTCAGGTGACGAAGGTCGCGACTGGGCGAAGGCGACGCCGGTCGCCAGAACCAGCAGCAGGGACAGGGTCAAACGCTTCATGGTGGCCTCCTGCGACGCGTGGACGTCATTGCAGTCTAACACGCTGCGGCAGCGGCCGTTCCCTCTTCGACCTGCGGCAAGCTATCGCCGGTCCCGCGCGTGATGCTTGACGCCGCGCTGCTCATCCGCCATCGCTCCCGCGATTTCTCACAGAATGCCGGAGCCCCGCCATGTCGCTGACCGACCTTGCCGCCACCGTCGATGCCGCCTGGGAGGCCCGCGCCGAGATCGGCATCAATACCAAAGGCGCGGTGCGCGAGGCGGTCGAGCAGGCGATCGAGATGCTGGACTCCGGTACGGCCCGCGTCGCCGAGAAGCAGGGTACCGAGTGGGTGGTGCATCAGTGGCTGAAGAAGGCGGTGCTGCTCTCTTTCCGCCTGACCGACAACATGATCATCGCCAACGGCCCGGGCGAAGGCGTATTCTGGGACAAGGTGCCCTCCAAGTTCGAGGGCTGGGGCGAGAACCGCTTCCGCGCAGCGGGCTTCCGCGTGGTGCCGCCGGCGGCTGCGCGCAAGGGTTCGTTCCTGGCGCCAAACGTCGTTCTGATGCCCTCCTTCGTCAACATCGGCGCCTATGTCGATTCAGGCACCATGGTCGACAGCTGGGCGACGGTCGGCTCCTGCGCCCAGATCGGCAAGAACGTCCATCTGTCGGGCGGTGTCGGCATCGGCGGCGTGCTCGAGCCGCTGCAGGCCAACCCAACCATCATCGAGGACAACTGCTTCATCGGCGCCCGCTCAGAGGTCGTCGAGGGCGTCATCGTCGGCGAGGGCTCGGTGCTCTCCATGGGCGTCTTCATCTCGGCCTCGACCAAGATCGTCGACCGCGCCACGGGCCAGATCCACATCGGCAAGGTGCCGCCCTATTCGGTGGTGGTGCCGGGCTCGCTGCCGGGCAGGCCCTTCCCGGACGGCACACCGGGCCCCTCGCTCTCCTGCGCCGTCATCGTCAAGACGGTGGATGCCCAGACGCGCTCCAAGACCGGCATCAACGAGTTGCTGCGGGATTGATCGCGCACGTCATTCTCGGGCGAAGCAAAGCTTCGACCCGAGAATCTCGTTCCGGATGAGACGCCGGAGCCCTCTGGTCATGAGATTGTCGGGTCAAGCCCGACCATGACGTGCCGACCTGGGCTCACCCCACTGGCGTGGATGCACCCGCTTCCGGAGCGGCCGCGCTCACGCCCGCCAGCGCGTCGCGCAGCGCCTGCTCGCGGGTATGGTCGAGCGAGGTCTTGAGCACGGTGCCGCCCGTACCCTTGATCGCTTCGAGCACCTTGTCGCCGGTGACGCGCTTGACCAGGACGAACAGCGCCGCATTGCCGGGCTGCAGGCTGGCGGCGAGCTCCTTCATGAAATTGTCGTTGATGCCGTAATCGGTCAGCGCCCCGCCGAGCGCGCCCGAGGCCGCGCCGAGCGCCACGCCGGCCAGCGGCATCAGGAAGATCGCACCGATCAGGAGCCCCCAGAACGAGCCCGAGACCGCGCCCATCGCCGTCGTGTTGAGAAGCTGGTTCAGCTTGACCTTGCCGTCCTCGTGCATCACCGCGATGGCGGCGTCGCCGATCTCGATCAGATATTCCTTCTGCAGCGAGATGACCTTCTGGCGCATCTCCTCGGCACGGGCTTCGGTCGGGTAGACGATGACGATGAGGTCGGACATGGCGGAACTCCGGTGACGATGGCTGCTACTGCCGCGACGCTATGACGGGTCGGACGCTATTGCAGGCTGATGGTGAACCTGCGCCCGCCGCCGTGGTTCCACAACCGCCACTACTCGCCCGAGACCGCCTTTGCCGCCTCGACCGCGCGGCCGCGCAGCGGCAGCTCCTTCATCCGCAGCAGGAAGATCAGCGCGCAGGCGAAACCTGCGAAGGTCGCCGCGAAAACATAACCGAACAGCCGCACCATCATGTCGCGATCGACCGCGCCGAGCTTGAGCGTCTCATGCGAGACACCGGCT
>QBLV01000093.1:0-12119 GCA_003241815.1 Hyphomicrobiales bacterium | reverse complement strand
CGCCGACGCCGCCGAGCACGATGGCCCCGAACACCGCGACGATCAGCGCCCCGCCGATCTGGCGAAAGAAATTGGCCGTTCCCGTCGCCGTGCCCAGTTGGTGCGGCAGGACAGCGTTCTGAATCGAGACCGTGGCGACGGGCAGCATCGTGCCGAGCCCAAGGCTGATCATGCCGAGCAGCAGGCAGAAGGGCACGAGCGCCATCGTGCCGGCGGAGAGCGTCAGCAGCGCCATCCCGGCGAGCGCAATACTCAGCCCCGCCACCGGCACGCGTCGGTAATGCGTCAGCCGCGTCATCGCCCAGCCCGAGGAGGTGGCTCCGATCACCGTGCCAACCGTCAGCGGCAGCAGGCCCAGGCCCGAGGACGCCGCGCTGAGACCCATGACCGTCTCGAAATAAACCGGCAGGTAGATCGTGAGCCCGATGAAGGTGCCCATGCCGAAGCCGGCCGCGATCGTGCCCATCCGTACCACCGGATTGGCCAGGACATCGAGCGGAATCAAAGGCTCGTCGGCCGTCCGCAAACGCCAGGCGAAAGCGAGCCAGAGCACGAGCGAGAGCCCGACCAGCCCGCCGATCGGCGCGGATATCCACGGATAGCGCGTGCCGCCCCAGGACAGCGCCAGCAGCAGCGTCATGGTCGCGACCGTGATCAGAACGGCACCGAGCACGTCGAGCTTGTGCGGCCGCTCATGGCGCGGCAGCCGCTTCAGCGCCGAGCTGGTCATCCAGTAGGCCACCATGCCCAGCGGCAGGTTGATCCAGAAGATCACCGACCAGTGCAGTCGCTCGGCGATGACGCCGCCGAGCACCGGTCCCAACAGCGAGGACGCCATGAAGACGCTGGCGAAATAAACCTGATAGCGGCCGCGTTCCTTGGGCGGCACCATGTCGGCGACGATGGTCTGCGCCAGCGCGATCAGCCCGCCGCCGCCGAGCCCCTGGACGAAGCGCGCCACGACCAGAAGCCAGAGCGAGGGCGCGATCGCGCAGGCGATCGAGCCCAGCACGAAAACGACGATGCCCGAGAGCAGCACCACCCGTCGGCCGTGGATGTCGGCGAGCTTGCCGTAGAGCGGCGTCACCGCCGTCGAGGCCAGGAGATAGGAGGTCACCACCCAGGGCAGATGCGTGACGTCCCCCAGTTCGCGGCCGATCGTCGGCATCGCGGTGGCGACGATGGTCTGGTCCAGCGCCGCCAGGAACATCGCCAGCATGATGCCGAACAGGATGCTGCGAATGTCTTCATGGCGCATCGGCGCATGGTCAGGTTGCGCGCGATGCGCTGGCATCTCGACCCGTTGGTCCATCAAGCCTTGCGCCCGTCCATGTCTTGCGCCCGTTCATGCATGTGTGCAGGGACCGAGAGTAGGTGGCCGTTAGGCCATGCGCCAGAGGCGGGGCGAGCGATCAGGGTCTGGGGGCCATGCTCCTGCTGGATGGGCCCGTTGGGGGCCTCGCGGAGGCATGCCGGCGACAGAGACTTGCCGGCAAGGAGACATAATCCCGCCCGGCCCTTACAATCGCGGGCTGCCTTCCCCATGTGCAAATTACGGTCGTCGAGAGCAAGCCGCCTTGCGGTTGATTGGCTCCGGGACGATCAGAATCGAGACATGATCGGCACTGCAGAAGCTCCTGCCGGAGCTGATGGCGCGTGCGGGCATGGTCGGCGGGCGTTCCGCCGTGTCGGGCCGATGTCGGTCGCCCAGGCGCGATCCTGGCATCCTGATCCGGCATCGAGAATGCAGGGACATCATGGCACTCAACTTTCCCAATCCGGTCCGCCTCTTCGATCCTGGCCGCTCCTGCATCAGCTTCTGGGGCTCGGACGCTTCGCTGGAGATCGCCTTCCAGATCGACATCGACGCGTTGCGCAAGCTCGGCGCTGAAACGGGCGATGGCGAGGCGCAGATGCTGGCGACCTTCGACAGCCATCGCGATGCCATCCTGAAGGCCGCCGCGACGGCTTATGGCCGCCACAAGACAAGCTACCACCGCCTGACGGCGGTCGATGTTTCCGGAAGAGGCTGAAGACATGGCACGCCCACCCTACAAGACCGGCGACATGGTCAACCTGACCGCCGGCTTCCACAATCAGGTCCGGCCGGGCCCCTTCGAGATCACGCGGCTGATGCCGCCGCGCGACAACAAGGAGGAGCAGTACCGCGTCCGCGGTCCCGACGGACTCGAACGCGCTGTCGGCCATCACGAGATCGAGGAAGAGATCCCGGTTCCGGGTGGGACTGCGGGCTGAGCTGGAGAGCATCGCGGCGTCATTCTCGGGCGGAGCGAAGCGCAGGCCCGAGAATCTCGGGCCGAGTGAGGCGCTGGAGAAGTCTTGTCCAGAGATGTTCGGGTCAGGCCCGAGCATGCCGGGTTCGCGTGAACTTATCCCCGGCCGCCGAACCCAGCCCTATTCTCCCCTCGCTTTCCCCGACCAAGGGGGCTGTCGCGAGGCGTCGTGCGGCCGGGGGGAGTGCGGTTTTCGTGGAAGATGGCCGTCGCGGGTCTGACGCCATGGAGGTGCCGTCGATCGTCAGGGCCGAAACGGGGCAGGCTCGACCCGTGCCGGGACGCAAGCGACGACGAGGGACCCCCAGACAACCGCGCGCGGGGCGGGGTGGCGGCTGTTGGCGCTGCTTCGACACTTCGACTTCGACATCGGCACGCAGCCATCGACTGCGACGCCATTCATCCCCGCGGTTCCCTTGGATACGCAAAGAGCCGGAAACCCCGCGGCGATCTGCCGGCGGGGGTTTCCGTGCGACAGCTGCGGCTCTTATATTGTCAGCGGGCATAGTCTGCCTCCAGACCATGAAGCGGAGCCCGCCATGCCACTGCTCAGCGCAGACAACGCCACCCTGGTGATCGTCGATTTTCAGGCGCGGCTGATGCCGGCAATCCATGACGGCGCGCGCCTCGTCGCCAACGCCAGGCGGCTGGTGGACGCGGCAAGCCTGCTTGGCGTGCCGATCCTGATGACTGAGCAGAATCCGGCCGGGCTTGGATCCACGGTGCCGGAGCTCTCCGGCGCCGGCCGCCTCGTCGTCAAGATGAGCTTCGATGCTTGCGCGGAGTCCACCTTTCTGGAAGCGCTCGCGGCGGGCGGAGATCTCGTGCTCTGCGGCTGCGAAACGCATGTCTGCCTCGGCCAGACCGCGCTCTCGCTGCTGGAACACCGGCGTCGCGTCGTCGTGGTTCAGGATGCGGTCGGCTCGCGCCTGCCGGAGTCGAAGGAGGTGGCACTGCGCCGCCTGGAGCGCCACGGTGCCGAGATCGTCACGACCGAGATGGTGCTCTTCGAGTGGTTGCGCAACGCGGAGCATCCGCGCTTCCGCGAGGTGCTGAAGCTGGTCAAGTGAGAGGGTCTAAAGCGGCTTCCCGATCCATTTCGAGATCACGCCGACGATGCCTTCACGGAAGGTCATGACGCAGATCACGAAGATGACGCCCTGAACCACCGTGACCCAGGCGCCCAGCGAGGCGAGGTAGTTCTGCATCGAGACGATGACGAGCGCACCGGCGATCGGCCCGAACACGGTGCCTAAGCCCCCGACCAGCGTCATCAGAACGACCTCGCCCGACATCGACCAGTGAACGTCGGTCAGCGAGGCCAGCTGGAAGACGATCGCCTTGGTCGAGCCGGCGAGACCGGCCAGCATCGCAGACAGCACGAAGACCGCGAGCTTGTACTGGTTGGCGCGGTAGCCGAGCGAGATCGCGCGCGGCTCGTTGTCGCGGATCGCCTTGCAGACCTGGCCGAAGGGCGAGTGGATGATGCGGTACATCGCCAGAAGACCGGCCATGAAGATCGCCGCCACCAGCCAGTACAGCGCCCGGTCGTCGGCGAGGTCGATCAGCCCGAACAGCTTGCCGCGCGGCACCGCCTGGATGCCGTCCTCGCCGCCCGTGAAGCGCGGCGTCTGCAGCGAGAAGAAGAACACCATCTGCGCCAGCGCCAGCGTGATCATGGCGAAATAGATGCCCTGCCGCCGGATCGCCAGCGCGCCGAAGACGAGCCCGAGCCCACCCGAGACGGCCGTGCCGAGCAGGATCGCCAGCTCCGGCGTCAGGCCCCAGTTCTTGGCGGTGAAGGCGCAGACATAGCTGGCCATCCCGAAATAGGCGGCATGCCCGAAGGAGAGCAGCCCGCCGTAGCCGAGCAGCAGGTTGAAAGCGAGCGCGAACAGCGCAAAGCACAAAACCTTCATGACGAAGACGGGATAGGCCACGAAAGGCGCGATCACGAGCGCGATCGCGATCCCGATCATGATGGCGCGATGCAGGCGCAGCGTGCCCTTGTCGGCCTCGCCGGACGAGCGCGCGGCGGCGGGGGCATCGGTGGCAGCGATATCAGCCATGGTCAAATCCTCGTCTCGATGCAGCGGGCCGCCATCACGCCGCTCGTCCGAACAGGCCCGCGGGTCGCACCAGCAGCACCAGCACCATGATGATGAATATCACCGTCGCAGACGCCTCCGGGTAGAACACCTTGGTCAGACCCTCGATCAGGCCCAGCGAAAAGCCGGTCACGATCGCGCCCAGGATCGAGCCCATGCCGCCGATCACGACGACGGCGAAGACGACGATGATCAGGTCGGCGCCCATGTTCGGGTTGACCGAATAGATCGGTGCCGCGAGCACGCCGGCAAACCCCGCCAGCGCCACGCCGAAGCCGTAGGTCAGCGTCACCAGCAGCGGCACGTTGATACCGAAGGCCTGGGTCAGGGTCGGGTTCTCGGTCGCGGCGCGCAGATAGGCGCCGAGCCTGGTCTTCTCGATCAGGAACCAGGTCGCGAGGCAGACGATGAGTGAGGCGACGACGACCCAGCCGCGATACCAGGGCAGGAACATGAAGCCGAGATTGACGCCGCCGCGCAGCTCGGCTGGAATCTGGTAGGGCAGCCCCGACGAACCGTACTGGTTGCGGAACAGCCCCTGGATGATCAGCGCCAGGCCGAAGGTCAAAAGCAGCCCGTAGAGATGGTCGACATGGGCAATACGCTTGAGCAGCAGCCGCTCGATCGCGATCCCGGTCGCCCCCACGATCAGCGGCGCCAGCAGCAGCGCCGCCCAATAGTTGATGCCGAGATAGGTCAGGCACATCCAGGCGACGAAAGCGCCCATCATGTACTGCGCGCCATGGCTGAAATTGATGATGTTGAGCAGCCCGAAGATCACCGCCAGCCCAAGGCTGAGGATGGCGTAGAACGAGCCGTTGATCAGTCCGAGCAGGACCTGGCCGAACAGCGCTTGTGGTGGAATTCCGAGAAGCTCGAACATGCGGGGCTCAGATCATCTTTGCTGGCATCGGCAAGGTGGTTGGCCATCATCCCGGGCTTAAGCGGCCCGGGATGATCGTCGGCGGCGTCATGGTCGGGTTTGACCCGACCATCTCGGAAACCAGAGCACGCTGGTCTGAGAGGTTCTCGGGTCAAGCCCGAGAATGACGCGTGGCTCTGTCGTTCACTTCTTGACGAGCGGGCACTCGCTCTCGGCGAGCGGGCGGAAGGCCTGCTCGGCCGGCAGAACCGAGACCTGCTTGTAATAGTCCCACGGGCCCTTCGACTCGCCGGGCTTCTTGACCTCGAACAGATACATGTCGTGCATCTTGCGGCCGTCGGCGCGCACCGAGCCCTTGCCGAACAGCGGATCGTCGGTCGGCATTTCCTTCATCTTGGCCATCACGACCGCCGAGTCCTTGGACTTCGCCGCCTCGACCGCCTTCAGATAATGCAGCATGCCGGAATAGACGCCGGCCTGGACCATGGTCGGCTTCTTGCCGCCATTGGCCTTGGCAAACCGGTCCGACCAGCCCCGCGTCTGGTCGTTGGTGTCCCAGTAGAAGGACTCGGTCAGCACCAGCCCCTGTGCGGTCGCCAGACCCAGCGAATGCACATCGGTGAGGAAGACGAGGAGCCCTGCGAGCTTCTGGCCGCCGGCCGTGATGCCGAACTCGCCGGCCTGCTTGATCGAGTTGATCGTGTCGCCGCCGGCATTCGCCAGGCCGATCACCTTGGCCTTGGAGGCCTGGGCCTGCAGCAGGAAGGAGGAGAAATCCGTGCCCGGGAACGGGGTGCGCACGACGCCGAGCACCTTGCCGCCGTTCTTGGTCACGATCGCCGAGGTGTCGCGCTCCAGCGCATGGCCGAAGGCGTAGTCGGCAGTCATGAAGAACCATGAATCGCCGCCGGCCTTCACCATGGCGCCGCCGGTGCCCTGCGCCAGGGCATAGGTGTCGTAGGTCCAGTGGATCGTGTTGGGCGAGCAGGCCTTGCCGCTGAGATCGGAGGAGGCCGCGCCGGAGTTGATGTGGATCTTGTTCTTCTCGCGGGTGATCTGGTTGACCGCGAGCGCCACCGAGGAGGTCGGCACGTCGAGGATCAGGTCGACGCCGTCCTGGTCGTACCAGGTGCGGGCGATGGTCGAGCCGACATCGGGCTTGTTCTGGTGGTCGGCCGAAACGATCTCGACCTTGATGCCCTTCTCAGCGGCTTTGAAGTCCTCGACCGCCATGCGCGCGGCGATCACCGAGCCCTCGCCGGACAGATCGGCATAGAGACCCGAGCGGTCGTTGAGAACGCCGGCCTTGACGCTGATCTGCTGGGCGAGCGCGGGCGCCGCCATCAGCGCGGCCAACGCGGTCGTGGTGAGGAATGTCTTGAGCTTCATGTGTCTCTCTCCCTGGAAATGGCGTCGTTTTCGACATGTTGTCCGATATGGATCGGATTGGGGGCCTTCGATTGTCCGCAGACGAATCAGACCCCGAGATAGCCGTGCAGCTTGTCGATATTGGCGTCGAGCTGATCATTGGGGATCATGTCGATCACCTTGCCTTGCTCGACGACATAGTGCCGGTCTGCCACGGTCGCTGCGAAGCGGAAATTCTGCTCGACCAGGATGATCGTATAGCCGTCCTGCTTGAGCTTGCGGATCGTCGCGCCGATCTGATCGATGATGACGGGCGCGAGACCCTCGGTCGGCTCGTCGAGCAGCAGGAAATGCGCGCCCGTGCGAAGGATGCGCCCGATCGCCAGCATCTGCTGCTCGCCACCCGAGAGCTTGGTGCCCTGGCTCTTCAGCCGCTCCTTGATGTTGGGGAACAGCGTGAAGATGTCCTCGACCGAAAGCCCGCCGTCACGCACCTTCGGCGGCAGCATCAGGTTTTCCTCGACGCTGAGCGAGGCATAGATGCCGCGCTCCTCGGGCACATAGCCCATGCCGAGCCGGGCGATCGCCCGCGACGGCAGCCCGATTGTCTCGGTGCCCTCCAGCACGACCGAACCCTTGCGCTTGCCGATGACGCCCATGATCGATTTCAGTGTCGTGGTCTTGCCGGCGCCGTTGCGCCCGAGCAGCGTCACCACCTCGCCGGCGCGCACGTCGAAATCGATGCCGTGCAGCACATGCGATTCGCCGTACCAGGCCTCCAGTCCGCGCACCTCGAGCATGGGCCCGGTGTCGGCCTTCGTCGCGGGTGATGGTGCGGCCTCAGTGAGCATGGCCGACTCCTGAACCGATATAGGCTTCGATCACGCGCGGGTCCTTCGAGACATGGGCGTAGTCGCCCTCGGCCAGCACCTGCCCGCGCGCCAGCACGGTGATGTGGTCGCAGAGCGAGGCGACGACGGAGAGATTATGTTCCACCATCAGAATGGTGCGGTTTTCCGAAACCTTGCGGATGAGCTGCTCGATGCGCTCGACATCTTCGCGCCCCATCCCGGCCATCGGCTCGTCGAGCAGCATCATCTCCGGATCGAGCGCGAGCGTCGTGGCGATCTCGAGCGCGCGCTTGCGGCCATAGGAGAGCTCGACCGCCGGCAATTCGGCGAAGGCCGAGAGGCCCACCGCCTCGACCAGCCGCAGAGCCTCCTCGTCAAGCGGCTTCAGAACCGCTTCCGAGCGCCAGAAGTCGAAGGAATCGCCGCGCTTGCGCTGCAGCGCGATGCGGACGTTGGTCTTGACGCTGAGCTGCGGGAACACCGCCGAGATCTGGAAGGAGCGCACCAGCCCGAGCCTGGCGATCTCCGCCGGCTTCTGGCGGGTGATATCGCGGCCATTATAGACGATCGCGCCCTTCGTCGGCGCAAGGAACTTGGTCAGCAGATTGAAGCAGGTCGTCTTCCCCGCGCCGTTTGGCCCGATCAACGCGTGAATCGTCCCGCGCCTGACCTTCAGATCGACGCCGTTGACAGCCGTGAAGCCACCGAAATCCTTGGTTAGTCCCGAGGTCGATAGGATAATATCCTCAGTCATGCGTAACACTTACCATCGCCATCTTGTTCTTTCTTGTTATTGCTCGTCTCCCTTGTTTGGCATGCTGCACCGCGCTCACGGCATGAGTCAAAGCTGCAAGGGCGCCAAACGGCCTTGTGAAGACGCGCTTATCCCTTTGTCTTACAGGCCCCCCTCGAATGGTTGAGGCAAACGATCCGTCCTGTGCGCCCGAGCAGTGTCAGTGAGGACGCTCGCCTGGCTGCCCCCGCCCCAGCTCGTCGATCGACGAGAGCAGCCAGCTCATTCAGCAGCCAGCTCATTCAAATGAAGGACGCGCATAGGAAGGACACGCGGCAAGCCGGGCAGGCTAAATCGGTCCACTGGGATTTTGAACCAAGATGACGCCAGTCGCGACAACAGGTTGACGATCCGAGAAAACCGGCTTTGCGCATATGGCATTTTCGAGTAATGTTTCGGCCTGTTTCCTGGCGATCCTGAGGCCGTCCTGTGACGGAGTTTTCGGTTCCGTGCTCCCGTCGGCACGTGATCGCATTGGTTTTGGGCTGGCGGACCGATCAGGGAGGGTGCCTTGAGCTTCGCTTTGGGTTTGAACATTCGCACCGGCTTCGCAACCGTTCGCACGCTCGCGCAACGCGCCGTCGCCGCAGGTCTGCTGGGCATCGCCGCAGTCGCGCTGGCGCTGCCGGCGCAAGCCGCCCCTGATCGCCGCGTCGCTCTGGTGATCGGCAACAGCGCCTATACGGCGGTTCCCCGCTTGGCGAACCCGCAGCGCGACGCCACCGCGATCTCCGCCTCGCTGAAGCGCCTCGGCTTCGAGGTCGTCGAAGGCTACGACCTGAAGATGGACGAGATGACCGGCATCGTCCGCGAATTCGCCCAGAAGCTCGACGGCTCGAAGGCCGGTGTGGTCTATTATGCCGGCCACGGCATTGCGGTCGGTGACGAGAATTATCTCATCCCGGTCGATGCCACGCTGAAGTCGGAGGCCGATCTCGACTTCCGCGCCGTCAATGTTCAGCTCATCCTGCGCCAGATGCAGCGCGACGAGCGCGTCAATATCCTTATCCTCGACGCCTGCCGCGACAATCCCTTCGCCACCCAGCTTGCCGCCAAGTCGCGTTCCGTGGCGCGCGGCCTGACCGCGATCGAGACCCAGTCGGCCTCGGGCATCCTGATCGCGTTTGCGACCGACCCGCGCTCGACCGCGCTCGATGGCGAGAAGGACGGCAACAGCCCATTCACGGCCGCGCTGCTGAAGCACATCGAAACGCCCGAGGTGTCGATCACCACGGTGATGGATCGTGTGCGCGCCGATGTCTGGGAATCGACCGGCAAGAAACAGAAGCCCTGGACCAACTCCTCGATCATCGGCGAGTTCAAGATGAACCCGACGCTGAAGCTCGCCGCCGTCGATCCGTCGATGACGATCAAGGCGATCGATGGATCGGTTCAGACCCCCGCGGCGCCTGCGCCGGTGGGCCTCGACCGCGCCCAGATGGACATCCGGATGTGGGAAACCGCCGAGCGCGGCAACACGCCGGGCGACTACAAGGCCTATCTCGACGCCTTCCCGACCGGTCAGTTCGCCGCCTTCGCCAAGAACCGCCTGGCGCAGCTGGAGCCCGTCGCGGTCGCCGCCTTGCCGGCTGCGGCCGGTGCTGCCGCTGTGGCTGGTGGCGCCGCCATGGCCGCTCTGCCGTCGTCGCGCGACACTGGCCAGGCGATTGCCGACGAGGCGATGAAGGACGAGGTCGGTAGCGCCGAGACCGAGGCTGGGCTTAAGCTGACAGCCAAGGATCGCCGCGAACTGCAGCGGCGGCTGAGCCTTTCCGGCTTCAAGCCGGGCAAGGCGAGCGCCAATTTCGGGCCGAGCCAGCGCAGTGCCATCAAGGAGTGGCAGACGACACGGGCCATCGCCCCGACCGGTTTCCTGGCGCCGATGCAGCTTAAGGCTTTGCGTGCTCAGACCGAGCCGGCCTATCAGCGCGCGCTTGCCGAGGAAGCCAAGCCCGCCGCCCGCACCCGCACGGCCCGCGAGCCGGTCGAGCCGGTTCAGCCGCGCACCCGCGGCGGCGTCGCCTATGAGCGCGACCCGGTGATCCGTCGCGATCTGGAGCGCGAGCGTGCCGGCAGGGGCAACAGCTCCCAGGACGCGGCCGGCGCGGCAGTGTTCGGCGGCGTCGTCGGCGGCGTCCTTGGCGGCGTCCTCGGCCGTGGCTTCCGCCGCTGACGC
Organism: Hyphomicrobiales bacterium; assembly: GCA_003241815.1. Lineage (GTDB taxonomy): Bacteria > Pseudomonadota > Alphaproteobacteria > Rhizobiales > Beijerinckiaceae > Allobosea. The sequence continues at coordinate 1,646 of QBLV01000093.1, read as the reverse complement.
CAGCCTCCTGCTTTTCCAGCGACATCACGAGCCGGCCCCATGCGGGGCCGGCTTTCTCATATCGTCGAACGGCTAGTTGCCACCGTGACGCCGGCTCGGCTAGTTCTGTAGCGAGCCGTCCGGCGACATGATTTCTGCGGCAAAAGGCGATGCGATGAAGAAGGTTTTTCCTGACGCCACGGCGGCTCTTGCCGGCGCCATCAAGGACGGCATGACGATCATGGCCGGCGGCTTCGGCCTCTGCGGCATTCCCGATATGCTGATCGAGGCGGTGCGCGAGAGCGGCGCGAAGGATCTGACCTTCGTCTCCAACAATGCCGGCGTCGATGGCGCAGGCCTCGGCATTCTGCTCGAGACCCGCCAGATCCGGAAGATGATCTCGTCTTATGTCGGCGAGAACAAGCTCTTCGCCGAGCTCTATCTCGGCGGCAAGCTCGAGCTCGAATTCACCCCCCAAGGCACGCTGGCCGAGCGCATCCGCGCCGGTGGCGCCGGCATCCCGGCCTTCTTCACCAAGACCGGCGTCGGCACGCTGGTGGCGGAGGGCAAGGAGGAGCGCGAATTCGATGGCGAGCGCTACATCATGGAGCGCGGCATCTTCGCAGATGTCTCGCTGGTCCATGCCTGGAAGGGCGATACCGAGGGCAATCTCGTCTACCGGAAGACGGCCCGGAACTTCAATCCGATGATGGCCTCGGCCTCGCGCATGACCATCGCCCAGGTCGAGAATCTGGTCGAGGCCGGCGAGATCGACCCCGACCACATGCACACGCCGGGCATTTTCGTGAAGCGCATCGTGCACACGCCCCAGAGCGTCAAGCGCATCGAGCAGCGCACCGTCCGCAAGCGCGCGGCGTAAGGAGAGATTAGATGCCCTGGACCCGTGAACAGATCGCGGCGCGCGCCGCCAAGGAGCTCAAGGACGGCTTCTACGTCAATCTCGGCATCGGCATTCCCACGCTGGTGTCCAACTACATCCCCGAGGGCGTCAGCGTTCAGCTGCAGTCGGAGAACGGCATGCTCGGCATGGGCCCGTTTCCCTATGAGGGCGACGAGGATCCCGATCTGATCAACGCCGGCAAGCAGACCATCACGGCGCTGCCGACGACGAGCTATTTCTCCTCGGCCGATTCGTTCGGCATGATCCGCGGTGGCCATATCGATCTCTCCATTCTCGGCGCCATGCAGGTCGCGGAGAACGGCGACCTCGCCAACTGGATGATCCCCGGCAAGATGGTAAAGGGCATGGGCGGCGCCATGGATCTCGTCGCCGGCGTCAAGAAGGTCGTCGTGGTGATGGAGCATGTCGCCAAGAACAAGGACGGCACCGAATCGCCCAAGCTGCTCAAGGCCTGCGACCTGCCGCTGACGGGCGCTGGTGTCGTCGATATGGTGATCACCGATCTCGGCGTCTTCAAGATCGACGAGAACGGCGGCGGCATGACCCTGATCGAACTGGCTGACGGCGTCACGCTCGACGAGATCAAGGCGAAGACGGAAGCCGAGTTCAAGGTCGCGGTTTGAGTATCAGCCTTGAGGCGAAAAGCGCTGGAAGAACCCCTCTCCTGTAAGAGACCTTTGCATAACCGACCCGTTCGTGATTCCGTTTGGTTGGACGGGAGGACGAGCGATGCATCGGGTTTCTG
>QBLV01000092.1 GCA_003241815.1 Hyphomicrobiales bacterium | reverse complement strand
CAATACGATCAACATCGTCATCGACGATGCGACCACCGAATTCGCCGAGGTGCTCACGGCGATCGCCGACGGCGATCTCACGCGTTCGGCGACGACGGATTACTCCGGCAAGCTGGGAGAGCTGAGCGCTTCGATCAATGCGATGGCGCAGCGCCTGTCGCATACGGTCGGCGTGATCAAGGACACGACGCGCGACGTCCTCACCTCCGCCAGCGAGATCCAGGCCGGCGCCGACAATTTGTCGAAACGCACCGAGGACCAGGCCTCATCGCTTGAGGAAACGGCGGCGACGACCGAGCAGCTGGCGGCGTCCGTCAAGGCCTCGGCGGTGTCGTCGAAACGGGCCGTGACGCTGGCGGAAGACGCGACCGCCGTGGCGCGGACCGGCGGGGCGATCGTCACCGATGCGGTCGGCGCGATGAGCCGTATCGAACAGTCGAGCCAGAAGATCACCGACATCACCTCGGTGATCGACAACATCGCTTTCCAGACCAACCTGCTCGCGCTGAACGCGGCGGTCGAGGCGGCCCGGGCCGGCGAGGCCGGCAGGGGCTTCGCCGTGGTGGCCAGCGAGGTGCGGACCCTGGCTCAGCAATCCTCCGATGCGGCGAAAAGCATTTCAGGCCTCATCAACGCCTCGACGACCGAGATCGCGGCGGGCGTCAAGCTGGTCCGCGCGGCGGGCGAGGTGCTGGTGCAGATCGTCGATGCGTCTCAGAAGGTTGCCGGCACGGTCGCGGAGGTTTCGGCGGCCTCCGTCGAACAGGCCAGCGGCATCGAGGAGATGAGCCAGATCGTCGCCCATATGGACGGAATCACCCAGCAGAACGCGGCGCTGGCCGAGCAGAGCGCGGCCTCCGCCATAGTGCTGGGTCAAAAGATCGAAGGGCTCGGTGCCCTGGTCGCCGCGTTCCGCACCCAGGAGCGGGAATCGAACGTCACCGTGCTGGCGCCGGCCCCGCGTCTCCGGCGCGCCGGATAGGGCCGGCATTCCGGACCGCGCCCCGCGCGGTCCGGATGACGACGCCGATCAGGCGGCGATGCCGCGCAGAACGTAGTGCAGGATGCCGGCGTTCTTGAAGTAGTCGATCTCGTCAAGCGTATCGATGCGGCAGAGGATCGGCACGTTCTTCACGGTGCCGTCGGCATAGGTGATCTCGGCCTCGAGCATCTGGCGCGGCTTCACCGTGGCCAGCCCCTTGATCGAGACGGTCTCGTCGCCCTTGAGGTTGAGCGAGGCCCAGCTCGTGCCTTCGACGAAGGTGAAGGGGACCACGCCCATGCCGACCAGGTTCGAGCGGTGGATGCGCTCGAAGCTCTGCGCGATCACGGCCTTGACGCCGAGCAGATTGGTGCCCTTCGCCGCCCAGTCGCGCGAGGAGCCGTTGCCGTATTCGACGCCGGCGAAGACGACCAGCGGGACCTTCTCCGCCTGGTAGCGCATCGAGGCGTCGTAAATCGGCAGCTCTTCCTTGCTCGGATAGTGAATGGTGTAGCCGCCCTCGCGCCCGTTGGGGCCCATCATGTGGTTGCGGATGCGGATATTGGCGAAGGTGCCGCGCATCATCACCTCGTGATTGCCGCGCCGCGTGCCGTACTGGTTGAAGTCGGCGACCGCGACGCCATGCTCGGAGAGATAGGCGCCGGCCGGCGAGGCGGCCTTGATCGAACCGGCCGGGGAGATGTGGTCGGTGGTGATCTTGTCGCCGAACAGGCCCAGAATCCGGGCGCCCTTGATGTCGGTAACGGGCGTCGGAGTCTTGCTGATGCCCTGGAAATAGGGTGGGTTCTGGACGTAGGTCGAGGCGTCCTCCCAGGCATAGGTCTGGCTTTCCGGGGTCCTGACCGCCTGCCAGTGCGCGTCGCCCTTGAAGACGTCGGCGTATTTCGATTCGAAGATGGCGCGCGTGACGTTCTGGGCGATGAAGCTCTGGATCTCCTTGTTGGAGGGCCAGATATCCCTCAGGAAGACCGGCTGGCCGTCGGAGCCGGTGCCGAGCGGCTCGGTCGTCAGGTCCATCTGCACCGAACCCGCCAGCGCATAGGCGACGACCAGCGGGGGCGAGGCCAGGTAGTTCGCCTGCACGTCGGGCGAGACGCGGCCTTCGAAATTGCGGTTGCCGGAGATGACGGCGCCCGCGATCAGGCCCTGCTCGTTGATCGCCTTCGAAATCGGCGCCGGCAGCGGGCCGGAATTGCCGATGCAGGTGGTGCAGCCGAAGCCGACCAGGTTGAAGCCGAGCTTGTCGAGATCGGTCTGGAGACCGGCTTTCGCCAGATACTCCGCCACGACCTGCGAGCCGGGCGCCAGCGAGGTCTTGACCCACGGCTTGACGGTGAGGCCCTTGGCGACCGCGTTGCGGGCGAGCAGGCCCGCCGCCATCAGCACGGACGGGTTGGAGGTGTTGGTGCAGGAGGTGATGGCGGCGATGACGACGTCGCCATGGCCGAGATCGAAGGACTGGCCCTCGACCGGCACGCGGCGTGCGATCTCCCCGCCCTTCTTGTATTCGGTGTCCATTGCCGCCTTGAAGCCGGCGGCGACGCCGTTCAGGTCGATGCGGCCTTCAGGGCGCTTGGGGCCGGCCATCGAGGGCTGCACCGTCGAGAGATCGAGCTCCAGCGTGTCGGTGAAGACCGGATCGGCGGTCTCGATCGTCGCGAACAGGCCTTGCGCCTTGCTGTAGGCCTCGACCAGCGCGATCCGGTCCGTGGCACGGCCGGTCGTGGTGAGATATTCCAGCGTCTCGGCATCGACCGGGAAGAAGCCGCAGGTCGCGCCGTATTCCGGGCCCATATTGGCGATGGTCGCACGGTCGGCCAGCGTCAGATTGTAGAGGCCGGGGCCGAAGAACTCGACGAACTTGCCGACGACGCCCTTCTTGCGGAGCATCTGGGTGACGGTCAGCACGAGGTCGGTGGCGGTGATGCCCTCCTTCAGCGCGCCGGTCAGCTTGAAGCCGATGACCTCGGGCAGCAGCATCGACTGCGGCTGGCCGAGCATCGCGGCCTCAGCCTCGATGCCGCCGACGCCCCAGCCGAGTACGGCCAGGCCGTTGACCATGGTGGTGTGCGAATCCGTGCCGACGACGGTGTCGGGATAGGCGACCTCGACCTCGACGCCGTCGATGGTCTCCTTGCGGGTCCAGACCGTCTGGGCGAGGTATTCGAGATTGACCTGGTGGCAGATGCCGGTGCCGGGCGGGACGACGCGGAAATTGTCGAAGGCGCCCTGGCCCCATTTCAGGAAGCGGTAGCGCTCGGCGTTGCGCTCATATTCGAGCTCGACATTCTGCGCGAGCGCCTTGGGCGTGCCGAACTCGTCGACGATGACGGAGTGGTCGATGACGAGATCGACGGGGACGAGCGGGTTGATCTTGGCGGGGTCGCCGCCGAGCGCCACGACGCCGTCACGCATCGCGGCGAGGTCGACCACGGCGGGGACGCCGGTGAAGTCCTGCATCAGCACGCGGGCGGGGCGGAAGCCGATTTCCTTGCCGGCGGTGCCCTTGTCGGTCAGCCAACCGACGAAATTCTCGATGTCGGCCTTGAAGACCGAGCGACCGTCCTCGAAGCGCAGCAGGTTCTCCAGCAGCACCTTCATCGAGAAGGGCAGCTTGGAGATGCCGGGCAGCCCGTTCTGCTCGGCGAGCGGCAGCGAATAATACTCATAGGATTTGGAGCCGACGGTGAGCGTCTGGCGGCATTTGAAGGAGTCGAGCGAAGCCATGCGGGCTGATCCTGATCAAGGGGTTGCGGTCACGAACCGACAGACGCCTTGCGGGATCGCCGGATCGAAGGCCTAATGCGCAGGACGCGCGCGCCGCCTCGGGAGTGCCCGAGCCCCGCGCCGGATCGGCGTGCGGCGTAGCCACGGGTTCTATAGAGCAATTCCAAGAAGCCCGCTACATGAACGACGCGCATTCACGCTTTGCCTTGATCGTCCGGAAGACTCCTGCGCCTTGATGCTCTTTTCCTATCCCATTCTCGCTCTCGATGCGGAGAACCTGGCCTGCAGCCGCGGCGGCCGGGTGATCTTCGAGGGGTTGGCGTTTCGCCTCGGCAATGGCGAGGCGATCGCGCTGACCGGGCGCAACGGGGCTGGCAAATCGAGCCTGCTTGCGATGCTGTGCGGAAGGTTGCGCGCCGATGCCGGGACGATTCGGCTGGAGGGTGTAACGGAGAGCCGACCGGCCGAACTGAGCCATCTCGTCGGGCATCGCGATGGGCTGAAGACGGCGCTGACGGCGCAGGAGAACCTGGCCTTCGCGCAGGCGCTGCTCGGAGACCCCGCGCTGTCGCCCGACGAGGCGCTGGCGGCTGTGGGATTGCCACATGTCGCCGGGCTGCCGGTCGGCTATCTCTCGGCGGGGCAGCGTCGACGGGTCGCCCTGGCGCGGCTTCTGGTGTCGCGGCGGCCGTTCTGGCTGCTTGACGAACCAATGTCGGCGCTCGACCTCTCGGCCCAGGTGATGTTGACTGGCTTGATGCGGGGGCATCTGGCGCAGGGTGGCGCGATTCTGGCTGCGACGCATGGCCCGCTCGGACTGGATGGCGCGCGTGAATTGAGGATCGGCCCGTGACCGGAGCCTTCCTCGCCATTCTCAAGCGCGACCTCGCGCTGGCGGCGCGCGCTGGTGGCGGCGGCGAACTTGCGCTCGTCTTTTTTCTGACGATCGTCGTGCTGGTGCCCTTTGCGCTTGGGCCCGATCTCAACCTGTTGTCCCGGATCGGGCCGGCCATACTGTGGCTCGGAGCGCTCTTGTCGATGCTGATCGGGCTCGACCGGTTGTTTCAGGGCGACGAGGAGGATGGTTCGCTCGATCTGATCCGGGCGTCGGTCCTGCCGCTCGAACTCGCCGTGCTGGCCAAGGGGCTGGCGCATTGGCTGGCCACGGGCCTGCCCCTGGCGCTGGCGGCGCCTCTGCTTGGCCTGCTGGTCGCCTTGCCGTCTGAGGCGATACTGCCTGTGGTGGCCACCTTGCTGGTCGGCACGCCGGCACTGAGCTTCATCGGTGCGGGCGGTGCGGCGTTGACGGCGGGCTTGAGGCGGGGTGGGTTGATCCTGCCCGTGCTGGTCGCGCCGCTGACCGTGCCGGTGCTGATCTTCGGCGTTTCGGCGGCGAATGCGGCTCTGGGCGGGACGGTCCCGTTCCGGACACCGTTCCTGATCCTGTGTGCGATTTCGCTGGTCGCTATCGTGATCGGCACGCTGGCTGCGGCTGCGGCGCTGCGACAAAGCGACTAGACAAGCGTCCGCCGGTCAGCTTTGCGGCGCGGCACTGTCGTTGCGGTTGTGGCCGAATTGAACGACGCAGCCGCGTTGTGTCGCGAGATTTGCGACGGAGACGGCGATGTCGTCGAGTGTCACCCGCTCTGCGGCATGGTGGCGTTTGATCTCTTCGGCCGTCGCATAGACATCGACGATGCGGGATTCGCTGAGTTTTGTCCTGACGGTGGCCTCGACCTCGCGTCGGAGTGTCTCGGAGAGCTTGATGTGCATGACTGCGCCTCCTGGGCTGACGTCACGCTAGGCGGTGAGGCTTTTGGCCACAATGTCAAAAGATGGGTGAAGTCTAAATATATCAATCCGTTATTACTCTGGGTACCGTGCGATTTCTCGGCCTGAGAATGCATCGGACTGTCTGGCCGGACGGCGTTGAGGCACCTTTGTCGCATAGCTTCAGCGCGGATTGCTGGGGGCGGACCATATCGCTAAACAGGATCGCAAAGCGGCCGGCTTCGAGAGCCGCCGGCCAGAATGTATCGCGGTGACATGGCCAGCCTGATCGATCTTGCCAACCCGACGCGCTTCATGCGCCTTTCAGTTGTCGTGCTGCCCTGGTTGACGGGCATGGCCGTGCTGCTGCTGGCTGTGGGCTTCTATCTCGCCTGGTTCGTGGCTCCGGCCGATTATCAGCAGGGCGAGACCATCCGGATCATGTTCGTGCATGTCCCGGCCGCGTGGCTGGCGCTGATGTTCTATACCGTCATGTCGATCGCGGCCTTGGGCACGCTGGTCTGGCGCCATCCGCTCGCCGATGTGGCGCAGAAGGCTGCCGCCCCGATCGGCGCCTGCTTTGCCCTGATCTGCCTGCTGACCGGAGCCTTCTGGGGTAAACCGATGTGGGGCACCTACTGGGTCTGGGACGCGCGGCTGACCTCGGTTCTGGTGCTGCTCCTGATCTATCTCGGCATCATCGCGCTGTGGCGCGCGCTCGACGAGCCGTCGCGGGCGGGGCGCATGGTTGCGATCCTGACGCTGGTCGGCTTCGTCAATGTGCCGATCATCAAATTCTCGGTGGATTGGTGGAATACGCTGCACCAGCCGGCTTCCGTCCTGCGCATGGGCGGGCCGACGATCCATCCTTCAATGCTCTGGCCGCTCCTGATCCTGGCGGTCGGCTTCACCTGCCTGGCGCTGGTGCTGCATCTCGTCGCCATGCGGGCCGAGATCATGCGCCGGCGCGTGCGCACGCTCACGATCCTAGAGGCCGAGCGTCTCGACCGGCTTGCTGCGCAAGGGGTGCCGGCATGAGCAGGTCGTCATGATGAGTGACCTCGGGCCGCATGCCGGCTTCATCTTGGCTTCCTATGCTGCGGTGGTCCTCGTGCTGGGTGGGCTGATCCTGACCGTCATCCTCGATCACAGGGCGCAGAAGCGGGCGCTCGCGGCTCTGGAGCAGCGCGGCGCCGGCCGCCGCTCGGGACAGGCTGCGCCATGAGCCAAGCCGAAAGCGGTCAGGTCGAGAGCAACAAGGTCGAGAGCGACACCGAAATCATGCCGCGCCGGCGTTCGCCGCTGCTCTTCCTGCTTCCGTTGATGCTGTTTGGCGCGCTCGCGCTGGTCTTCCTGGTCGGGCTTTTCGCCGGCGATGCCAGCAAGGTGCCGTCCGCCCTGATCGGCAAGCCGGCCCCAGTGATCACGCTGACCGCGCTGGAAGGGTTGCAGCGGGATGGGGGCGCGGTGCCGGCCTTCGGCATGGCGGATCTCGCGGCCGGGCGTGCCACCATCGTCAATGTCTTCGCGAGCTGGTGCGCGCCCTGCCGGGTCGAGCATCCCTTCCTGGTCGCGATGGCGGAATCTCCGGCCGTCAAGGCGGGCAGGGTCGCGGTCGTTGGTATCAACTACAAGGACGAGGCCGAGAACGCCCGACGCTTCCTGGGGGCGCTCGGCAATCCCTATTCCACCGTCGGCGTCGATCGTTCGGGACGCGCGGCAATCGAATGGGGCGTCTATGGCGTGCCGGAGACGTTTCTGATCGGGCCCGACGGGCGCATTCTCGAGAAGCATGTCGGGCCGCTGGATGCCGCGACCGCAGGGAAGCTGCTGGCGCGGGCGATGGCGGGGCGGTGAGGCCAGCACGTCATGCTCGGGTTTGATCCGAGCATCTCTGTAAAGCGCTCATTTTCGACGAGATTCTCGGGTCAAGCCCGAGAATGACGCGTTTAAGCTGCCATTTTCCCGCCCATCAGGCTCTCGAACATCCCGCGCCCATCGGTGCCGCCGGTCAGCGAATCGATCAGGTTCTCGGGATGCGGCATCAGGCCGAGCACGTTGAAGCCGGGCGAATAAATGCCGGCGATGCCGTTCAGCGAGCCGTTGGGGTTGGCTTGCGCCGTCACCTTGCCCTGCGCGTCGGCGTAGCGGAAGGCAACGAGCCCCTCGCCTTCGAGCCGCGCCAGCGTTTCGGGATCGGCGATGTAGTTGCCCTCGCCATGGGCGATGCAGACGTCGATGACCTGACCCTGCGCATAGGCGCTGGTGAAGGGCGTGTCGTTGCGCTCGACCGTCAGGTGCTGGCGGCGGCAGACGAATTTCAGATCGGCATTGCGCATCAGGATGCCCGGCAGCAAGCCCGCCTCGCAGGCGATCTGGAAGCCGTTGCAGATGCCCAGCACGAAGCCGCCGCGGGCGGCGTGGGCCCGGGTCGCGTCCATGATGTTGGCGCGTCCGGCGATGGCGCCGGTGCGCAGATAGTCGCCATAGGAGAAGCCGCCGGGCAGGACGACGAGGTCGGTGCCGGCGGGCAGGGCCGTGTCGGCATGCCAGACATGCGCGACGTCAGCGCCGGCCTGCTTCAGCGCCTTGGCGACGTCGCCGTCACGGTTCGAGCCGGGAAATGTGATGACGGCGGTTTTCACGGGCGGGTGCTCCTCGGCTTCCAGGCTTGGTAGGTCTCGGCGTCGATGGCCATGATGGTCATCCGGACGCCGTCGCGCTCGTCTTCGCTGACGCCGTCCTCCCGCATGCCGAGCTTGCTGTAAAGAGCGATGCCGCGCGGGTTGTGCGGCCAAACGTACAGATAGGCCCTTTGGGCGCGGAGTTCGACAAAGATGACGGCGAGCGCATGTGCAAGAAGGACAGTGCCATGGCCGCGTCCCTGCTCGATCGTGGCGATGCGACGGATCAGGACGGCGTCAGCGGGCAGGCCGATCTTCTGCAGCATGACGAAGCCGGCGACATGGCCCCGCGCATCGCGTCCAACGAAATAGCGGTGCGTCGCATCCGCCATGCCAGCGAGATGATGCTCGCGGCTCCAGCGCCCGACGGTGTCCTCGTAGCCCGGCTGCCGTTCGCAAGCCATGATTGCCTCGACATCGGCCGGAACCGCATCTGCAATCGCCAGAACGGCTGCGCTCACACCTCGATCTCGACGCGATAATTCTCGATCACGGTGTTGGCGAGCAGCTTGTCACAGGCCGTCTTCAGGGCAGTTTCGGCGGCCGCCTTGTCGTGACCTTCGAGTTCGATGTCGAAGACCTTGCCCTGGCGCACCGCGCCAACGCCTTCAATACCAAGCGATTTCAAAGCCCCCTCGATCGCCTTGCCCTGCGGATCGAGAACGCCGGTCTTGAGGGTGACGGTGACGCGGGCTTTCATGAGGATCTCCGGCAGAGCGCTGTGCGGGTGCCTTACCGGCGAATCGTCCCCGGCTCAACCGTTTCGAGCGGTTTCACGTGAATCAGCGGCTGCGCCATGCGGCGATCGCATCGCGGCGGGCTGCCTCGGCGTCCTGCGCGACGGCAAGAGCGATGATGAGGCGATCCGCTTCGCGGCCGTGCAGGATCACGGTTGCTGCACTTTTGCCCGACCCGTCCTTCGCGCGGATCTCGACGAGGATGCCGGCGACGCCCTCAGCCTCGAAGCGCGAGACGACGGTGGTGCTTTTGGCCGGGCCTTTCGGCTTCGCCTTCTTGCGACCGTCACCGGGCGGCGGCTTCGAGAAGAGGCGGGCGAGGCCTGCCGGGTCTGCCCCGAGCGCCTGCTCCATCCGCCGCGCTTGGCTACCGGAAAACGCGACCACCGAAGCGAAGCCCTGCTTCGTGCAGGCTTCGCGCGGGCAGAACACCATGCTGCGCGGCTCGATGCCGTCATTTAGCACCCAGGAGCCGATCGGGAGGGGTTGCCAGCCCTGCGATGCGGGAAGCTCCGCGATCCCCACACCGAAACGGCTGGTGCAGGCTGAGAGGAGCACTATCGAGCCTGCGATCAGTATCACGACATGGAAACGGGAGCGCAGGCGCTCCCGTTCAAAAGTCGATCGTGGTTTTGCGCAGCTCACCGCAACGCGCTTGCGCTTACTGCACCAGCCGGGGGCCGGCCGGACCGGCCTTCTCGTTCTCGCCGAGGATGCCGAGGCGGCGCGCCACTTCTGTGTAAGCCTCGATCAGCCCGCCCATGTCGTGGCGGAAGCGGTCCTTGTCCATCTTGTCCTTCGACTTGATGTCCCAGAGCCGGCAGGAATCGGGGCTGATCTCGTCGGCGACGACGATGCGCATCATGTCGCCTTCCCAGAGCCGGCCGCATTCGATCTTGAAATCGACCAGACGGATGCCGGCGCCGAGGAAGAGGCCGGAGAGGAAGTCGTTGACGCGGATGGCGAGCGCCATGATGTCGTCGATCTCCTGCGGCGTCGCCCAGCCGAAGGCCGTGATGTGCTCTTCCGAGACCATCGGGTCGTTCAGCGCGTCGTTCTTGTAATAGAACTCGATGATCGAGCGCGGGAGCTGCGTGCCCTCCTCGAGCCCCAGGCGGGTCGAGAGCGAGCCGGCGGCGACGTTGCGCACGACAACCTCGAGCGGAATGATCTCGACCTCGCGGATGAGCTGCTCGCGCATGTTCAGCCGGCGGATGAAATGCGTGGGGACGCCGATATCGTTCAGGTTTGAGAAGATGTGCTCGCAGATGCGGTTGTTGAGCACGCCCTTGCCGTCGATCACTTCATGCTTCTTGGCGTTGAAGGCGGTGGCGTCATCCTTGAAGTGCTGGATCAGCGTTCCGGGCTCGGGTCCTTCATAGAGGACCTTCGCCTTGCCTTCGTAGATGCGACGGCGGCGATTCATGGGGATGTACCGTGGCTTGAGGAAATCCAAAAGGTCGGCCTTTCTCTGGACGCGAGCTCCCCCGCGGCGGGATCTGGGCCCCTGATCAGCCGGTCCTGCACGAATCCGTGCTGATTCCGATCAGGTTGGAATCAGCGTAGACCGCGCTGCCGGCCGGCTCAATGCGCCAGCGCCCGATACGGCCGCTGTTGCGCCCGCTATATGGGCCTTCTGCACTGCAAACGCAACAAACCGGTCTTTGGCCGCAGTGAAACCGGCATGCAATCCGGAGCGTATCACCGTCGATCCCGGATTCCGGACTGGCCCTGTCCCGCCCGTCACTCTATATGGCTGGCAAGCTTCCTTTTCCGCGCCCGCTTCGGGCTTGTTTCTTTACCAAGAGGACGAAAACCGCATGTCGACCTTCGATCAGCGCAAGGACGCCTTCGAGAACAAGTTCGCCCATGACGAGGAGCTGCGCTTCAAGGCGACGGCGCGGCGCAACAAGCTGCTCGGCCTGTGGGCCGCGGAGAAGCTCGGCAAGACCGGTGCCGAGGCGGACGCCTATGCCAAGTCGGTCGTGGTCGCCGATTTCGAGGAGGCCGGCGACGAGGACGTGGTCCGCAAGGTCACAAGCGATTTCGCGGCCGGCAACGTCACTGTCGCCGACGAGGAGCTCCGGCGCGTGATGACGGAGCTGCTGATCCGAGCGGCCGAGGAAATCCAGGCCGGGCGCTGAGCCCAGGCGAGCCTGTCGGGAAGGCTGCGCCAGACGGCGTGCTTCCCGAAAACGCAGGGCGTGATTGAAGCGGGCGCATGGGCGCCCGTTTGCATTTGCGCCCCTCGCCGGTCCAACGTGGCGCACCCGCCTGACAGCAAGAGCGGGCCTGCAACGGATGAAACGCGCCATGGCCACATCGACCGTCCTGTCCTCGCTCGCCGACCGCCTCGCCAAAGGCGAGACGATCGTCTCCGCCTGGTGCGGCCTGCCCGAACCCGGAATTGCCGGACTGCTGGCGCGCGAGGGGTTCGATGCGGTCACGCTCGACATGCAGCACGGGCCGATCACGCTGGGCGAGGTGATCAGGGCGGTGCCGCTGATCAACGCCGCCGGCAAGCCGGCCCTCGCGCGCATTCCGGTCGGCGAGTTCCAGAATGTTTCGCGGCTGTTCGATGCCGGGGTCTCCGGCGTCATCGCCCCGATGATCAACACGATGGCCGATGCGCGGCTGTTTGCGGCTTATTCCAAGTACCCGCCGATGGGCGAGCGGAGCTGGGGCAGCTATGGCGGGCTGGGAGCTTCCGGGCTCGACGCCAACGCCTATCTGCGCGAGGCGAACCGGTTCTCGCTCTCCTTTGCGATGATCGAGACGCGCGAGGCGATGGCGATTCTCGACGATATCCTGGCGCTGGACGGCATCGATGCCGTTTTCGTCGGTCCGTCCGATCTCTCGATTGCGCTCTCGGGCGGCAAGGAGGTCAATCCTGTTTCTTCCGAGGTCGATACGGCCATTCGCCACATCATCGCGCGCGCCTCCGCCGTAGGAAAGCCGGTCGCGATCTATGCCCAGTCGGCCGAGCGTGCGAAATCCTTCCTCGACATGGGCGCGAAGGTCGTCACCGTGATGAGCGACAGCGCCTTCCTGCGCAGCGCGGCGGATGCCGCCTTGAAGGTGCTGGGGCGCTAAGGGCCCGACGAGCCTCGTCAGGCGTTGACGCCCTCTCGCGATTTGAGCACGGCGTAATAAGCCCAGAGCAAGCGCGCGGCGACGCCGCGCCAGGGCCGCCAGCTTTCCGCCAGGATTTCCAGCTCAGCCGCATTCGGCCGGGCGGGGAGGCCGAAGGCAACGCGCGCCGCCTCCTGGATCGCGAGATCGCCCGGCGCGAAGCCGTCGCGATGGCCCAGGCAGAACAGCAGATAGATGTCCGCGGTCCAGGGGCCTATGCCTGAGACTGCGGTCATCATGGCGTGGACATGCTCGGGGGTCGCGGTCTCCAGCGCTTCGAGGTCCAGCTTTTGGGTGGCGATCGCCTTGGCGACTGCGCGCATGGTGCGCTGTTTGGGTCGCGACAGGCCCGACAGCCGCATCTCCTCATCGGTTGCCGCCAGGATGCGCTCCGGCGTGAGCTGGCCGAACACGGATGCCACCCGGGCCGAGACGGCGCGTGCGCTGGCAACGGAGAGCTGCTGCGAGACGATGATGGCAGCGATCCCGGCAAAGCCGCCCTCGCGCCGACGCAATGGCGGGATGCCGGTGCGCTCGATGATGGCTGCCCACTGCGGATGAAGCGGGCGCAGCGCCGCCATGCCCTCTTCGAGATCGGCGTTGCAGGTGATCTTATGCATCATGTGTCCAATGGAGCCCATGCGATAGCCCGTTCGCGTCAGCAGCCCGCCGGCGCGAAGCTGTTTCGTCTCTCGGCTGTTCACGTCTTGGCTGTTCAAGGGAAGCCTTGGCTGTTCAAGGGTGAGATTCTAGACAAGAGACATGGCGTCGTCCGCTCCCCAATCCGCCCAACCCGTCTTCCGTTTTGCACCCAGTCCGAACGGGCGGCTGCATCTCGGCCACGCTTTGTCGGCGCTGACCAATGAACGGTTCGCCGTAGAGATGGGCGGGCGCCTGCTGCTGCGGATCGAGGACATCGATCGCGAGCGCTGCACTCCCGCGCTGGAACAGGCGCTGCGCGACGATCTCGCCTGGCTGGGCATCGATTTCGAGCCGGCCGTGCGGCGCCAATCGGAGCATTTCGGTGATTATGCGGCCGCGCTGGCCGGCTTGCAGACGCGTGATCTGGTTTATTCCTGCTTCTGCTCGCGCCAGCAGGTGAGGGCTGCAGTCGCTGAGAGGGAAGCGAGATCCGGCCAGCCCTGGCCGGTCGATCCGGACGGCGCGCCGCTGTATTCCGGGACATGCCGCGCCCTTGATCGGACGAACGCGCAGACGCGCATCGCAGCCGGTGAGCCGCATGTGCTGCGTCTCGACATGGCGCGCGCACTGGCTGCGGTGGGTGGTGAACTTTCCTATGTCGTGTTCGATGAGGCGGGCGAGATCAGCACGCTCGCGGCACAGCCGGCGCGCTGGGGCGATGTCGTCCTGGCACGCAAGGACATACCCACCAGCTATCACCTCTCGGTCGTGATCGACGATGCGCTGCAGGGCGTGACGCATGTGGTGCGCGGGCGCGACCTCGAGGCCGCGACGGACATCCATGTCCTGCTGCAGCACCTGCTGCAACTTCCGACGCCGCGCTATCATTTCCATGAGCTGCTGACCGATGACGCCGGGCGAAAGTTGGCGAAGAGCCGGCAGTCGGAAAGCCTCGCCGATCTGAGGGTGAGGGGCGTCACGGCGGCGGCGATCCGAGAAAGGCTTGGTTTCGCCTGAAACGCGCGTTCAGCCGACGCCGAGCCAGGTCAGCCAGGCTGCGGTGGTGAAGAGGGACAGCAGCGTCGAAAGGGTGATCGCACTCGAGGCATCGGCAACGCCCTGGCGGTAGCGCTCGGCAAAGAGATAGGCGTTGATTCCGCAGGGGCAGGCGGCGAAGAGCACGGCGACGCCCGACCAGTGCGACGGCATGTCGAAGACTCGCGTCGCGAGCAGATAGACGATCAGCGGGTGAAGGCCGAGCTTGAGAACGCTGAGGACGACAGGAAGACCGAGGCCCGATTCCAGACCGTAGCGGCGCATGCTGATCCCGAGGCTGATCAGGGCGCAGGGCACGGCCGCATTGGCGATCAGGTCGATCAGCGTCCAGAAAGGCGCCGGAAGCTGGCCGACAATGGGTCGCGCGAACACGCCGAGGATGATCCCGATGATGATCGGATGGGTGAAGAGGCGCCGGACCAGCATCGTCACCGAGGCGGTGCGCCCTTCGGCCAGCAGGGTCGCGATCGTCATCGTCACCGGCAGGTGGACGGCCAGCAACAGGCCGAGCGGCACTGCGCCGGCGTCGCCATAGGCCTTCAGGATCATAGGCACGCCGACGAAGACGGTGTTGGATTGCGCTGCTGCAAAGCCGGAGACGACGAGTTCGGGACCCTTGCGCGCAAAAAAGCGGCTCGCGATCAGCATGGCGAGCGCCCAGACGACGGTCAGCCCAGCGAAATAGGCGATCCAGTAGCCCCAGGGCTGGGTCTGCGGGATTTCGGCCTTGGCCAGCGTCCGAAACAGCAGGCAGGGCACCGCGAGCACGAAGACGAAATCGGAAAGGCCCTCGCCGGTGGTTTCGCGCAACAGTTTTGTCCAGCGCGCCAGATAGCCCAGGGCGATCAGGCCGAAGACCGGCAGGACGACGAGAAGGGCGGCGAGCATGGGCGCGGCACCGGCGGCAGTGGGAGGTCGGGCCTCTGCCGGTGTGCCTTCAAAGTCAGGAAGTCAAGCCGGCGTTGCAGGTCGCGGCAGCTTGCGGACCGCCGGCATGCGCTCAGCGCAATTGTGCCACCGTGCCGCCGGCGCGTTCGATCAGCCCCTGAATTTCGTCGCGCTGGCGTTTGTACTCGACCAGGGTCGGGCCCTGGAGCTCACGGCCGCGGGGCACGCGGATCTTCATCGGATTGACGAAATTGCCGTTGACCAGAACCTCGTAATGCAGATGGGGCCCGGTGGAGAGGCCGGTCGAGCCGAGATAGCCGATGACCTGCCCCTGCCGCACCTTAACGCCCGGCGCGATGCCCTTGGCGAAGGCCGACTGGTGCGAATAGGTCGTGACATAGCCGTTGGCATGCTGGAGTTCGATGCGCCGACCATATCCGGAATCCCATTCCGCCTTGATCACGGTGCCGTTGCCGGCAGCGAGGATCGGCGTGCCGATGCGATTCGACCAGTCGATGCCGGTGTGCATCTTCGAGTAGCGCATGATCGGGTGGTAGCGCATGCCGAAGCCCGAGCGCATCTCGCCATCTGCGATCGGCTTGCGCAGCAGGAACTTCTTCAGCGACTTCCCTTCCTCGTCGAAATACTCGATCAGCCCGTCTTCCGGAGCCTGATAGCGGAAGACGCGGCGCGTCTCGCCGCCTATGGTGAGAGAGGCCGACAGGATCTCGCCCCGTTCGCCCTCGTCATCCTCGGTGAAGATGACCTCGAGATTGTCGCCGCCGCGCACGCGCTGCTGGAAATCGAGATCATAGGAGAAGATGCGGACGAGTTCGTCGATCAGCGGGCGCGGCAGCTCGTGGCGCATGCCGGTCTCGTAGATGCTCTCATAGAGCCGCGCGCCGGTGCCACCCTCATCGTCCTCATCCTCGTCATCGGTGCTGCGTTGGGGCCGCTGCGGCCCGACAAGCTCCGACTTCGGCAGGTTGACCGAGACGAACAGGCCCTTGTCGTTGACGGCAACAGTGCCGTCGGGCTGGCCGTTGGTCATCAAGGAGACGCGGACGATCTGGCGCGGGTCGCCGCGATTGAGGCCGGGGGCATAAAGAGCCTGCAGCACCTGGCCATCGGGAAGGGCGGAGGTCCGCACCCTGCCGCCGAAGGCCTGGATCATGCCGCGGATCTGGTCGGGGGCAGCGCCGGCACCGCGCATCACCTGTTCGAAATTCTCGCCCCGCTTGGCCAGCAGCAGCTTCTCCTCGACCAGCGGCTCGCGCGAAGCGGCGATCGGCGTCTTGGGCGCGTTGGTGACGTTTTCGGGAACCACCCTGACCTCGATGCCCGAGAAGCGGGTGTCGGTTGATGGCGCATAAGAAAGCAGATCGCCGGCCGACCCTGCGGCGCTGCCGAGCGTGCGACTCAACATGAGCTGTGGCGGTATCGGCAGGGAACGCTGGCGTCCGGAGGCTGCGACGTTGGCTCGCTCCTCCTCGATCTGGGTGATCACCTCGGCGTCGCCGAGCTGCGCCTTGCCGGGGGGGATGACGATGTCGGCCAGCTCGCGTTTGACGATGGTGACGTCGGCATCCGGCATATCCAGAATCGGTTCGGCATAGCGCTCATTGGGCTGGCCGCCCTCGGCGAACAGACGCAACGGGTTGAACGGCGGGATATTGGTGGCATAGACCCCCGTGGTCAGCGACAGGCTGGAGGCGAGCCGGACGAACGGGCGCACGCGGATGACCTCGCGATTGCCGATACGCTGCGACATCGGGGCCCGCACCGAATGCCGCGCCGCCATCACCGGCTGGTCGGCTACGAGCTTGTCGGCCTTGCGCGCCCCGTCGCCATCGCCCGCAGCGGAGGAAGCGCGGGCCGCCACCGTCTCGGGCTGTTCGGGAAAACTGGTGTCGCCCCGCATCGCCGTCAGGATCGCGGCGCCGAGAAGGGCCGCGCCGCAGGAGCCGACCAACGCGCAGGCGACAAGCCAGCGCAGCGACACTCCGCGCCGATCGAGCTGGTTTGCGCCGGCGGGCTGGATCGGCGCGGAGTGTCGCTGCGC
>QBLV01000091.1:14604-16851 GCA_003241815.1 Hyphomicrobiales bacterium | reverse complement strand
GGGAAGTCCAGCGCCCGGCAGGCCTCGCCGATACCCTTGATGCAGCCGACGAGCTGGCCCATCACCTCGGGACGCTCGGGATTGCCGAAATTGAGATTGTCGGTGACCGCGAGCGGCGTCGCCCCGGTCGCGGTGAGGTTGCGCCAGGCCTCCGCCACCGCCTGCTTGCCGCCCTCATAGGGGTCGGCCTCGCACTAGCGCGGGCTGACGTCGGCGGTCATGGCCAGGTGTCGTACTGCTCCCAGACCCAGCGCTTCGAGCACAGGTCGGGCGAGCCGATCAGCGTCAGCAGCGCCTGCGCGTTCGACGCCGGCGGCTCGACGCTTTCAGGCGCGATGCGCTGCTGCAGCGGCGTCTCGATCCAGGGCCGGTCGTATTCGGGAGCCTCGTCGCCGAGCTCCTTGATCGGCAGGTCGGCCATGACCTCGCCCTGGTGCTTCACGACGAAGCGCAGATCGTCGGTGGTGCGGCCGATGACCGCGAAATCGAGCCCCCACTTCCGGAAGATCGCCTCGGCCGGCTCCTCATGGCCGGGCTTGATCACCATGAGCATGCGCTCCTGGCTCTCCGACAGCATCATCTCATAGGCGCTCATGCCCTCCTCGCGGCAGGGCACCGCGTCAAGGTTCAGCTCCACGCCGAGATCGCCCTTGGCGCCCATCTCGACGGCCGAGCAGGTCAGGCCGGCAGCCCCCATGTCCTGGATCGCGTCGACATGGCCCGCCGCCATGATCTCGAGGCAGGCTTCGAGCAGGAGCTTCTCCGCGAAGGGATCACCGACCTGCACGGTCGGGCGCTTCTCCTCGGCGCCCTCGCCGAAGGCGGCCGAGGCCATGGTCGCGCCATGGATGCCGTCGCGCCCGGTCTTCGAGCCGAGATAGACGATCGCTTTCCCGACGCCCGAGGCCTTGGCGTAGAAGATCTCGTCGGCCCTGGCGATGCCTACCGCCATGGCGTTGACGAGGTTGTTGCCGTCATAGCGGCTGTGGAAGCCGGTCAGACCGCCGACATTGGGCACGCCGAAGGAGTTGCCGTAGCCGCCCACCCCGGCGACGACGCCCGAGACCAGATGGCGCGTCCGGGGATGATCGGGCGAGCCGAAGCGCAGCGCGTCCAGCACCGCGATCGGCCGCGCGCCCATGGTGAAGACGTCGCGCAGGATGCCGCCGACACCCGTCGTCGCGCCCTGATAGGGCTCGATGAACGACGGGTGGTTGTGGCTCTCCATCTTGAAGACGATCGCCAGCCCGTCGCCGATATCGATGACGCCGGCATTCTCGCCCGGTCCCTGGATCACCCAGGGCGCGCTGATGGGCAGGGTCTTGAGATGGATCTTCGAGGATTTGTACGAGCAGTGCTCGTTCCACATCGCCGAGACGATGCCGAGCTCCGTGATCGACGGCTCACGCCCGATCAGATGCAGGAAGCGCTGATACTCGTCCGGCTTCAGGCCGTGTTCGGCCACGAGCTGCGGCGTGATCTTGATGTCGTTGGGAATCACAGGCGACGGTCCCTGGCTTCTGGCCGCGCGGCAGATCTTCGATCGCCGCACATCTTCGATTGCGCGGGGCATAGCGCGTGTGCGCCCGTGAGACAACGCATTCCAGCCCTGCAAACGGGCGCGATCAGACGATTAGGCCGCTGAGAGCCGCGCGCAGCTCCGCCGGGATCGGCACGGGGCGCTGTGTGGCGCGATCGACATAGACATGGGTGAAACGCCCTTGCGCCGCAGCAAGCGCGCCGCCCTCGCGGAAAACGCCGATCCGATAGGTCACGGAGCTGTTGCCCAGACGCGCGACGCCAAGCCCGACCTCGACGGGTTCAGGAAAGGCGACGCTCTCGAAATAGCTGCAGGTCGTCTCGACCACGAGGCCCCCCACTGCGCTGCCGGCGATGTCGAGAAAGCCGCGCTCGATCAGCCAGGCATTCACCGCCGTGTCGAACCAGGCGTAGTAGACCACATTGTTGACGTGGCCGTAGACGTCGTTGTCGGCCCAGCGCGTCGGCACGGTGCGAAACAGGCCGAAGGCGTCGCGGCCCAGCCGCTCACGTTTCTCGCTCACTTCAGTCCCCCACCTTATTGCCCGTGCCGATCTCGGGCACGCCCAGCGCATCGGCCAGCCTCGCCTTGGCCGAGCCCGGCCGTAGCGGCTTCTGCTGGCTTTCATGCGGCGCCCAGCCCGAGAGCCAGACGATCTCGAAGGTCGCACGCAGCCGCCCGTCGGGGTCGGCCAAGGCGAGGCTGGC
>QBLV01000091.1:7620-14594 GCA_003241815.1 Hyphomicrobiales bacterium | reverse complement strand
TGCAGCAGGCTGCCGAGATCGCGCAGATCGGCGAAGTGCGCGATGCGCGGGCTGACCCCGCCGGTCGTCTCCGCCTCGGCCTCCAGCAGCACCTGTCGAAGCTCGTTGAGCGTCCGGCCACCGAGGAGACAGCCGATGAAGAGCCCGTCGGGCCTCAAGGCACGGCGAATCTGGATCAGCGCGCCCGGCAGGTCGTTGACGCCGTGAAGAGCGAGCAGCGATGCCGCGAGATCGAGGCTGGCCGGTGCCAGCGGCAGGCGTTCGAGATCGCCGACGAGATCGGCCGGGCCAGCGTTCGCCTCGGCCATGCGCAGCAGGGAATCGGCCCTGGCTCGCAGGATAGGACCTGCGACCGGCAAAGGCGTGCCGAGATCGGCCGCCACCGCGAAGCGCCGAAGCACCGCGGCAAGCCGCTCCTCCAGATCCTGGACCGCCCGCTCGACCAGGAAATCGGGATATCCAGCCGTCAGCGCTCGCGTCAGACGCCTGGCGCCAAGCGCCCGATCGAAGACGACGCTGCCTTCGCTCACCCGCGCCGCCCCTGCCCCGCCGAAGCCATCAGCGTTCCAGCAGACGCTCGATCTCCCGACGCAGCTCCGGACCGATGTCGCCTCGGTCGAGCGCATAGGCGATGTTGGCTGTCAGGAAGCCGATCTTAGAGCCGGTGTCGTAGATGTCGCCGTCGAAACGCACGGCGTGGAAGGGTTCCAGCCGCGACAGCGCGATCATCGAATCGGTGAGCTGGATCTCGCCGCCGGCGCCGGGCTCCTGGTTGGCGAGCAGGTTGAAGATCGTCGGCTGCAGGATATAGCGGCCGGTGATGTGCAGGTTCGAGGGCGCGGTTCCCTTGGCCGGCTTCTCGACCATCTTGGTCACCTTGGAGACCTTGGCCTCACGGTTCTGGACCCCGACGATGCCGTATTGATGGGTCTGGTCGTCGGGCACGGGTGCCACCGCGATATGGTTGCCGCCATGTTTTTCATAGGCGTCGATCATCTCGGCGAGGCAGCCCTTGCCATGGGTATGATGCAGCATGTCGGGCAGCAGCAGGGCGAAGGGCTCGTCGTCTCCGATGATGTCGCGGGCGCACCAGACGGCGTGGCCCAGACCCAGCGGCGCCTGCTGGCGCGTGAAGCTGGTGGCGCCGGCCGGGGGCAGATCGGCCAGCAACGCTTCGAGTTCTTTCGTCTTGTTGCGCTTGCGCAGCGTGTCGTCGAGCTCGTAGGCGAGGTCGAAATGATCCTCGATCACGGCCTTGTTGCGGCCGGTGATGAAGACGAAATGCTCGATGCCGGCGGCGCGCGCCTCGTCGACGACGTGCTGGACAACCGGCCGATCGACGATGGTCAGCATCTCCTTCGGGATCGCCTTGGTCGCGGGCAGGAAGCGGGTGCCGAGACCGGCGACGGGAAAGACGGCCTTGCGGATGCGTTTCGACATGGACAATCCATTTGGCGCCTCGGCCTTGGCGTGCCTGTGGCGGTGCGGGTGGAAATGCGGCCAGCTCGCGACTTGTCTGGAGCCGGTCGCATCGTACTAATAGCAGAACGAGCTTGAGAACCCGTCAACGCTTTTTGTGTCAGGGCGGTTCCGAGTGGCTGGGGGCTGGCATTCGATCATGGCTGTACTTGTTTCGGGCGGCGCGGGCTATATCGGCAGCCATATGGTGCTTGAACTGCTCGATCGTGGGGAGACCGTCGTGGTTCTCGACGACCTTTCGACCGGTTTCTGGTGGGCCGTGCCGAAGGAGGCCATTCTGGTCCAGGGCGATATCGCCGACCAGGAGTTGGTCGCGCGCATCATCGCCGAGCACGCCATCACCGAGATCGCGCATTTCGCCGCCAGGATCGTCGTTCCGGAATCGGTTTCCGATCCTCTCGGCTATTATCTCAACAACACGGTGAAGACGCGTAGCCTGCTGGAAAGCGCCGTGCGTGGGGGCATCCGGCGGATCATCTTTTCCTCGACAGCAGCGGTCTATGGCGAGCCCGCGATCAGTCCCGTGCCGGAGGAGATCGTGCTGAACCCGATCAACCCCTATGGCCGCTCCAAGCTGATGAGCGAATGGATGCTGGGCGATGTATCCCGCGCCCATGGCCTGAATTTCGTCGTGCTGCGCTATTTCAACGTCGCCGGGGCCGACCCCAGGGGTCGCTCAGGCCAGTCCTCGCCTAACGCCACGCATCTGATCAAGGTCGCAGGCCAAGCGGCGCTGGGGCAGCGCGCCGGCCTTGAAGTCTTCGGCACCGACTATCCGACCCCCGACGGAACCTGCATCCGCGACTACATCCACGTCACGGACCTTGCCCGCGCCCATCTCGCCGCGCTCGATCATCTGCGTGCAGGAGGCGCCAGCCTGACGTTGAACTGCGGCTATGGCCGGGGCTATTCGGTCAACGAGGTCGTCGCCGTGGTGAAGCGGGTCTCCGGTGTGGACTTTCCGGTCAAGCTGTCCGGCCGCCGTGCCGGCGACCCGGCCTCGCTCGTCGCCAAGGCCGACCGCATCCGCACTGAGCTCGGCTGGCAGCCGGAGCATGACGACCTCGAGGAGATCGTCCGGCAGGCGCTGGATTGGGAAGAGAGGCTGAAGACGCGCAACGCGGTCTGAGGCTGGTGGCCCTCAACCCGCCATGGTCAACGCGGCCGGGTCCCTGACCTCCGTCACCGTCAAGCGGCGGCGGTCGCCCGAGCGCGTCGTCCAGTCGATCGATTTCCCGGCGGCCATGCCGATCAGCGCCACGCCGACAGGCGTCATCACGGAAATCTTGCCGGCATCGACATCGGCATGCTCCGGCGCGACCAGCGTGATCTTCGACTCCTTGCCGGACATCTCGTCGCGGAAGCCGACGCCGCTGCCAATGCGGATGTGATCGGCCGAACTACGCCCTTCCGGCAGGATGCGGGCGCGATCGAGTTCCCGAGCCAGTTCAGCAGCGAGAACGGCCATTCCCTCGCCGGCACCGGCAACGGTGCGGCTGAGCAGGAGGTGGTCTTCGGCGGTCAGAACAATGGCGGGCCGCAAGCTGCGCTTTGAAGCGGTGGTCATGACAGGATCCTGGAAAAATGGCTCGGAAGCCGGCTGCGACGGTCGAATGACCGCTGCCGCGCGTCTGTCCAAACAAGTGGTGTCGGGAAAGATTGTGTTGCCGGATGCACGGCATGCGCCCCGAACCCGGAGCGCGCGGCGCGACGGGCGCGGGGCTAGTGGCCCGCGATGAGATTGCTCGAACGGTGAAGACCGCAGCAAAACTGGAAGTCGCTGTACATAGGTGCAAGGCTCGGCCAAGCGCTCGCCTTTGTCAAATCGCGCCGTTGCGACGCACCCCGTATCGGCAGCATTGCGGCCGCCCTTAACCCTTGGTTAATGTTGTTCGGGCGCTCTGGGACAACCCCGAGCTCCAGCCCAGCCGAGTGTCCCATGCGCCTGTCCGTCATCGCCGCCACGGCCCTGATCAGTCTCGCGCCTGCGCTCGCGCAGACCACCGGGTCGATCAGCACCTCCGCCGCCAAGGCGAGGGACGCCACGCCGACCCCGGTCGCACGGCCGGCGAACTCCGGCTTCGACACGTTCGTGCAGCGCCTCTGGCCGCTGGCGCAGGCGCGCGGCGTCTCGCGGGCGACCTTCGACGCCGCCTTTCGTGGCGTGTCGCCCGATCCGTCGATCGCGGCCCTGACGCGCAAGCAGTCCGAATTCACCGCGCCGATCTGGGGCTATCTCAACAGCGCCGTCGGTGGCACGCGCATTCCGCGCGGCCGCGATGCCGCCGCCGAGAATGCCAGCGTGCTGGCTCAGGTCGAGGCGCGTTACGGCGTGCCGAAGGAGATCGTGCTCGGCGTCTGGGGCATGGAAACCAATTACGGCTCGTTCAAGGGCGACAAGGACACGATCCGCTCGCTCGCGACGCTGGCCCATCTGCGCTATCGCGGCGACTTCTTCCGCGACGAGCTTCTGACTGCATTGGAACTGATCGAGGAGGGCCATGTCGAGCGCCGCGAGCTGCGCGGCTCCTGGGCGGGCGCCATGGGCCACACCCAGTTCATGCCGTCGAGCTATCGCAAATACGCCGTCGACTTCACCGGCGACGGCCATGCCGACATCTGGAGTTCGACCAGCGACGCGCTCGCGTCCACCGCCAACTACCTGAAGGGCTATGGCTGGGTGCAGGGCCTGCCCTGGGGGCTCGAAGTGACCTTGCCGGACGGCTTCGACCACAGGCTCAAAAAGGCGAGCTTCTCTGCCTTCGCATCGGCGGGCGTGCGCCGGGCCGATGGCGCCCGCCTGCCTGGCTCCGGCGAGGGGCGGCTGTTCTACCCCGCCGGCCATCGCGGCCCGGTGATGCTGCTGACCGAGAATTTCGACGTCATCAAGAAGTACAACTCCTCGGATGCCTACGCGCTCGCCGTAGGCCATCTCGGCGACCGGATCATGGGCCGTTCCGCGATCCAGGCTGATTGGCCGATCCAGGCGCCCCGCCTCGACAAGGCCGGCATGCAGGACCTCCAGCGTCGGCTGAAGGCGCTCGGCCTCTACAACCACGACGCCGACGGCCGCATCGGCACCGGCACGCGCGAAGCGGTGCGGCAATACCAGCTCCGCAAAGGCGAGATCGCCGATGGCTGGCCGACACCGGCGCTGCTCGCCAAGATGCGCGCCGGCGGCTGACGGTTGGTCGCTTCTGCGGTATGATGATCGCTGAGCTTCACCGACGCGGGATCGGAAACCCGATGCGTTTGCGTTACGTGCTGATGCTGCTGGCGGCTGTCAGCCTGCTGCTGATGACCGGCGGCTCCGGCTCGCTGGCCCAGCAGGGTCGTCAACAGCCCCAGCCGCAGCAGCCCCAACAGCGAGGTTTCTTTCAGTTCTTCTGGCAGCAGCCGGCGCCTCCGCCTGTCGTTCAGCCCCAGCGCCAGCGCGTCGCGCCCGTGGTGCGTCGCCGCCCGGCCGCGCCCGTGATCGTTCGGGACGACCCCCTCGTTCCCAAGGTCGACGTCGCGCACCACATCCTGGTGATCGGGGACTCGCTGGCGAACCTGCTCGCCGACGGGCTGGAGGACGCTCTGGAGGACCGGCCCGACCTCGCCGTCATCCAGAAGGCCAAGCCCGATTCAGGCCTCGTCCGCAGCGATTTCCACGATTGGCCCAAGGTCGGGGCCGAGCTTGTCGCCGGCGATCAGAAGATCAGCCTCGGCGTCATGATGATCGGCCTGAACGACCGGCAGGCGATCCGGGAGGGCGACACCGTCCATGACCCGCTGAGCCCGCGCTGGACCGAATTGTATCGCGAGCGCATCGCGGCCGTGATCCAGGTCTTCACCAGCCGTCGCATCCCCTTGATCTGGGTCGGTGCGCCGCCCGTCCAGAATGCCAGGCTCTCGGCCGATTTCGTCACCTTCAACGAGCAGTACCGCCTCGCGGTCGAACGCGCCGGCGGGCAATATGTCGATCTCTGGGGCGCCTTCGTCGATGCGGAGAACCGCTACACGGCGATGGGCCCCGACGTCTCGGGCCAGTCCATGCGGCTGAGGATGGGCGACGGCATCCATTTCACGGCCGCCGGCGCGCGCAAGGCGGCGCATTTCGTCGATGTGCTGGTGCGCCGGATGTTCGAGCCCGGCGCGCAGGGCAGTGTCATCGCGCTGCCCGTCTCGCCCGACACCGGTGCGCCAAGCAACCCGGAATTGCAGCCGGGCGGCATCGAGCGGCTGATCGACCAGATGGTCGCCGGCCTGCCGGTGATCAACTTGCCGGCAGCGCTCCAGGCCAAGCCGGCGGCCGGGCCGATCCTGCCCCTCACCGGCGGCGCCGCGACTGGCGAGCAGGCGCTGCTGGTCTCGATTCCCGATGCGCGGGGCCGCGGCGAGATCGCCAGCCAGCTCGACCGCATTTTCGGTGAAGGCATGCTGCCGGAGCCGAAGCCGGGACGAATCGACGATCACCGCTGGCCGCGGTGAGGCACAGGGCAAAACGTCATTCTCGGGCTTGACCCGAGAATCTGGGAGACCAGTAGTCTCTGGTCATGAGATTCTCGGGCCAAGCCCGACCATGACGCGCGCCCTCACACCGGCAGGATCGTCTCGCCCATCAAATGCTTGTCGATCGCATGCGCGGCCTGGCGGCCCTCGCGGATCGCCCAGACGACGAGCGACTGGCCGCGACGCATGTCGCCTGCGACGAAGACCTTCTCGACGCTGGTGCGGTAGTCGCGCTCATTGGCGATGACGTTGGCGCGCTTGTCGACCGCAGCGCCCGACTGCGCGATCATGCCCTCGATCAGCGATCCCGCGAAGCCGATGGCGAGGAAGCAGAGATCGGCCTGCAGCACGAACTCGGTTCCCGGGATCGGCTTGCGCTTCTCGTCGACGCGGACGCATTTCACGCCCGTCAGCCGACCGTTGCGACCTTCCAGCCCCAGCGTCGCGGCCTGGAATTCGCGTTCGGCGCCTTCGGCTTGCGAGGAGGAGGTACGGAACTTCGTCGGCCAATAGGGCCAGACCGTCAGCTTGTTCTCGATCTCCGGCGCCATCGGCCGGATGTCAAGCTGCGTCACCGACAGCGCGCCCTGGCGGAACGCCGTGCCGACGCAGTCCGACGCCGTGTCGCCGCCGCCGATCACGACGACATGCTTGCCGCCGGCCAGGATCGGCGTGATCTTTGAGACGTCCTCGCCACCGACCCGCTTGTTCTGCTGGGTGAGGTAGGGCATCGCGTAATGCACGCCCTGGAGATTGGTGTCCGGCAGGCCGGGATCGCGCGGCGCCTCGGCCCCGCCCGTCATCAGCACGGCGTCATGCTCGTCGGTCAGCGTCGCGAAGGGCAGCGTGACGCCGACATTGACGTTGTAGTGGAAGGTGACGCCCTCGGCCTCCATCTGCTTCACGCGGCGGTCGATGTGCTTCTTTTCCATCTTGAAGTCGGGAATGCCGTAACGCAGCAGGCCGCCGGCCCGCGCTTCCCGCTCGTAGAGATGCACCTC
>QBLV01000091.1:0-7610 GCA_003241815.1 Hyphomicrobiales bacterium | reverse complement strand
CATGGCCGACGCGGGCGAGCTGCTGCGCCGCCGCCATGCCGGCCGGGCCGGAACCGACGACGGCGATTTTCTTGCCCGTCTTGATCGCGGCGGGCTCGGCAACGATCCAGCCCTCCTGCCAGCCCTTGTCGGCGATCGCCTGCTCGATCGTCTTGATCGTCACGGGCATGTTTTCGAGGTTCAGCGTGCAGGCTTCCTCACAAGGAGCCGGGCAGATGCGGCCGGTGAATTCGGGGAAGTTGTTGGTCGAATGGAGGTTGCGAAGCGCATCCTCCCAGCCGCCGGAATAGACCAGCTCGTTCCAGTCGGGGATCTGGTTGTGGACGGGGCAGCCGGTCGGCCCGTGGCAGAACGGGATGCCGCAATCCATGCAGCGCGCCGCCTGCTTCTTGACGTCGCGCTCCTCCAGCGGGAGCGTGAACTCCCGGAAATGGCGGATGCGGTCGCCGGCGAGCTGATACTTCTGCTCCTGCCGGTCGTATTCCAGAAAGCCGGTAACCTTGCCCATGTCGTGTCTCTCGCCGCCCTGCCCGGCTTGCACCGGGCATCCCCGCTTGGCCGGGGCGCCTGTCCTGATGAGATCCCGGCGCGACCGGGACCAGGGTGTCGTTTATTCGGCGGCCTGCAGCGTGCGCGCCTGTTCCATCTCGCGCAGCGCCCGGCGGTATTCCACCGGCATCACCTTGACGAACTTGGTCCGGTAGTCGGCCCAGTTGTCGAGGATCCGGCGCGCCGTCTCCGACCCCGTATAATCGGCATGGTTCGTCAGCATCTGCATCAGGCGCTCTTCGTCATGGCCCGACATATTGGCCATGTCGATGCGGCCCTTATGCTCGAGATCGCCGCCATGATGGTGCAGGCGCTCCATCAGGTCTTCCTCCTCCTCGACCGGTTCGAGATCGACCATGGAGAGGTTGCAGCGCGCGGCGAAGCTCTTGTCCTCGTCCAGCACATAGGCGATGCCGCCCGACATGCCGGCCGCGAAGTTGCGCCCCGTCGGCCCGATGACGGCAACGACGCCGCCGGTCATGTACTCGCAGCCATGGTCGCCCGTGCCCTCGACCACCGCGACGGCGCCCGAATTCCGGACCGCGAAACGCTCGCCCGCGACGCCGCGGAAATAGGCCTCGCCCGCGATCGCACCGTAGAGCACCGTGTTGCCGACGATGATCGAGCGCTCCGGCACCGCCTTGGAGGCCGGATCGGGCTTGACGATGAGCTTGCCACCCGAGAGGCCCTTGCCGACATAGTCATTGGCCTGGCCGGTCAGTTCGACGGTGACGCCCGCCGCCAGGAAGGCCGCGAAGCTCTGGCCCGAGGTGCCCTTGAGCTTCACCGTGATGGTGTCCTCCGGCAGGCCGGCATGGCCATACTTCTTGGCGACCGCGCCCGACAGCATCGCGCCGACGCTGCGATCGACATTGCAGATCGGGTGTTCGAGCACGACCGGCGCACCGCCTTCGAGCGCATCCTTCGCGCCTTCGATCAGCTTGCGGTCGAGGACATCGTCGATCGGGTGCTTCTGCAGTTCGACATGGCGGATCGCGACGCCCGGCATGTCGACCTTGTGGAACAGCCGCGTGAAATCGAGCCCCTTGGCCTTCCAGTGGTCGATCGCCTCGCGCTTGTCGAGCAAATCGGAGCGGCCGACGATCTCCTCGAGCTTGGTGAAGCCCATCTCCGCCATGATCTTGCGGATGTCTTCGGCAACGAAGAAGAAGTAGTTGACCACATGCTCGGGCAGGCCCTTGAAGCGCTTGCGCAGCACCGGATCCTGCGTCGCGACACCGACCGGGCAGGTGTTCAGATGGCACTTGCGCATCATGATGCAGCCGGCCGCGATCAAGGGCGCGGTCGAGAAGCCGAACTCGTCGGCCCCCAGCAACGCACCGATCACCACGTCGCGGCCGGTACGAAGCCCGCCATCGACCTGAAGCGCGATGCGACCACGCAGCTTGTTGAGCACCAATGTCTGCTGCGTCTCGGCAAGCCCGATCTCCCAGGGGGAGCCGGCATGCTTCAGCGAGGTCAGCGGGCTTGCGCCCGTGCCACCCTCGAAGCCCGAGATGGTGATGTGGTCGGCGCGCGACTTGGCGACGCCGGCGGCGACCGTCCCGACCCCGATCTCGGAGACGAGCTTGACCGAGACGTCGGCAGCCGGATTGACGTTCTTCAGGTCGAAAATCAGCTGCGCCAGATCCTCGATCGAATAAATGTCGTGATGGGGCGGTGGCGAGATCAGCCCGACGCCCGGCGTCGAATGCCGGGTTTTGGCGATCTTGGCATCGACCTTGTGGCCGGGAAGCTGTCCGCCCTCGCCGGGCTTGGCGCCCTGCGCGACCTTGATCTGCATGACGTCGGCATTGGCGAGATACTCCGCCGTGACGCCGAAACGGCCAGACGCGATCTGCTTGATGGCCGAGCGCTTCGAACGGCCGTCGGCCATCGGCTTGAAGCGGCTCGCCTCCTCGCCGCCCTCGCCTGTGTTCGACTTGCCGCCGATCGCGTTCATGGCAATCGCCATGGTCTCATGCGCCTCGCGCGAGATCGAGCCGAAGGACATCGCCCCCGTCGAGAACCGCCTCACGATCTCGCTCGCCGGCTCGACGCTCTCCAGAGCCACCGGCTGGCGCCCGTCCTCCTCCGCCTGCCTGAGCTTAAACAAGCCGCGGATCGTGGTCATCCGCTGCGCCTCGTCGTTCACCTGCCGGGCGAAGTCCTCATAGCGGTCCTGCGCGTTCAGCCGCACCGCATGCTGCAGCGAGGCGACGACGTCGGGCGTCCAGACATGCTCCTCGCCGCGAATGCGGTAGACGTACTCGCCGCCGATATCGAGGCTGTTGCGATAGACCGGCGCGTCGCCGAAGGCATCGCGATGCCGGCTGACGCTCTCCTGCGCCACCTCGTCGAGGCCCACGCCCTCGATCGCGGTCGCCGTGCCGAAGAAATAACGCTCGACGAAGTCGCTCTTGAGGCCGACCGCATCGAAGATCTGCGCGCCGCAATAGGATTGGTAGGTCGAGATGCCCATCTTGGACATCACCTTCAGCACGCCCTTGCCGACCGACTTGATATAGCGCTTCACCACCTCGTAGGCGTCGACCTCGGTCGGGAAAGCGCCCTGCTCGTGCATGTCGAGCAGCGTGTCGAAGGCGAGATAGGGGTTGATCGCCTCGGCGCCATAGCCGGCCAGGCAGCAGAAATGATGGATCTCGCGCGGCTCGCCGGTCTCGATCACGAGGCCGACCGAGGTGCGAAGCCCCTTGCGGATCAGGTGATGATGCACCGCTGCCGTCGCCAGCAGCGCCGGGATCGGGATGCGATCGGCTCCGACCAGCCGGTCGGACAGGATGATGATGTTGTAGCCGCCATGGACGGCGGCTTCCGCCCGCTCGCAGAGCCGCTCCAGCGCGGCTGCCATGCCCGCCGCGCCGTCGCGCGCCGGATAGGTGAAGTCGATCGTCTTGGTGTCGAAGCGATCCTCGTAATGACCGATGCAGCGGATCTTCTCGAGATCGTCATTGGTCAGGATCGGCTGACGCACCTCGAGCCGCTTGCGCCGCGCCGTACCTTCCAGATCGAGGATGTTAGGGCGCGGCCCGATGAAGGAGAGCAGGCTCATCACCAGCTCCTCGCGGATCGGATCGATCGGCGGGTTGGTGACCTGGGCGAAGTTTTGCTTGAAATAGGTGTAGAGCAGCTTCGACTTCGACGAGAGCGCCGAGATCGGCGTGTCCGTCCCCATCGAACCGACCGCTTCCTGACCTGTGACCGCCATCGGCGCCATCAGGATGCGGGTGTCTTCCTGCGTGTAGCCGAAGGCCTGCTGGCGATCGAGCAGGGCGACGTCGGTGCGCTGCGCCCGCGCCTCGACCGGCGGCAGATCCTCCAGCACGATCTGCGTGCGCTTGAGCCAGTCCCTGTAGGGGTTGGCCATGCACAACGTCGTCTTGATCTCGTCATCGCCGATGATGCGGCCCTGTTCGAGATCGATCAGCAGCATCTTGCCCGGCTGCAGCCGCCACTTCTCGACGATCTTCTCCTCCGGGATCGGCAGCACGCCGAATTCGGAGGCCAGCACCACGAGCCCGTCATCGGTGACGAGATAGCGCGCCGGCCGCAGGCCGTTGCGATCGAGCGTCGCGCCGATCTGCTTGCCATCGGTGAAGGCGATCGCGGCCGGTCCGTCCCAGGGCTCCATCAGCGCGGCATGGTATTCGTAGAAGGCGCGCCGCTCCTCATTCATCAGCGGGTTGCCGTTCCAGGCTTCCGGCACCAGCATCATCATCGCATGGGCCAGCGAATAGCCGCCCTGCACGAGGAATTCGAGCGCGTTGTCGAAGCAGGCGGTGTCGGACTGGCCTTCGTAGGAGATCGGCCAGAGCTTCGAGATGTCGGGGCCGAACAGCTCGGAATCGACGCTCGCCTGCCGTGCCGCCATCCAGTTGACGTTGCCGCGCAGCGTGTTGATCTCGCCGTTATGGGCGACCATCCGGTAGGGATGCGCCAGCCGCCAGGACGGGAAGGTGTTGGTGGCGAAACGCTGATGGACGAGCGCCAGCGCGCTCTCGAAACGCTCGTCCTGCAGATCCTTGAAATAGGTGCCGAGCTGCGTGACCAGCACCATGCCCTTGTAGACGATGGTGCGGGCCGACATCGAGACCGGGTAATAGGTCGCGGTCGCCCGGTCCTTGAGCTTGTAGACCTGGTTGGAGACCGACTTTCTGAGCACATAGACCTTGCGCTCGAAATCATCCTCGCTGCCGATCTCGGCCGGGCGGCCGACGAAGAGCTGGCGGTGGACCGGCTCGCTCTCCTTGACAGCGTCGCCGAGATCGGACCCGTCGACCGGCACGTCGCGCCAGCCCAAAAAGATCAGCCCCTCTTCGGTCACCGTCTGCGCGACGATGTCCTCGCAGATCGTCCGGTCGCCGAGATCCTGCGGCATGAAGAACTGGCCGATCGCGTAATGACCCACCTCCGGCAGTTCGATGCCGATCTTCGCGCATTCCTCGCTGAAGAAGCGGTGCGGAATCTGGGTCAGGATGCCGCAACCGTCGCCGAGCTTGGGATCGGCACCGACCGCGCCGCGATGGTCGATATTGCGCAGGATCTGCAGGCCCTGAGCGACGATGGCGTGGCTCTTGCGGTTCTTCATGTCGGCGATGAAGCCGACGCCGCAGGAATCCTTCTCCATCGACGGATCGTAAAGACCCTGGCGCACAGGCATGGCCGGGTCGCGGACCTCCGGGAAGCGCTCGAAAGGCTCCGCCGCGACCGTGATGGCCCTGTTCGACTGGCTGATGTCGCTCATCGTCAAACCCCGCTTGCCAATGCGCCGCCAGCTTCCGCCGGGAGGCACCTTTGAGTCCATATCATCCTTCTGCCATGCCGGACCGCATCACCGCCGCGCGGGCTCGCGAGAGCCGGCAGCAAGGATGAGGCCAACAAGGCCGAACCCGTTCGTCCGTCGGAGGTTGGCTTGCGCTGGTCCAGGCGCGCCCGCGTCCTCCGCAGGCGCTAGGGCTTTCGCCCTGCTGCGCCTGTCAGGTCGCCGCTTTGCGGGCGGCGCGCGTACGGATGGCTTTGGCGTGTTTGGCCGTACCCTTCGTCATCGTTCCGCTCCGTTGCGATGGCGCGACCACAACCCCTGAGGGCTTCAATCGACGCGGCGAAAAATGGGACAGCAACACTGTCCTATTGCGATGAACTTGCCAGAATTCTAATCTCTGCACAAGAGGCGATTTTGCGGCCACGCGACATTTTATTGCGACATCACGCAATCGCGGGACATATCCGGCACGAAAGCCTGAGTGGGGCAGCACGGTTCTTGTTTTGATGGGCATTTCGCGCAGGGCCGCCCGGCCCGCATGCGCTTGGCAGGCCGACGCCGCGCCGCTAACCGAAAGTCATGAACTTCATCAGCGACAATACTGCCGGCGCGAGCCCCCAGGTCATGGCCGCCATCACGGCGGCCAATGACGGTCCGGCCTCCGCCTATGGCGCCGACATCTGGACGCAGAAGGCGGAGCAGCGCTTCGCCGAGATCTTCGAGCACGAGGTCGCGGTCTTCCTCGTCACATCGGGTACGGCTGCCAACGCATTGGCGCTTGCCAGCATCACCCGTCCCTGGGGCGCCGTGCTGACCCATGAGGAAAGCCACGTCGCCGACGACGAATGCGGCGCACCGGAATTCTTCAGCGACGGCGCCAAGCTGATCGGCCTGCCCGGCGCCGGCAACAAGCTCTCGCCGAACCTCGTCACGCAGACATTCGTCCGCTTCCGTGACGGCGCGCTGCATCAGGTCCAGCCGCAGGCGCTCTCGATCACCCAGGCGACCGAATGCGGCACGATCTACAGCGTCGACGAGATTCGCGCCCTGAAGGATGCCGCCACACCGCGCGGCCTGACCCTGCACATGGACGGCGCCCGCTTCGCCAACGCGCTGGTCGCGCTCGGCTGCAGCCCGGCCGACATGACCTGGAAGGCCGGAGTCGATGTGCTCTCGTTCGGCGGCACCAAGAACGGCGCCTGGGCGGCCGAGGCCGTGATCTTCTTCGACCCCGCCAAAGCGAGCGAAATGAAATGGCGTCGCAAGCGCGCAGGACAGACCCTGTCGAAGGGCCGCCTGATCGGCGCGCAGTTCGAGGGGCTGCTGGCGGACGGCCATTGGCTCGACCTTGCGCGCCATGCCAATGCCCTGGCAGCAAGGCTGGCGAGCGCAATCGAGCAAAGCAGCGAGGCTCGCCTCGCCTGGCCCTGCCAGGCCAATGAAGTGTTTCCGATCTTGTCCGCGTCCCTGCAGGAGCGCCTCAAGGCGGCCGGCGTCGGCTTCCTGACCTGGTCAGACCGGGCGCTGCCGGAGGGGGAGACCCTTGCCAAGGGCGAGATCGTCGGCCGCTTCGTGATGTCCTTTGCGACGCCGGAGGCGCAGGTCGAACGGCTGATCGCGATCATCGGCGCGCAAAAAGGCTGAATTGCGTCCCGATTCCAGCCCCACGCATGCCGCAATCCCTAACGAAGATTGAATGTCTGACCGTCTGTCCTGGAAAGGGATGACCCTATGGCATTTCGTTCGTCCGCGCCGAAGCGCACCGTGCTGATGGGCATGGCCGTGGCCGGCGCGCTTACCGGCACGGCCGGCGCCGCATCGGCCCAGTATTATGTCTATGAGGAGGACGCGCCTTATCTCGAACAGCGTTACGGCTACGGCTATCGCTACGCGGCACCGCGCCCTCCCGCGCCGATCGCACCCAGCGCTCTCAGCCGCATCGCGGCACGCGAATTCGGGCTCTCCCGGGTCGATCGCACCGTCACGACAGGCTCCGCCTATGTGATCGACGGCCGGACACGGGCCGGCGCGCGCGTCCGGCTCATCGTCGATCTCTATAGCGGCCAGTTGCTGGACAGGATCGTGCTGCAGGCGCTGCCCTCCAGCGCTCCGCGTGTCGCCCGGACCGATCCGCGCGAAGAGATCCGGCCACGGCAGCCGCGCCTGGCGACGCAACCGCCGGAACGTCCGGCCGCTCTGAAGCCGCCCGCTCAGGCGACCGCGCCCGCGACCGTGATTCCACCCTCCCCGGCCGCTCCGCCCCAGGCCGAGCCCGCAC
>QBLV01000090.1:10564-17108 GCA_003241815.1 Hyphomicrobiales bacterium | reverse complement strand
CTTCACCGAGGCAGCGGGTGCGGACCGCATCGTCGTCGCCGGCCGCGACGACGATGCGCGGCTGAAGACTCTGCGCGGAATGGGTTTCGCCGAAACCGTCGATACTGCCGGCGTCACCTTGCGAGAGGGGCTCGCAGGCGCCGGCCTCCCGCTCACTTACGACCGTATCATCGAGGCCGCCGGTGTGCCGGAACTCATTGATGAAGCGCTCGATCTGCTGGCATTGCGCGGTGTGCTGACGATCTGCGGAATCCATGCCCGCCCTGCCACGATCGACCTGACCAAGCTGGTGCGCAACCATCAGCAGATCCGCGGCTCTTATCGCGCGCCCGTGGCGACATGGCCACGCGTGATCAGCTATCTCGCCGCCAATGCATCGCGCGTCTCGCAGATGATCACCGAAGAGGTCGCATTGGCGGAGGCGCCGGCGGCATTCACTCGCGCCAAAAGCCGATCGGCCTCGAAGATTTTGCTGCGGCCATGATCACCTCGGCCACGACCACGCCCGGCATGGACTGGCGTGGAAAGGCCTTCCTCGTCATCGCCAACACGGTCGCCCCGACGGCGCTGGCGGAATACGAGGCCTGGCACAGTTTCGAGCATGTCCCAGAACGGCTGACGATGCCGGGGTTTCTGGGCGGCCGGCGGTTCGTCAGCGGACACGGCTCCGAAAGCCGCTTCCTGACGCTGTACGACATCGATGCCCCAGATGCACTAGACACGCCGCAATACCAGCATCTACTCGCCAATCCGACCCCGGCGTCGCTCCGTATGCGGCCCCTGATGGGCGATTTCCGCCGCTTCGTTTACCGCGAGACCAGTCGGTACGGAGCTGGCTGTGGCAGTCATCTCGGATTCGTGCGCTGGCAGCCGAAAGCAGATAGCGCCAGCGCCGACGATGACGCTCTTTCCCGACTGATCGGAACGAGCGGCATCGTCGCATTTCGGACAGGCCTGTCGCAGGCAACGCAGCCGCATCCGGCCTTCGCGCCGGATCCGATGCTCGCAGTCCCGCATGCGGTTGCTGCCGTCAGCGGGACCGATGCAACTGCGCTGCGAACAGCGCTTGCGAAGATATCTCGCCAACTCAGCGGTACGGTGTTGGAATGCGCAGACTACCGCCTGATCGTCGCCTTCTGAACGCTTGCCATCGTTCGACGTTTTCCAGCGCCAACTCAGTTCTTTGCGAAGCGCCAGGCTGTGAAGGACCTGCAGGCTGGCTCGACGACGCAAAGGCTACAGGCGATCGAAGATGTGCTCGATCCAGTCCGGCCGTGACGATCGCAGCGGGGAACCTTGCGCGGTGACCGCGCCACCTTTCATCGCAATGAGGTGGTTCTCCTGGCGGCAGGCCTGGTTCAGGCCGTGGCATGGCCGTTGGTGTGGCCTGTATCAGTATGAATTGGCGCCGTCCGTCGCCCGGCTCGTCGGGCGCGCGCGTTGCCGCTTCAACATCTCATGTATGGCGGGGTCGCCGACCGCCGTGGCGGCGCTGCCCACCGTGCGCACCGCGCGTCCCGCGAGCCTCGTCACGCCGACCACGACATCCCCCGAGCGCTCCGCCAGCGAACCGCGATCGCCCTCCATCGACTGGCCGGCGATGCGGCGTCCGAGCAGGCGCACGATCTCCGGGCTTTCCGCGAATGTGGTGTGGCCGAGCGGATCGCCCCCGCTGATCGTGCTGGTGTCGATGATGCTGACGCCGAGATGTTCGAGATCGGCCGCATAGGGGCTGAGATCGAGGCCGCCGACCCGGTCGATACCGCCCGAAAGCCAGCGCGACAGATCGAGCGCCTTGTCCCGTGTCGACGAGAGGATGACGAAGTGCGGCCTACCGGTTCCCATTTCGAGCATCTGGCGGCGAAAGACATCGGCGTCGATGTCGGGTGATGCCAGGATGACGGTGCTGACCTTGGCGGGAATCCTCTTGTTGCGCATGGCGACGCCGCGCAGCGCCTCCGCCGTGAGCCACGTCCCCATGGAATGGGCCAGGATCGTGATGTCGCCGACATCGGGGCTTTCCGCAGCCTGGAGGATGAGGTCTTCCAGGGCCCGGCGCGAGTAGTTGGTGCTCTCCTTGTCGTAGAGATAGCCGAGAGCACTGGCGCGCGACGGCCAACTGAAGAGGATCGGAGCCGCATCGGTTCGCGCATCGTGAACGATCTGCGCGAAGCGAAAGACCGCGTCCGAATAGGTGTTGTTGAAGCCGTGAACGAAGATCAGGGCCTGACGCTTGCGATTGCGGTTCTT
Organism: Hyphomicrobiales bacterium; assembly: GCA_003241815.1. Taxonomy (GTDB): domain Bacteria; phylum Pseudomonadota; class Alphaproteobacteria; order Rhizobiales; family Beijerinckiaceae; genus Allobosea. The sequence continues at coordinate 14,858 of QBLV01000090.1, read as the reverse complement.
CCGAAACCAGTCGCCGGTCTGCTTCTCGGAGGTGAGCTTGCTGGTCTCGACGACGGCGAATTCCTTTTCGGGATCCGCTGGCGCCCGGGCGGGCCATTGAACGTCGCCGATCTTGCGAGCCCGGTCCGGCGGAATCGACACCACGATCCGGTCCAGCGAGATGGTCATCGCCCGGTCGCCGGAATAACGCAGAGCGGGATCGTCGACGGCCTTGCGCGTCGTCGCGACCAACATGTCGACCCGACCGGTGTCGGGGGGCGCAGTCGCGAGCGGTTGGAGCACGCTTTCGTTCCGCGAGCCGCAACCCGTCAGCAGGCACAGGAGGATGGGGAGCAGCTTCGCACCCCGCGCTCGATGGGGGCCGTCGATCCTCATGCTATCGATGAAGCCGTCGCGCCGGTCGCCCTTCGCCTCGAGACCGCTCGGTCCGTCTTTCACGCGCGCCACGCCTGGCATGGTGCCTCCGTCATCACAGGTGCGAGCGACAGGCGCCCGGGGTTTTGCACGTTGATCGCCGGCCCTGGGCTTTCGGCCGGCGCTTCATGGAAGGGGATCAGGCCGGACCTTGCGCCGACGTCAGAGCTGGCCTCGCCTCCCCGGCAGGTGCGGGGTCGCCGTCCCTGGGCTCCTCGAAACGGAACCAGGCGACATAGAGCGCCGGCAGGAACAGCAATGTCAGCACGGTTCCCACGATGATGCCGCCCATCATGGCGTAGGCCATCGGCCCCCAGAACACCTCGCGCGCGATCGGGATCAGCGCCAGGCTCGCGGCCGCGGCCGTCAGCAGGATCGGACGCATGCGATGCTCCGTCGCGTCGATCACGGCGGTCCAGCCATCCTTGCCCTCGCTGCGAAGCTGCTCGATCTGGATGACGAGGATCACGGAGTTGCGGATCAGGATGCCGATCAGCGCCAGCACGCCCAGGATGGCGACGAAGCCGAGCGGTGCCCCGCTCGGAACGAGCGCGGCGACGACGCCGATCAGGCCCAGCGGCGCGACGACGACCACGAGGAACAGCCGCTGAAAGCTCTGGAGCTGGATCATCAGGATCGTCGCCATGGCAAACAGCATCACCGGGACGATGGCGATGATAGGTGCCTGCCCCTTGGCGCTTTCCTCGACCGAGCCGCCCGTGACGATGCGGTAACCCGCAGGCAGCGACGCGCTGATTTCAGCGATGCGGGGGGCCAGCCCGGCAACGACCGTCGCCGGCTGGATGCCGGTGTCGATCGCCGCCTTGACGGTGATCGTCGGCACCCGGCCGCGCCGCCAGACGACGGGCTGCTCCGATTCGTAGCGGAAGTTGGCGACGGCGGCGAGCGGAACCGCCTTACCCGCGCTCGTCTGGATCTGCAGGTTCTGCAACGTCTCGATCGAGGAGCGTTCGCTGTCGCGCGCCCGGCCGATCACGTTGACCAGGTAGATGCCGTCGCGCACCTGGGTCGCGGCAGAACCGCCGACGATGCTGTTGAGCGCCGTGGCGATCGTCTCTGAGGTGATGCCGAGCTGCGCAGCCTTGTCCTGCAGCACGTCGATCTTCACCACCCGTCCCGGTTCGTTCCAATCATAGACGATATCCGTGAGGTTGATGTCGGGGGTGAGCGTCGCCGCGACCTTCTGCGCCAGGCTTCGAACGGTCTGCAGGTCCGGGCCGCTGATGCGGTACTGGACCGGGCGTCCGACGGGCGGGCCGATGTCGAGCAAATGGACATTGGCGTCCGTGCCGACGAACTCGCGTGCGATGATGGCGCGTGCCTTGGCCCTGAAGCGGTCGCGCGCCGCGATGTCGCGGGTGACGATGACGATCTGTCCGAAATTCGGGCTCGACGGTTGGACGTCGTAGGACAGCACGAAACGGATCGCGCCCTGGCCGACATAGGACGACCAATGCTCGACATCGGGCTCACCTTCGAGCGCGAGCGCCTCGAAGCGGTCCATCTGCGCGCGGGTTTCGGTGATCGAAGCATTCTGCGCGAGCGTCCAGTCGATGATCAGTTCGCGCCGGTCCGATGACGGGAAGAACTGCTGCTGAACGAAGCGCATGGCGCCGATGGAGAGCACGAAGGCCAGCACGGTGGCGGCGATGGTCAGCCATTTCCAGCGGACGCAGCCGCGCAGCAGCTTGCCGAACAGGCGGGCAAAGCGGCCGGGCTCGCCATGATGCTGCTTCATCGTCTTGGGCAGCAGCGTCACGCCCAGAAGAGGCACGAACAGAACCGCAACCACCCAGGACACCAGCAGCGAGACGGCGATGACGACGAACAGCGTGAAGGTGAACTCGCCGGCGGCGCTGGTGTTGAGCCCGACGGGGATGAAGCTCGCCACCGTCACCAGCGTGCCCGTCAGCATCGGGAACGCCGTCGAGACGTAGACATGGGTCGCCGCCTTCTGCAGCGTGTCGCCCACCTCCAGCCGCGCCACCATCATCTCCACCGCGATCATGGCGTCGTCGACGAGAAGGCCGAGCGCGATGATCAGGGCGCCGAGCGAGATGCGCTGGAGGGAGATGCCGAACAGCTCCATCGCCACGAAGGTGATCGCGAGCACGAGCGGGATCGTTACCGCGACGACGAAGCCCGCGCGCATGCCCAGGCTGACGAAGCTGACGACGAGAACGATCGCCACCGCCTCGAACAGGGCCTTGGTGAAGCCGCCGACCGCCTCCTCGACGATTGCCGGCTGGTCGGACACCTGATGCACGCCGATGCCGATCGGCAGCTCGGCCTCGATCTTGGCCATCTCATGCTTCAGGGCTTCGCCGAAATGCAGGAGGTTGGCATTCGGCTTCATGCCGATCGCCAGCCCGATCGCCGGCTTGCCGCCGACACGGAAGAGCGATGTCGGCGGATCGACATATCCGCGGCTGATGGTGGCGACGTCCCCAAGCCGGAAGAACCGATCGTTGATGCGCAGGTTGATCGCCCGCAGGCTGTCCTCGGAGGTGAATTGGCCGCCGACCCGCACGCTGATCCGCTCGCCCTGAGCCTCCAGCGTGCCCGAGGGGCTGATCGCGTTCTGAGCCCGCAGAGTATTGACGACGGCTTGCTGCGTCAGTCCCAGCGCCGCGATCTGGCGCGTCGAGAATTCGAGGTAGATCACCTCGTCCTGCGCGCCGATGAGATCGACCTTGCCGATGTCGGGCACGGCCAGGATCCTGGCGCGAATGTCCTCGACATGGTCGCGCAGTTGCCGCTGGCTGAAGCCGTCGGCGGTGAAGGCATAGATGTTGCCGTAGACGTCGCCGAAGCTGTCGTTGAATGTCGGGCCGACCACGCCGTCGGGGAACTGGCTCCTGATGTCGCCGATCATGTTGCGGATCTTGACCCAGGTCGCGGGAATGTCCCGGGCCTTGGTCGTAGCCTTGAGGTTGACGAAGATCGTCGTCATGCCCGGCATGTTGAGGCTCTTGGCGTAGTCGAAACTGTCGAGTTCCTCGAGCTTCTTTTCGATGCGGTCGGTGACCTGCCCGATCACATCCTCCACGGTCGCTCCCGGCCAGCGGGCCTGGATGATCATGGTCTTGATGGTGAAGTCCGGGTCTTCCGCGCGACCGAGGTTGAAATACGAAAACAGCCCCGCGACCGACGCCACGAGCATGAAATACCAGACGAGAGAGCGGTGCCTGAGCGCCCAATCGGAGAGGTTGAAGGGCGTCACGGCGCAGTCCTTTCATCGAACCTGATGATCTGGCCTTCCGAAAGGCTGTTGACGCCGGCGACGACGATGCGCGCGCCTGGCGGCAACTGGCCGACGATGCGTGCCTTGCGGTCGTCCCGTTCCGCCACGGCGAGCACGACGGTGCGAACCGTCTTCGTGGCCGGATCGACCAGCCAGACGCGCGTTTCGCCGTTCCGGTCGAGAACCGCCGAGGCGGGGATGTCGTAAACCGTTTGCGTTGCCGGGAGCGTCTTCGGCAGAGCGGTGATCGTCGCGCCCAGTCGGAAGGCATCGATGCCGCCGTCGAGCGTGATCTTGACCCGGCGCGAGCGCGTCGCCGCATCGGCCTGCGGGGCGATCTCGCGAAGAGTGCCGGTCGCGGTGATGGACGGATCCGCCTGAAGGCGGATCGCGAACGGCTCGCCTGGCTTCAGGGACCGTGCCGTGTCGTCGGAAACGTCGACGACCGCCTCCCTGATGTCGGTGCGCGCGATCGTCATGATCTTCTTGCCGGCCGCGACGGTCTGGCCGACCTCGGCGTCTACGCTGGTGATCACGCCGGCCTCGTCGGCGCTCAGCGTGGCGTAGCCGCGCTGCTCGCGGGCCTTGGCGAGGTTGGCCTGCGCCTGCTTGACG
>QBLV01000090.1:0-10554 GCA_003241815.1 Hyphomicrobiales bacterium | reverse complement strand
TGCTTGACGCCCGCCGAGGCGGCCTCCAGCGCTTGCCGGGCATTGTCGAGATCGGCCTGGTTGGCGATCTGCTTGGCGAACAGGGTGGCGATCCGGCTCTCGGCGGCCGATGTGTTGGCAAGCTGCGCCTGCGCCTTGGCGAGATCGGCCTCGCTCGCCCGCAGCGCGAAGTCGAGCAGTTGAGGGTCGATCTGCGCCAGGATCTGCCCCGGTGCGACGAGATCGCCGACATCGACCCGCCGCGCGACGAGGCGGCCGAGCACGCGGAACCCGCGATCCGTCTGGAAGCGCGGCTGGATGGTGCCCGCGTAGCCGATCGGCCGATCGATCAGCGGCCTGACGACGACGGAGACGACGGGGCGCGGCGGCTTGGCGGCCTTCGTCTTGTCGTCGTCGGATTTGCAGCCCGCCAGCGTGCCGGCAAGCGCCGCGGCGCAGGTGAAGAGAAGGACCGGCCTCATTTCGTGGCCTCCTTGGGTGTCGGTGCGCTATCCATCAGCGGATCGACGATCTGACCGGGCCGGAGCATCTGCGCACCGGCGGTGACGACGACGTCGCCGGCCTCTATGCCGCTTTTGACGAGGAACGCGCCCGTCCGGTAGCTGTCGATCACGACGGGCTTCAGCGCCACCGTCTTGCTCTGCGGATCGACTGTCCAGACGGCGGGCCCGGCGTTATCGGTGAAGAAGGCGCCCCAGGGCAGAACGAAGACGGTGTTTGGCTGGAACCGACCGATGCCCGTGACGGCCGCGCCGAGCGTCATCGCCGGGGGCGGCGCCTCGATGGTGATCTTCACGCGCACGGTGCCGGTCGCCGGATCGATCGCGGGGGCAACCTCGCGGACCTTGCCCGTCGCCGTGACGGCCGGGTCAGAGACGAGCGCGAGCGCGACGGTGTCGTCCGCGGGCTGGCGGGCCAGCAGGCCCTCGAAGATGTCGAAGACCGCATCGCGCGCTCCGTCGCGCGCCACCGTGAAAACCGCCTGCGCGGCTTCGACGACCTGCCCGGCCTCCGCGTTGCGCGCGACGACGATGCCCGAGGCGTCCGCCGTCAGGGCCGCATTGGTGAGTTGCTCTTGCGCCGTCTGAAGATTGGAGCGGGCTGCGTCGAGCGTCGCGCGGGCCGCCTGGAGAGCCTGCTGGGCGTTGTCGTAACTGGTTTGCGTCGTGAAGCCGTTGGCGAGCAGCGCCTTCTGACGATCGAAGGCGGCCGTCGTCTGGCGCAGGGTCGCCTCGGCGGACTGGACGGCCGCGGTCGCCGAGGCGACGTCGGCGGTCTGCTCGCGCGACTCCAGCGTCGCGAGGACCTGCCCGGCCTCGACATGATCGCCCACATCGGCAAACCGCTCGGCGATCCTGCCCGTCGAGCGAAAGGCGAGATCGCCTTGCACGCGCGCCCGGATCTCGCCGGTCAGCGCCACGGACGGCACGTTCTGAGACGCGGCGACGATCTGCGCCTTGACGGGCGTCGGCAGCCGTGGGGCCTGGTCGTTCTCCTGGCCGCAAGCGGCCAATGACAGGGCAAGGCCGCCGGAGACGAGGAGCGTGGCCGGTCGGGGAAATCGAAGCGTCTGCCGCATCGGTCATCCATCATGATCTGAACTGAACCGTTCAGTTTTGACATCTGCTCACCAAAGCCGCATATGTCAACAACAAACTGAACGGTTCAGTTTAGGAGTGATGAATGGCCTCGCGACCAGAGTCGGACAACGACATGACGATCAGCCGGGACGCGGGCGGCGCTCCGGCCGGCAATCGCAAGGCCGCCTCGATCCTCGCCGCAGCCCGCGAGCTTGTCCTCGACCACGGCTTCGACGCGATGACCATGGACATGGTCGCGCGGCAGGCGCCGGTGTCGAAGGCGACGCTCTACGCGCATTTCGCGAGCAAGGAGGAGCTGTTCACCGCTGTCGTGATCGACGAGGCGAACCGCATCACCGGCGAGATCTGGCGGATCATGCCCGACAGCGACGACGTCGCGGGGGTGCTGAGGCGCATCGCCGAAAAGTTCGTCGATGTCTTCCTGACAGAGCAGGCCATGTTCCTGCAGCGCGCGGTCATCGGCGCCGTGTCGAGATTTCCCTCGATCGGCGCGGCGATCTTCGAGGCGGGCCCCAAGGCGCTGACGGAACGCCTGGCGACCTTCCTCGCCGGAGCGCACGAGCGCGGACTGCTGAACATTCAAGATCCGATGCTGGCTGCGCGCCAGTTCCTCAGCATCGTCAGGGGCGACCTCGATATTCGCGGCCTGTTGCTGCCCGCAGTCCGGCCGGATCGGGCCCAAATCCGCAAACAGGTCGAGGCAGGGATCGACCTGTTCCTTCACTTCTATGGCTCCAGGAGGCCATAGCGTCTCTCCGCGACGGCCCTCGGCACCGATGAGCAAGGCTCGGCGCCCGGGCAGCCCCTGCGCGGCTGAATCAGATGGCCTTGGCGGCCGCGCGGGCGGCGAGGAAGCCGGGAACAAGCAGCGGCGCCAGGCGCTCGACGGGCGCGACATGCTCCTCGCGATAGTGATGCTCGGGGGCCAGCAGATTAATCGTACCGATGACCTTGCCGTCGTAGAGGCACGGCACGTTGATCACCGAGCCCAGCCCCATACTCTCGATCAGTTCGTGATCGAAGAAGGCCCAGCGGATCGCCACCTTGTCCTTGCCGAGATAGGACTGCCTGCCGTCGAGGACATGCTTGCCCCAGGGCGTCGGCCCCATCGGTTTGCGGCCGGAGACGGGGTATTCGGCCGGGCGGCTGGAATAGATGCGCGCCACGTCCTGCCCGTCGACATAGAGCAGGGTGAAGAGCTGGTGGCCGACGAGCCTTTCGGTGATGTCGGCGAAAGCCTTGAACACCGTGTCGGGCTGGCCGGGCTGCTCGAGCAAGGCGGAGAGGCTGGCGAGATCGTCTGTCATCGGAGGCTCTTTGATTCAATGCAGAGGGGAAGACGGGAGAGCGCCAGCCTGCTTCAAGGCGCCGCCGGTTCAGGCGCCTTCGGAATGCGTTCGGGCATGATGCCCTGAGGCTTGAGATGCAGCACCAGGATCAGCGCCAGGCCGATCATCATCTCGCGCATGGCGGCGATCTGGACGGGCTGGAGCCCGGGGACCCATTCGGTGGCGAAGCGTGTCGCCTCGAGGAAGATGACGACGAGATAGGCGCCGAACACCGCGCCGCTCGGGCGGCCGACACCCCCGGCGGTCACCGCGAGGAAGATGTAGATGGTGATCAGCGGCTGGAAGTGATCGGGCGAGACGTAGGACTGGAAATGGGCATAGAGCGCGCCCGACAGCGCTGCGATGGCGGCCGACACAGCAAAGGCCTGCAGTTTGAATCGCAGCACCCGCTTGCCGGCAAAGGAGGCTAACTGCTGGTCCTCACGGATCGCCTTCATGGCGCGGCCATAGGGCGACAGGTCGAGCCGGCTTAGCAGCGCCCAGACCACGAGGACGACCAGCGTCACCAGGCCGAGATAGAACAGGCTGAAGCCCTGCAGGCCGAGCTCGGCCTTGAGCGGCGCCTTGATGCCCGAGAGCCCGTCGGAGCCATTGGTCAGCCAGCGCTCGTTGAGGGCGACGAGGCGGATGACTTCGGCGAAGCCCAGCGTGACGATGGCGAGATAATCGTCGCGCAGGCGCAAGGTGGCGAAGGTGACGATGAGGCCCACCGCCGCACCGACGACGAGCGCGGCGCCCCAGCCGATGATGACCGGCGCTCCGGCGCCCGTCGTGATGGCGGAGGCATAGGCGCCCACAGCGAAGAACCCGGCCAGGCCTAGATTGACGAGGCCCACGCCGCCCCAGATCAGGTTCAGGCTGAGCGCCAGCAGTGCATAGATCCCGCACAAGGTCAGGGTGAAGATCAGATAGGACAGCATCAGGCCGCTCTTTCGCCAAGGATGCCGCGCGGGCGGAAGGTCAGCATGATCAGGATCGCGACGAAACCGACGGCCGTGCGATAGGTTGCCGGAACCACGATCAGCGCCAGCTCCTCTGCGATACCGAGCGCCAGCGCGCCGACCACCGCGCCTGGAATGGAGCCCAGCCCGCCCAGCACCGCCGCGGCGAAGACCGAGAGCAGCACCCGGTATCCGGTGAGCGGGTCGATCGAGGTGTCGAGCCCGATCAGCACCCCGCCGACGCCGGCCAGGCCAGCGCCCAGAAAGACCGTGACGATGGCGATGCGAGCGGGGTCGATGCCCTTCAGGCGCGCGAGATCGGGATTGTCGGCAACCGCGCGCATCGCCTTGCCGAAGCGGGTGTAACGCAGGAAGAGGAACATGACGGCCATGATCACCACCGCCAGCGCCAGGCTCTGAAGCTGCTGGGGCCCGATGCGCAGATCGCCGAAGCGGATGTCGCGCAGCAGCGGCAGATCATAGCCCTTCATGTCGTTGCCGAAGATGAAGCGGACGATGTTCTCGAGCACCAGGTTGAGCGCGATCGAGGCGATGGCGACGATCAGCGCACCATTGCCGCGCAGACGCTTGAGCGCCGTCTCCTCCGCGCCGACGCCGATGCAGCCGGTGATCAGGAAGGCGATCGCGATCGCCGGGATGACCGGCAGGCCGAGGATGGCATTGGCCCACCAGGCAGCGAAGGCGCCGATCGTCGCATAGGAGGCGATGGCGAAATTCGGGTAGCGCAGCACGGCAAAGATGGCGGAGAAGCCGATGGCCGGGACGGCGATGAGCGTCCCGGTCATGAGCCCATTGATGACCGCCTGGAGGATGAGAGTCATGGTCTGTCCTGACCCTGCGTGCGGCGGACGGGTCCCCTCACCCCAATCGCGAGGAGCGATGCCGGCAACGGCGCGTCCGCGTCGATGCTCCGGGAAGCCCCGCCAGCACGAGCCTGATCAACCTCCGCGAGGCAAGGCTTAGCCTTGCTCCTCGGGATGCGGGCTGCGGTGAGGCCGTCGAGGCAGGTCACGAGCGCCATCCGCCTCAGCCGATCTTGACCAGGACGATCTTGCCACCCTGAACCTGCTCGTAGCGGAACTTGGAGTCGCTGATATCGCCGATCTCGGTGAAGTCGCAGGGACCGCTGGCGCCGTCGTAATCGACCGCCTGCTTGGCCGCGATTGCCTTGATACCGTCGATGGCATTGTCGATCCGGGCTCCGCCGGGGGCCTGCGAGACCTTGCGGATGGCGTCCTTGATCGCGGCGCCCGAGGAATCGCCGGCCATGGCGATCGCCATCAGCACGAGGTTGATGTGGTCGTAGATCTGGGTGGTGTAGGGGTCCGGCGCCGCGACGCCGATCATCTTGACCAGCCGGTCATAGGCCTTGGATCCCTCGGCCGGGGATGGCGAGATCATGAAGGTCTTGTCGACGACCTCGGCCGGCACGCTTTCGACCAGTTTCTGGTTGACCGAATAGCCAAAGGCGATCTTCGTGCCCTTGAAATCCGCCCGGTAGAGATCCTTAAGCATGACGGCGGTGTCGGGCGTATAGCCGCCGAAGACGATCGCGTCGGGCTTGAAACGCAGCACCTCGTCGATCTCGGTGCGATAGGCCGGCTTCTTGTCGTCATAGATCAGTGAGGCGGTTTCCCCGCCGGCTGCCTTCACCGCCATGGTGATGTTGTCGAACTGGCTCTTGGCGAAGGGCGTCTGCGGCGAGAGGAAGAAAACCCGCTTGGCCTTCTGCTCGATCGCGAATTCGCCGAACTTCTTGCCCTGCAGCGTCGTCGTGGGTTGCGTGCGGATCAGATAGCCCTGATGCGGCAGCGCCGTGATCGAATCCGCGCCCGAGGTGGTGCAGAGGAAGGTCTTCGATTCCCAGCAGAGCGGCGCGACGGCGGTGGTCACGGAGGAAGCCCAGGTGCCCAGGATCGCCGAGACCTTGTCGATGTCGATCAGCTTGCGCGCGGCGCGGACGCCGGCCTCGGGGTTGGTCTGGTCGTCTTCCGAAATCAGCTCCACCTTGCGGCCGTTCACGCCGCCGGCGGCATTGACCTCGTCGATCACGGCCTTGACCGCCTTGACCATGACCGGGCCGTAGGGGCCGCCGGCTCCGGTGAGCGGCGTCAGCGTGCCGATCCTGATCGGCGCACCCTGCGCAAAAGCGAAGCACGGGAAGGCGGCGGACCCGGCAAGCGCGGTGGCGCCTGCAAGAACCTGACGGCGGCTGGCGGTGAGTTCGGTCATGATCATTCCCCTTGGGGTTGGTCGTTGGGATCGGCGTCAGCCGCCGAGGAAGAGCCGGCGGATCTCGGGATCGGTTGCAAGCGCGGGGCCTGGCCCCTCGCGGCTGTTGCGGCCGGCGACCAGGACATAGCCGCGGGTCGAGATTTCCAGCGCCTCCAGCGCATGCTGCTCGACCATCAGGATCGGCAGGCCGCCTCGGTTCAGCGCCACGATGGCCTCGAAGAGCTCTTCCGCCGCCCTGGGCGAGAGCCCGGCCGTCGGTTCGTCGAGGAGCAGCAGGGATGGCGCGTTCATCAGCCCCATCGCCATGGCGAGAATCTGGCGCTGCCCGCCCGAGAGGGTGCGGGCAAGCGCACCACGCTTCTGCGCCAACATCGGATAGCGCTCATACAGCTCTTCGGCCCGCCGCTTCACCTGCGTCGGGTCCTGGAAGCCACTGATCTCGAGATTATCCGCCACGCTCATCGCACCGAAAACGTTGCGCTCCTGCGGCACGAAGCCGATGCCGTGTCTGGCGCGCCCGAGGGCTCCCTCAGTGGTCACATCGGTGCCGCCGATGACGATGCTGCCCTTGCGCGCCTGGACGAGCCCGGCGATCGTCTTCAGCAATGTCGACTTGCCGGCGCCGTTGGGACCGATGATCGAGACGATCTCGCCGGGCGCGACGCGCAGCGACGTTCCCTTCAGGATTTCTTCCGAGGCGCCGTAGCCAGCGGTGACCCCGTCGACGGTCAGCAATTGGGCGGGATCGGCACTCAATGACGCCTCCCGAGATAAGCTTCCTGCACGCGCAGGTCGGATGCGACCTCGTCGAACGTCCCCTGCATCAGCGTCTGGCCTTCCGCCATGACGATGACCGGATGGCAGAGGCGCTTGATCAACGCCATGTCGTGCTCGATCAGGCAGATCGTCAGCCCGTCCCGGTTCAGCGCGGTCAGATGCTCGGCGATCTGATCGGCCAGTGTCGGGTTGACCCCGGCCATCGGCTCGTCGAGCAGGAGCACCTTGGGGTCGGCCATCAGCGCGCGGCCGATCTCGACCAGCTTCTTCTGGCCGCCCGACAGGGCCGTAACCGCGTTGTCCAGGACATGATCGAGCCGCAGGCGCCTGGCGACCATATGCGCCCGCTCGGCCAGCGCCTCCTCCCGACGTTTGGCGGCTTGGGAGCCAAACAGGCCGGCAAGCAGGTTTTCGCCGGGCTGATCGGCTCCATACAGCATCAGGTGCTGAAAGACGCTGAGCTTGGGAAAGCCACGCGCCAACTGGAAGCTGCGGACAAGCCCCGCCGCGACCAGCTTTTCCGGCGGCTGGCCGGTGGTCTCGGCCACGCCGAGGCTGACCTTGCCGCCCTTGGGCCTGTAAAGACCGGACACGGCGTTGAACAGCGTGGACTTGCCGGCTCCGTTGGGCCCGATCAGTCCCGTGAAGGAGCCTTCCGGCACGACGAGATCGACCCCGCGCAGGACATGGACCCCGTAGAAGTCGAGCTTCAGCCCTTCGATACGCAACGCTGCCGTCATCGGGCCCCGACCGTCCTCTGCTGTGCCGTGGCCTGCGCCGGGAATTGCTGGCGGACCTGCTGCTTCCAGAAGCCGAGCATCTGCTCGAAATAGGGGGGATCGTCACGCAGTACCGTCTGGGCGATCATGCCGCGCACCAGGCACATCGTGGTGTTCATGACCGTGCGGACATGATCTGGATCGGCGCCCGTGCGCGCCGCCAGCGCCGTCCAGACGGCATCGAGCCCCGCGTGGAAGTCCTTCACCGTGGGAATGAGATCGGCCTTGAAGCCGGGGTTGTGGCGGGCCTCCGGCAGGAACTCCATCGTGACATAGAACAGGCGATCTGACATCATCCGCCAGATGTAGTCGACGATCTCGTCGCTGGAGCCGCCCCGCTCCATGAAGTCTTCCGCGAAGCGATGCAGGCCCTGTGTCGTCTTGTTGAGCAGATCAGCCACCGAGGCCGTGATGATCGCCTCCCGCCCGGCGAAATGATGCGTCAGGGCGCCGCGAGACACCCCGGCCCGGCGGGCGATCTCGGGCGTCGATGCGCGGGCGAGTCCCCGCTCGTGCAGCAGGTCGATTGTCGCTTCCATGAGCCGCGCCGAGGTCTCCGCGCTGCGTTCCGACTGGGATCGTCTCTCGCCGGCCAAGTTCACGCGCTGCCCCACGAGGAAGGATTGGCGCAGAAGCTGCGGCCCTATTTGCAAACAGTCAATATTGTTTGTTGAAGCGAGAGGGCGATATTCACGCCTGCCGTGCCCAAGAATGTAGCCGGGCCTCGCGAGATTCGGAACAGTCGCACTGGTTTTGCAATGACATCGCCGAGAGTTGCGCCGAGTTCTTGGAATGGAGTTGAAGTCGGGGTTGACCCGGTTTTGTGGACACCCTTGACGTCATTGTCTGGAGGGTCCGATCCCCCGGAAGCTCTCCATACGGCAGCCCTCACAGCCTGCATCTGAAGGATGTCGGCGGCCGGACTTCGTCGACCAGAAAGGGCTGTCCGACCATTCGGCACGGATGATGCCAGCCTAGAACATCGCCTCATAGGCGCAGTTGACGGCCAGTTCGGAGATCGAAGCCGTGTTCGGCAACTGGACGATCAAGGCCACGAGCCTTGCCAGGTCCTCGGGGCGCGTCATTTCCTCCTGCGACAACGGGGCCTGCACGGTCATGTCGGTCGCGACATAGCCCGGGCAGAGCGCGAGCGAACGCACGCCGTCGGCGAAGGCCGCCTGCCGCACCGCATGCGACAGTGCCACCATCGCGAACTTGCTCATCTGGTAGCCTGCATTGCCGTTGCGCACGCGCTTGCCTGAGAGAGAGGCGACGTTGACCACCCTGCCCTGTCCGCTCGTCCGCAGATGCGGCAATGCCGCCTGGATCAGCCGGAACGGCGCCTTGAGATTGATTGCGAGCAATGCGTCGAGATCCTCCTCGGTGCCATCCGCCAGCGAGACGTTGCGCAGGATGCCGGCAGCGTTGACAAGGATGTCGACGCGGCCGAAGCGCGCCATCGTCGCTTCGACCCAAGCCTGCTCCGAGCTCTGTTCCGAGCCTCGTCCGGTCGCCTCGTAGGCGAAGGTCATCATCCCGGCCGGCGCGAACCCCTCCGTCGGTAGCATTGCCGGATCGCGGATGGCGAGGCTCACCGCAATGCCCTGACGGCCCAGTTCCTCTGCGATCGCCCGCCCTATTCCGCGGCTGGCTCCGGAGATCATCGCTACTCTCGTCATCGTCTCAACCCTTTACAGCCGGGCCATGCGGCGGTCGATCGCGTCCTGGAGGTGATACCAGCCGCTGACAATCGGCAGGAACCAGGGCCGCCCGTCATAGAAGGGCACGGGAATTTCAGGGAACGCCGGGCTGTCGAAGGCGCTGGGCTGGTTCTGGTGGCCGAGCAGCTTCAGGGCCGATTGATGCCCGAGATAGGTCATCAGCGCGACGCCGTTGCCATTGCAGCCGATGGCGAAGTCGATGCCGTCGCGGCGGCCCATATGGGCGATCTTGTCGGCGGTCATGCCGACCTTGCCGCTCCAGCAATGCGTCACCCTGTAGCCGGCGAGCTGAGGCCAGATTTTCAGCATCATCGCGTGCAGGCGCGGCGCGGCCTCCCGCTCAGGCAGATCGAACATGCCGGGCCGGCAGCCGAACAGCACGCGCGTCCCGTCCGGCGAGGGACGCGAATAGACCAGTTCGCGCTTGGAGTCGGTGATCATGCGGCGGCCGGGATTGATCTGCGCCATCAGCTCCGGCGGCAGCGGCTCGGTCGCGATCTGATAGCTGCGCACGCCGACGATGCGCTTGCGCAGATCGGCATTGCCCGTGCCGATATAACCGTTGGTGCCGAAGAGGACGTTGCGCGCACGGACTGTCCCACGGCCGGTCTCGACGCCGTGGAAACCGTTCGTGAGCGGCCCGACCTTCAGCACCGGCGCGTGCGAGCGCAGCCTCGCCCCGCTCTCGACGGCCAGGTGACGCAGCGCGCGATGATATTTCGCCGGATGCAGCCCGCCATACTCGTCGATGACGATGCCTCCATGGTAGAAATCGGTCTGCGTGACCTCGTGCTGGCGCGATTTCGGAATCTCGTGAACCGTCACGCCCGTATGCCTGGCGAGGAGTTCGCCATGGCGACGCAGCCGATCGTAATGACGGGGAACATGAGCGCCGAAATAGCGCCCGAAGACGCCGAGATCGGCGTCGAGCTGCTTTTCCGCGATGAGCGTCTTAAGATGCTCGTAGGATGAGATCGAATCCGCGAGCAGCCGGTCCATCCGCGCCGCATCGACGCCCTTGACCGCGCCGCCGATGACGAGCTTCTGGCCGCTGGAAACCATGCCGCCCGAGCGGGTCGAGGCGCCTGCGCCGAGTTCCTCGGCATCGACGACGGTGACATCGACGCCGT
>QBLV01000008.1:46825-63371 GCA_003241815.1 Hyphomicrobiales bacterium | reverse complement strand
GAGGCGGTCCCTGGGGCGGTGGCTCCGGCGGCGGCAGCGGCAGCGGCGGCCCGCCCGATCTGGAGGACATCCTGCGTCGCAGCCAGGATCGGCTGAAATCGATGTTGCCGGGTGGCAATCTCGGTGGCCGCGGCCTGATTTTCGGCATCCTCGCCCTGATCGTGATCTGGCTCCTGACGGGCTGGTACATCGTCCGTCCCAACGAGGTCGGCCTCAACCTGCGTTTCGGCCAGTTCATCGGCAAGACCGGCGAAGGCCTGAACTACAACTGGCCCTATCCGATCGGCAGCGTGATCAAGCCGCAGGTGACGAACGTCATCACCACCGAGGTCGGTTTCCGTACCGTCGAATCCGTGCGCGCCTCGCGCCAGTCCGACGTGATCGAGGAAAGCCTGATGCTCACCGGCGACGAGAACATCGTCGACATCGACGTGATCGTGCAGTGGCAGATCGACCCGGCCGCGCCGGAGAATTACGTCTTCAACATCCAGGATCCCCCGGGCACGGTGAAGGCCGTCGCCGAGAGCGCGATGCGCGAGATCATCGGCCGCCGCAATATCCAGCCCGTGCTGACGACCGATCGCGCCGCGATCGAGACCGAGGTGCGCCAGCTGATGCAGGATACGCTCAACGGCTACAATGCCGGCGTGCAGATCCGCCTCGTGCAGCTGCAGAAGGTCGATCCGCCGCAGCAGGTCATCGATGCCTTCCGCGACGTCCAGGCGGCGCGTGCCGACCAGGAGCGCCTGCGCAACGAGGCCGAGACCTACGCCAACCGGGTCGTGCCGGAATCGCGCGGTCGCGCGGCCCAGCTCATCCAGTCGGCCGAGGCCTTCAAGGAGCAGACGGTCGCCGAGGCGCTCGGTCAGGCCAGCCGCTTCAATGCGGTCTTCACGCAATACAAGCTGGCTCCCGCCGTGACCCGTGAACGTCTCTTCCTCGAGACGATGGAGCGTGTTCTCGGCGGCACCGACAAGATCATCCTCGACGGCTCGGCCAGCGGGCAGGGCGTGGTGCCCTATCTGCCGCTCGACCAGTTGCAGCAAAGGCGCCCCGCACCGGGCGCCCCCCAGACGGGAGCTGTTCGATGAACGGTGGCATCATCCGCATCGGCCTGCTCGTGGTCCTCGGGATCGTCGCGGTCGTCTTCTACGCCATGACCTTCGTGGTCCAGCAGACCCAGTCGGCCCTCGTGCTGCGTTTCGGCGCCGTCCGCAGTGTCGTCACCGCGCCCGGCCTCTACTTCAAGCTGCCGGCGCCGTTCGAACAGGTGACCCTGCTCGACAACCGCATTCTCGACCTCGACCTGCCGGCGCAGGAAATCATCGCCTCCGACCAGAAGCGTCTCGTCGTCGATGCCTTCACGCGCTACCGCATCTCCGATCCGCTGCGGTTCTACCAGGCGGTCAACAACATCCCGCGCGCCAATTCGCAGCTGGCCTCGATCGTCAACGGTACCGTTCGGTCGGTGCTGGCGGAGGCGAGCTTCATCTCCATGGTCCGCAACGACCGCGCGCGGCTGATGAATCGCATCCGCGACGAGGTGAACCGCGAGGCTGCCCGCTTCGGTATGACGGTCGTCGATGTACGCTTGCGTCGCGTTGATCTGCCGGCCGCCAACTCGGCGGCGGTGTTCCAGCGCATGCAGACGGAACGTCAGCGCGAGGCGGCGGAAGCACGCGCGCTCGGTGCCCAGCAGGCGCAGGAAATTCGGGCTCGTGCCGACAGGGACTCCACCGTGATCGTCGCCGAGGCGCAGCGTCGCTCGGACGAGGTTCGTGGTCAGGGCGAAGGCGAGCGTAACCGCGTCTTTGCCGAGGCCTTTGGGCAGGACGAGGAGTTCTTCACCTTCTATCGTTCGATGCAGGCCTATGAGGCCAGCATCAAGCCCGGCGATACAAGGATGGTGCTGTCTCCCGATTCACCGTTCTTCAGGTTCTTCAACGGCCCCAACGCGCCCCGGCGTGATGGACCCCCAGCCACGCCGGCGACGCCGGCGCCGGCCCGGCCCTGATCGATACGCGTAGGCGTCGCGCATGTTCGATTTCATCGCGGCGCTCGGCCTTGTCTTTGCGATCGAGGGCATCCTGTTTGCGGCGGTTCCAAACCTCGCAAAGGATGCCCTGCGCAGCGCCGCCGAGACACCACCGGAACGCATGAGGCTGATCGGCCTCGGCTCGGCGGTGCTCGGCGTCCTGCTGGTCTGGCTGGTCCGAGGCTGAAGCGTGCGAGGCTGAAGGCAGACAGGCCGCACATGATCGTGTTCGATAGCGTGATCGTGTGTCGACCTTCCGCCGCAATTTGCGGTTCAACTGAGGTCAGCGTTTTGCGCCGACCGGCTCGGTTGCGAATTTTCTTCACGAGGACACCGATGGCAACGAAACCCGTTTCTGCTTCCGGATCGCAGGCTTCCCGCTCCCGGCGGATCGCGCTCGTGGCCAGCGTCGGCGTTCTGTCGCTGCTGGCCTCTCCGATCATGGCCCCGGCACAGACCGCGGCCTCGCCGGTCCTGCAGGGGCAGGTTTCGCTCGCCGATCTTGCCGAGCGCGTCATGCCGGCGGTGGTCAACATCGCCGCGGTGACGACGAGCGACACGCGCGGCCGCACCCTGCCACAGATTCCGCAGCTCGGCCCCGACACCCCCTTCGGCGACCTGTTCGAGGAATTCTTCAACCGTCGCGGCCAGGGTCAGCAGGGCCGTCCGGGCCAGCCGGGTCAGCAGGGTGAAAACCAGGGGCCGCAGCAGCGTCGCTCGCAGTCGGCCGGTTCGGGCTTCGTGATCGACGGGTCCGGCATCGTCGTGACCAACAACCACGTCATCGGCGACGCCAATGAGATCACCGTGATCTTCAACAGCGGCCTGCGGCTCAAGGCCGAGGTCATCGGCAAGGACGCCAAGGTCGATCTCGCAGTGCTGCGGGTGAAGCACGACAAGCCGCTGCCTGCCGTGAAGTTCGGCGATTCCGACAAGATGCGGATCGGCGATCCCGTCATGGCGATCGGCAACCCGTTCGGTCTTGGTGGCTCGGTCTCCTCGGGTATCGTGTCGGCGCGTAACCGCGATATCCAGCAGGGTCCGTACGACACCTATATCCAGACCGACGCAGCCATCAACAAGGGCAATTCGGGCGGGCCGCTGTTCAACATGGCGGGCGAGGTGATCGGCATCAACACGGCCATCCTGTCGCCGACGGGCGGCTCGGTCGGCATCGGCTTTGCCGTGCCGTCTTCGTTGGCCAGTAACATTGTCGACCAGCTCAAGGAGTTCGGCGAGACCCGCCGCGGCTGGCTCGGCGTCCGGATCCAGAGCGTTGATGACGCGACCGCCGAGGCGCTTGGCCTGGGCACCGCGCGCGGCGCGCTGGTCGCCGGCGTCGACGACAAGGGCCCGGGCAAGCCGGCTGGTCTCGAGATCGGCGACGTGATCACCAAGTTCGACGGCAAGGAGGTCAAGGATTCGCGCGACCTGCCGCGCATCGTCGCCGCGACCCCGGTCGGCAAGGACGTGCCTGTCACGCTCATGCGCAAGGGCAAGGAAGAGGTGAAGACGGTCAAACTCGGCCGTCTCGAGGATGGCGAGAAGGTCCAGCCGGCCTCGGCCCGTACCCCCGCCGAGCCTACAAAGCCCGCCGTGACCACCGCGCTCGGTCTCGAATTCTCGCCGCAGACCGACGATCTCCGGAAGCGCTATTCGATCAAGGACGGCGTCAAGGGCGTCGTCGTCACCAAGGTCGATCCCAACTCCAACGCGTCCGACAAGCGAGTCCTGGTCGGCGAACTGGTCGTCGAAATCGGCCAGGAAGCGGTCAATTCGCCGGAAGACGTGACCAAGCGGCTCGATGCACTGAAGAAGGAGGGCAAGAAGTCTGTCCTGCTTCTGGTCTCCAACGCTCAGGGTGAAGTCCGCTTCGTCGCCGTGGCGATGAACTGAAAAGACCTGTTGTCCATCATTCAGGGGCGGCCATCATGGCCGCCCCTTTTTCGTGCGCAGAGTGGAGACCCGCGATGAAACTGAGCGACATACCTTTTGTCACAACGGATTGGTCCACGGTGCCGGCCGAACGGCATGCGGGCGATGTCGGCGAGGCGTTCTGGCGCACGCAGTTTTTCGGGCCGGCGGAGAACCGCATCCGCGTTCGCATGGTCGAGTACATGCCGGGCTATGTCGCCGACCACTGGTGCTCCAAGGGACACATCATCCTGTGTCTCGAGGGTGAGATGGAGACCACGCTGGAGGATGGCCGCGTGATGCCTCTCAAGGCCGGCATGAGCTATCAGGTCGCAGACGGGGCGGAGGCCCATCGGTCCAGCACCGCGACGGGCGCGAAGCTCTTCATCGTCGATTGAGAGATCGCCGTATTCATCGAAGCCGCCGTCATCCTGGGCGGCCGAAGGCCGTCCGGCATCCATCATAGAGCGACGACGAGCGTTATGATGGATCCCGGCCTGCGCCGTTTCACGGCTTATCCAGGATGACGGCGTGAGCGAGAGAGGAGGGTGACCTAATCTCTGACGATCTGCGCGCCCGTATACCCCTGAGCGTAGAGCAGTGCGGTGAGGTCGGCATGATCGAGCCTCGCATGGGCTGCCGCAGCGACCGCCGGCTTGGCGCGGAAGGCGACCCCGAGACCGGCCTCACCCAGCATGGCGAGATCGTTGGCGCCGTCGCCGATCGCAATCGTCTGGTCGGGAGTGAGGCCGCGCTTTGCGCGCAACTCCAGCATGGCGTCCAGCTTGGCCTGCTTGCCGAGAATCGGGTCGGCGACCTCGCCGTTCAGGATGCCGCCATCGGCGAGCAGGATGTTGGAGCGGTGCTCGTCGAAGCCGATCGTCGCGCTGATGGGACCGGTAAAGACGGTGAAACCGCCCGAGACCAAGGCCGTATAGGCGCCGTGGCTGCGCATCGTCGCGACGAGTTCGCGTCCGCCCGGCGTCAGTGTGATGCGTTCCGCGATGATCTCCCCGACGACGGAGAGGGATACACCCTTCAGCAGTGCGACGCGCTCGCGCAATGCCGGCTCGAAGGCGATCTCGCCGCGCATGGCGCGTTCGGTGATGCCGGAGACCTTCTCCTTCAACCCGACATAAGCCGCCAGTTCGTCGATGCATTCCTGGCCGATCATGGTGGAGTCCATATCGGCGAGGAACAGCGCCTTGCGCCGGGTTGCTGCCGGCTGGACGATGATATCGATCAACGCATCGCCCAGCAGCGCGCGCAGATCAGCTTCGAGCTTGCGCGCATCGCCGGCTTCCGCGAAGAGGTCGGCGGCGATCTCGCCGTCGAGGCGCTGCGTGCTCAACGCACCGGGCAGGCCGGCGGCGAGATGCTTCAGCCGCGTGTCGTCGAGAAGGGCCTGTCCATGGGCGGAAACCAGTGTCGCGACGAGCATGTGAAGGGCCGGGTCTGGTGACGATGGGGGCGGCGGGGATCAGGGCCGTGCTCATCGCAGGTCCGACCGCGAGCGGCAAGTCTGCGCTGGCGGTCGAGATCGCGCGGCGCTGCGGCGGTACGGTCGTCAACGCCGATTCGATGCAGGTCTACGCCGATTTGAGGATCATTACGGCGCGGCCTACGCGCGACGAGGAGGCCGTCGTACCGCATCGCCTGTACGGCCATGTCGACGGAGCGGTCAATTATTCGGCGATGCGCTACGTGGCCGATGTCGCCGGCGTGCTGACGGAGCTTGGTCGGGGCGGCTCCCTGCCGGTGCTGGTCGGGGGGACGGGCCTGTATTTCAAGGCGCTGACCGAGGGGTTTTCGGCGATCCCGCCGGTGCCCGACGCGGTGCGAATTGCGTTCCGGGCGCGCGTCGCCGAGCAGGAGACGAGCCTGCTCCATGCCGAGCTCAGCTGTCTCGATCCCGCAATGGCGGAGCGGCTGAAACCCGGCGACCGGATGCGGATCATGCGCGCGCTCGAGGTTCATGAGGCGACAGGGCGCTCGATCGCGAGCTTCCAGGGCGAGCGCGAACCGGGGCCGCTCGACGGGCTGCCGCTGCTGAGGCTCTTCGTCAGCCCAGAGCGGGCGGAGGTCCGCGCCCGGATCGACCGGCGTTTTGAAGCCATGATCGCGCAAGGCGCGCTGGATGAGGTTGCGGCGCTAAGGGCGCGCGGGCTTGATCCGCTGCTGCCGGTGATGCGCGCCCATGGCGTGCCGGGGCTGATCGCCCATCTCGACGGGACGGTCGGGCTCAATGACGCGATCGCACGCGGCCAGGCCGATACGCGCGCCTATGCCAAGCGGCAGACCACCTGGTTCCGACACCAAATGGCAGGGTGGCAGGCTGTGGAGCCCCATGCCGCGCTCGACATGGCGCTGCGCGGGCTGGATGCGGCCGGCTGAGCCTTCACGCGGCGACCGACAGATCCCGATCGGAGATGCGGATGCAGCCGCGGCCGTCATTCTTGGCGCGGTAAAGCGCCTTGTCGGCACGCTCGACCAGAGCCGAAAGCGTTTCCGCGC
Organism: Hyphomicrobiales bacterium; assembly: GCA_003241815.1. Classification (GTDB taxonomy): domain Bacteria; phylum Pseudomonadota; class Alphaproteobacteria; order Rhizobiales; family Beijerinckiaceae; genus Allobosea. The sequence goes on along the minus strand of QBLV01000008.1, from coordinate 56,908 downwards.
GGAAGCGCGTGGCCAGGCCGAGGCTGGCAGAGACCTTGAGCGACAGGGTCTCGGAGACCGGCAGGTGTCGTGTCGCCAACAGGTCCTGGATGCGCAGCGCGATCCGCATGGCTGAATCGAGCTCGGCTCCCGGCAGAAGGACGGCGAATTCCTCGCCGCCGAAGCGACCGACGAGATCGCGATCCGTGCGTACGACACCAAGCAGCAGATCGGCAAAGGCGCGGATGATTGCGTCCCCGGCCGGGTGACCGTAACTGTCGTTGACCGCCTTGAAGTGGTCAAGATCGACCACGATCAACGAGAGGGCAGTTCCGCCCTCTTCGCAGTCGTGGATCGCGGCATATGCCTTCTCGGTGAACGAACGGCGGTTGAGGAGCGCGGTGAGCGGGTCGGTCTCGGCGAGGCGGCGCAGTTCCTGCTCCCGCTCCTCACGCTGGCCAATTTCCTGCGACAGGGCGCGGCGCGTGGCGCGCTCGCGGCCGATCTCGAGCGCGAGCGTCGCGGCGCGGCTCTGCAGCGTCTGGTTGGCAGCGGTCAGATCGGAGACGTCGGTGATCGTCAAAACCAGCCCATCGGCCAGTGGCGCGACCGCGATCTGCAGCCAGACCGACCGGGAGCCGGACGTAAAGGAGGTCTCGATCATGTCGGCACGGCGCAGTTCGATGGCGTAGAGACAGCGGCGCCAGACCATGGCGTCGGCGAGGAAGGGCAGGCTGGCCTGCGCATCGCCGTCGAGCAGATCCTCACCCTCCCGCCCGGCGATGGCCGCCGCGCGGCGGTTGGCGGTGATGATCACGGTGCGCTCGATATTGCCCGCATCGTCACGGACGGCCCGCAACGCGACGATGCCCGAGGGCGAGGTGTCGAGGACAGTGGTCAGCAACTCCTCGCGGAACTGCAGTGGCCGGCTGAAAACGATCAGGAAGCGGCTGCCGTCGCTGCCGGTTGCCGGCATGATCAGCCTTTCCCACAGGCTGACGCGGACCGTCTTGAGCGAGCGATGGACGGTGTAGCTCGGTCGGCCCTCGGCGAGAGCCCGGTCGCAGCAGGCGATGGTGAAGCGCGCAAGCTGTGGCGTCATCGTCGAGACGCGCTCGCCGAGGCGGCTGCCGCCGGCATAGCGGATGATTTCGCGGCCGTAATGCACATAGGCATAGTCGCCGTCGCCGGTCGGCGCGAGCACCATGAGGTCGGTGCCGAAGGCCGGCATCACCTCGTCGCAAAAGGCCTCGTAGGGGACGCCTGCCTCGCCACAGGCGCTCGACGAAAAGCGGCGCAACAGCTCGGCCACCTGCGGCGCATGAGCCCGGGCCGCGATGTTTTCGGTATGAAATTCGTGATACATGGCCGTCCTGAAGCGAGTGCGACGAGACTAAAGGCGCCTCGTTGAAAAAGTGTTCCGTAACGGCATTGGATTCGCAGGAGCGCCGCATTCGAGCGGGCTGCGCGGGCCGCGGCTGATCGTGGCGCTTAGCGCTTGACCAGGCGGTGTCCGTCGATTAGCGTCACGCAACATCTGCAAAGGGTCGAAAGCGCAATGCGCAAGCTTATTCTCGTACGGGTGCGCTGGTAGGGGCCGGTTCTTGATCGAACCGCGTCGTCCCGACGCCAGCGCATGTCCAGGCCCCTTGAGGGCCTTTTTTATTGCCCAAAATCTCCCACAGACAAAAACAAGCCGCAGGAGACTATGATGAGCGAGATGATGACTGGCGCCGAGATGGTCGTCCGCGCGCTTCAGGATCAGGGAGTCGAACACCTGTTCGGTTATCCCGGCGGCGCAGTGCTGCCGATCTACGATGCGCTGTTCCAGCAGGACAAGGTCAAGCATGTCCTCGTCCGGCACGAGCAGGGTGCGGTTCATGCGGCAGAGGGGTATGCCCGCTCGACCGCCGGCAAGGTCGGTTGTGTGCTCGTCACGTCGGGGCCGGGCGCGACCAACGCGGTCACGGGGTTGACCGACGCATTGCTCGATTCGATCCCGCTCGTCGTCATCACCGGTCAGGTCCCAACGCATCTGATCGGCTCGGACGCCTTTCAGGAATGCGATACGGTCGGCATCACGCGTTCCTGCACCAAGCACAATTATCTCGTTAAGAGCATCGCGGACCTGCCGCGCATCCTGCACGAGGCCTTCTTCGTCGCGGCCAATGGCCGGCCGGGCCCGGTCGTCATCGACATTCCCAAGGACATCCAGTTCGCCAGCGGTCTCTACAGCAGGCCGCGCGACAACCAGCACAAGACCTATCGCCCCACCGTCAAGGGCGACCTCAACAAGATCAAGGCTGCGATCGAGCTGATGGCGAGTGCCAAGAAACCGGTCTTCTACACCGGCGGCGGCGTCATCAATTCCGGTCCGCACGCTTCGGCGCTGCTGCGCGAACTGGCGCGGCTGACCGGCTTCCCCGTGACCTCCACGCTGATGGGGCTGGGCGCCTATCCGGCCGCCGACAAGCAGTGGCTGGGCATGCTCGGCATGCACGGCACCTACGAGGCCAATCTCGCGATGCATGACTGCGACGTCATGATCAATATCGGGGCGCGCTTCGACGACCGCATCACCGGCCGGCTCGACGGCTTCTCGCCGCGTTCGAAGAAGATCCACATCGACATCGACCCGTCCTCGATCAACAAGACGGTCAAGGTCGATATCGGCATCATCGGCGATTGCGCCCATGTGCTGGAGGATATGGTTCGGCTCTGGCGCGAGACCTCGCCGCAGATCGACAAGGCGGCGCTGACGGCGTGGTGGACGCAGATCGACGGCTGGCGAGCCCGCAAGAGCCTCGCCTACAAGCAGTCGGGTTCGGTCATCAAGCCGCAATACGCGATCGAGCGCCTCTACGAGCTGACCAAGAACCGCGATACCTACATCACCACCGAGGTCGGCCAGCATCAGATGTGGGCGGCGCAGTATTTCCGCTTCGAGGAACCCAACCGCTGGATGACCTCCGGCGGGCTCGGCACCATGGGCTACGGCCTGCCGGCTGCGATCGGAGTGCAGATGAAGCACCCGAAGGCGCTCGTCGTCGACATCGCCGGCGAGGCCTCGATCCTGATGAACATGCAGGAGATGTCGACGGCGGTGCAGTACCGCCTGCCGGTCAAGATCTTTATCCTCAACAACGAGTATATGGGCATGGTGCGCCAGTGGCAGGAGCTGCTGCATGGCGGGCGTTATTCGGAGAGCTACTCGCAGTCGCTGCCCGACTTCGTGAAGCTGGCCGAAGCCTATGGGGGCCATGGCATCCGCTGCTCGGACCCGGCCTCGCTCGACGACGCGATCATGGAGATGATCGACACGCCCAAGCCGGTGATCTTCGACTGCCTCGTCGCCAAGCACGAGAACTGCTTCCCGATGATCCCGTCCGGCAAAGCCCACAACGAGATGATCCTGCCCGATTTCGAGGGCGACACGATGACGATCATCGACGCCAAGGGCAAAGCGCTGGTTTGATGATGTGCTGTCATGCTCGGGCTTGACCCGAGCATCTCGTGCCAGATGAAGCGCCTCATCCTTCACGAGATTCTCGGCTCTGCGCTTCGCTGCGCCCGAGAATGACGGTGTCGGGCGAGTGGGGGACTGACATGACGACCATCGGCCTGATCGGCGGGATGAGCTGGGAATCGACGGCGGTGTATTACCGCCTGCTCAACGAGGGCGTGCGGGCGCGCCAGGGTGGCCTGCATTCGGCCGACATCATGCTGCATTCGCTGGATTTTTCTGACATCGCGGAGATGCAGGCGAAGGGCGACTGGGCCGCCGCCGGCGAGGTGCTGGCCGACAGCGCTCTGCGACTGGAACGTGCGGGGGCGGGTTGCATCGTGCTGTGCACGAACACGATGCACAAGCTGGCGGACCGGATCACGGGCGCAACCCGCGTGCCGTTCCTGCATCTCGCCGATGTTACCGCCAAGGCGATCAAACGCAGTGCCTCGCGGCGGCCGCTGCTGCTGGCGACACGCTTCACGATGGAGCAGCGCTTCTACCGCGACCGTCTGGCAGCGTTCGGCATCGATGCGGTTGTTCCGGGCGAGGCGGAGCGCACCGACGTCCACCGCATCATCTACGAGGAATTGTGCCGCGGGCGGATCGAGGCCACCTCGAAGGTGCGCTATCTGGAGATCATCGCCGAGGCCGTCATCGGGAAGGGCGTCGATGGCGTCATCCTCGGCTGCACCGAGATCGGCCTCCTGATTTCACAGGCCGATGTGGAGTTGCCGGTCTTCGACACGACGGCGCTGCATGTCGAGGCGGCGCTTGATTTCGCGCTCGCGGCAGAAAGCCGGGCGGCATGAAACTCGTCATTGCCAACAAGAACCATTCTTCCTGGTCGCTGCGGCCCTGGCTGCTGCTGACGGAGTTCGGGATTCCGTTCGAGGAGGTGCTGATTCCGTTCGGCCAGACCTTCGACGATCCCGCATGGAAGCGCGCGATCACCGCCTTCTCACCAGCCGGCAAGGTGCCGGCTCTGGTGGATGGCGACATCAAGGTTTGGGAATCGCTCGCGATCATGGAACACGTCGCCGATACGCGGCCCGATCTGCCGATCTGGCCGCAGGACCCGACTGCCCGGGCCATGGCACGCTCGATCTCGGCAGAGATGCATGCCGGCTTCCAGGCCTTGCGGGCTGCCTGCCCGATGAACCTCGCCTGGGTCCATGAGGCACGCGATCGTGGCCCGAAGGTCGCCGCCGACGTGGCGCGGATCAGCGCGATCTGGCGAGAGGCGCGCGAGCGTTTCGGGTCGTCGGGGCCGTTCCTGTTCGGCGCCTTCTCGGCGGCGGATGCCATGTTCGCGCCGGTGACGGCGCGCTTCACCGGCTATAGGATCGCTCCCGACTCCGTCTGTGCCGCCTATTGCGAGGCGGTGCAGGCGACGAAGGGCTTCCAGTCCTGGCGCATGGGCGCCTTCGCCGAACCCTGGATCATCGCCGAGGACGAAGCCGACGAGCCGGTCCTCACCGATTTCCGTTCCTCTCTCCGTCGCAGCCGAGTTTCCTCATGAACACCTCGTCGCATTATCCCAACGCACCCGTCGCCCAGCCCGTCGCCCGCCATACGCTGGCGGTCATCGTCGATAACGAGCCGGGCGTGCTGGCGCGCATCGCGGGCCTGTTTTCCGGCCGCGGCTACAACATCGAGAGCCTGACGGTCTCCGAGACCGAGCATGACAAGCACATCTCGCGCATCACCGTCGTGACCTCGGGCACCGCCCATATCATCGACCAGATCAAGGCGCATCTCGACCGGCTGGTGCCGGTCCATCGCGTCGTCGACCTGACGCTTCAGGGCGAGGCGCTGGAGCGCGAACTTGCCCTGGTCAAGGTCGTCGGCAAGGGCGAGCACCGGGTCGAGGCGATGCGGCTGGCCGCGGCCTTCGGCGCGCGCACGCTGGACGCCTCGCTGACCTCATTCGTCTTCGAACTCACCGGATCGACCGAGGAAATTGAGCGCTTCATCAAGCTGATGACGGTGGTGGGGCTGACCGAGGTCTCCCGCACCGGCATCGCCGCGATGAGCCGGGGTCCCGAGGCGATGTAGCCTTTGCGGATATCCGGACCGACTGTTATGGATATCCGGCAAGGAGCGCAGCCATGAAGGTTCAGGTCGCCAAATGGGGCAACAGCACTGCCGTGCGGTTGCCGAAGGCGGTGGTAGAAGAGCTTGGGCTCAGGCCGGGTATGACAGTTGACGTTTCGGTCGAGGATGGGAAGCTCCGGCTCGTGCCTTTTCCGAATGACGAGGCGGATTCGTCTATCGGCCGGCCCGAGCCCTTTCCCGTCACGCTTGAATGGATGATCGAGGAGGCGAGGCGGCTCGGTGGTATCGAGAATGCCCCACGCGACGACATCGACTGGGGACCCGATGTCGGCTCCGAGGTGATCTATGACGACTACAACCCGCGAAAGCGAGCATCCTGAGCCCGGTCAGGTCTACTGGGCCGATCTCGATCCCGTTCTTGGTTCAGAGCAAGCCGGGAGAAGACTGGTTCTCGTGCTTTCGGACAGTTCGCTGTATCTATTTTCTTCACGGGTTCTGATTTGTCCGATCACGTCCAATCCGCAGGACTGGCCGACCAAGGTTGCTATACCCGCAGGCTGCGTCGTACGGGGCTTCGTACTGACCGACCAGGCGCGCATGATCGATCGCGATTTCCGCAAGCTTCGGTATGTCGGCTTTCTTCCCACCGACGTGACGTTGCGTGTGCAACATCGGGTCGCGGCCTATATGGGCCTCGTTCCCGCGACTGAGCCATCCAAATCATGAATCTCGAACACATCGCGCTCGGTCTCGGCATCGTCGGCTTCGGCTGTTTTGCGTGGCCGATCCTGCAGCGGTTGAACGGCAAGGCGCCGGCCGAGCAGCCCGGAAGCGGCAAGAGCCTGCGATCGCCTTTGTGGTGGGCGGGGTTCGTCCTGACGATCGCGGCGATCTTCCTGCAGCGGGTCGCGAGCCAGCAGGCGGCGGGCCTGTAGGCATGGGCGCGGCTGCCTCGCATGACGTACCTCTTCGCTCTGCCAAAAGCCTCATGAGGTTGCGCGTGAAGTGCCTTGCGAAGCCTCGGGGACTGCGCTAGAGAGCCGAACCGTAACGTACGGTACGGCATTTTCCGGTTCCAGGCTCCATGGCGGCGACGCGAAACACGACAGATGCGGAAGAGCCTACGGCCCGTCAGCAGGCCGTGCTCGATGCCGTTCTGTCGCTGATGGTGGAGGAGGGCGACCGCCTCACCATGACCGCCGTGGCGCGCCGGGCGAGCTGCTCCAAGGAGACGCTCTATAAATGGTTCGGAGATCGCGACGGGCTCCTGGCCGCGACCGTGCGCTGGCAGGCCGCGCGCGTGCGGGCCGGCCGCTATGACAGCCCGACGCTCGACATCGCCACGCTGCGTGACAGCCTGAAGGGCTTTGCGGCAACCTGGCTGGCGGTCATTTCCAGCCCGACGTCGATCGCGCTGAATCGTCTCGCGATCGGCCACGCCGCCTCGCGAAAAAGCAATCTCGGCGGCATCGTGCTTGAAAACGGCCGCTTCGCCATCGGAGAGAGGTTTCGCCCCGTCCTTGAAGCGGGGCGCGATGCCGGCCTGCTGGCTTTCGAGGATTCCGAGACGGCGTTTCGGACCTTCTTCGGCCTTGTCGGCCGCGACGTGCAGATCCGGCTCCTGCTTGGCGATGCCCTCACGCTCGCACCCGACGAGATCGAGCGCGATGCGGCCCAGGCCACAGACCAGTTCCTCGCACTTTACGGGCAGGCAGAACCTTCGACGAAGGTCTTGTCCGCACGGCAAGCCTGAAGAAACCACCCAGACCCCAAGGAAGGACGTAATTCACATGCGCGTTTATTATGATCGTGATGCCGACATCAACCTGATCAAGGGCAAGAAGGTCTGCATCGTCGGCTACGGCTCGCAGGGCCACGCCCATGCGCTCAACCTGCGCGATTCAGGCGTCAAGGACGTCGTCATCGCGCTCAAGGCGGGCTCGGCCACCCGCAAGAAGGCGGAAGAAGCCGGCTTCGCCGTGATGACCCCGACCGAGGCCGCCAAGGTCTCCGATATCATGATGATGCTGACCCCCGACGAGCTGCAGGGCGACATCTATCGCGACGAACTGCACGCCAACATGAAGGAGGGTGCGGCTCTCCTATTCGCCCACGGCCTCAACGTGCACTTCAACCTGATCGAGCCGCGCAAGGACCTCGACGTGTTGATGGTCGCCCCCAAAGGCCCCGGCCACACCGTGCGCTCCGAGTACCAGCGCGGCGGCGGCGTGCCCACGCTCATCGCGATCCACCAGGATGCGACCGGCAACGCCCATGACCTCGGCCTGTCCTATGCCTCGGCCAATGGCGGCGGACGCGCCGGCATCATCGAGACGACCTTCAAGGAAGAGTGCGAGACCGATCTGTTCGGCGAGCAGGTCGTGCTCTGCGGCGGCCTGGTCGAGCTGATCAAGGCCGGCTACGAGACGCTGACGGAGGCCGGCTACGCTCCCGAGATGGCCTATTTCGAGTGCCTGCACGAGGTGAAGCTGATCGTCGACCTGATCTATGAGGGCGGCATCGCCAACATGAACTACTCGATCTCCAATACCGCCGAATACGGCGAGTACGTCACCGGCCCCCGCATCATCACGGCCGAGACCAAGGCCGAGATGAAGCGCGTGCTGACCGACATCCAGTCGGGCAAGTTCACCCGCGACTGGATGCTGGAGAACAAGGTCAACCAGACCTCGTTCAAGGCCACGCGCGCCCGCTATGCGGCTCACCCGATCGAGGAAGTCGGCGCGAAGCTGCGCGACATGATGCCCTGGATCAAGGCCAAGGCGCTCGTCGACAAGACCAAGAACTGAGTTCGACACGGGCGGGGGGCGGCTCACAGGCTGAATCAACGGCTTACGGCGTTGATTCAGCCCTCCGCAAGTCCCTGTTCTAAAAGTCATATCATCAGATTCTAGAGAGGCGGGTGCAGCGATGCGTCCGCCCCTTTTGCGTTTGAGGCCTCCTGGCGTTTGCGCCAGCCGCCGCCGTTAACCGTACTGGGAACCGACGACGCGACTGCGCGTTCTCATCGCACGGCTGGGATCAAGGGGAGCACGGGCATGACAAGGGATCGCCACAACGCGAAGCATGGTCTGTTCGGGCGTCGCAATCCTTCCGAGGATGCGCGCGTCCAGGTGCAGCAGCACGAGGGCGGCGATGACTGGCCGTTGCTGAGTGCGCTTGTGGGCGGTCTCGCGCTAGCTCTTTTCGTCAACACCTTCATCGGCCTGATTCCGGGGTGACCCGGATGATCGGCCAGAGGGCACATGCCCATCATTGGAAGGCACCGTCATGACCATTGAGGCAAAAGATCGCGCCAAGGCGCAGACCGAAGGCACCGCAAACGGCGAGAAACTCACGCCGATGCGGGCCGACGATCATACGACCGCAAGCCCGGCGGAAGAGACTCCGGTCGAGGCTCGCCAGGGGTTCCGCGGCACGCCGGTGCTGATGGTTCTGGTCGGCGGTCTCTCGCTGGCCATCGTGGCCTGGATCGCGGTGGAACTGTTCGCCTACTGAGCACAGGAATCGCTGACCGCGGAACAGGCCGACGTCAATCGATACGCATTCGGGTTGCCATCATACAGTGGAGGTTGCGATGCAGATGCTGAAATTGATCGATGGGCCAGTGATGGCGGGCATGGGGCTGGCGTTTTCGCTTGCGCTATTGCTAGCGGTGGTGCTGGGGCTGACCTGAGGTCAGGATCAGGCACGGGTGGTTGCGAGTGTCTAACGCGGCAGAAGCGAGCCCTGTTTCACCATCTCGGCAAGCGTGCCGCCTCCATAGATGAGCGCAAATCCCCACGCCATCGAAGCGAGCCAATTGGCGATCTGGAACGGCCAGAACGGCATTTTGACGATGCCGGCGACAATGGCGACGACGGCTCGCAGCGGCCCGAAGAAGTGGCCGATGAGAATGCTGGCAACGCCCCATTTCTCGAAGAAGGCGTGCCCTCTGACGAGCATCTGCGGGTTCTTGTTGAAAGGCCAGTAGTCGTCGATGCGCGGCCCGAGAATCAGGCCGGCCCCATACGACGCCCAGAACCCGCAGCCTGCGCCCGCGGCGGCGGCGATCGCCAGCGGTACCAGATTGAGGCCCGACACGCCTGCGACCGCACCGAACGCCGTGAAAAACACGGTCGCGGGAACGAGCCATGACAGAATGGCGACGCATTCGGCGAAGGCGATCAGGAAGACGATGGGGATCGCCCATTCCTGATTGGCCTGCATGAACTCGACCAGAGCCTGCATCCAGAGTTCGAGTTGGGCCATGTCAGTCCTGGATGTTGACGTGAATTTCCCGGGGCTTATCGCCGTACCGCTGCACCAATGCAACATAGGGCATTGCCTTCGATCGCCTGTGCACCGGCGATGCTCCGCAGTCGAGCCTTTGCCTTCGCAGCATGATGGCCTAGTCTCGCCGCAACGATTGCATTCAAAGGCTCGGCCGGCGCCATCAAGAGCGCCTGATGCCGACGGGGAAACGGATTCATGGAGTTGCAACAGCGCCCGCATGGCGATGCGGGAGCGACGGATGTGTC
>QBLV01000008.1:42015-46815 GCA_003241815.1 Hyphomicrobiales bacterium | reverse complement strand
GTGTCGTCGCAGAGTGTTTTGCCCCCGCAAGGTTCCGCCGTTTCGCTCGGTGGCCTCGACATCACCTTCCACCTCGACGGTGGCCAGCGCTACACGGCCGTCACCGGCATCGACCTCAATGTGTCGGCCGGCGAGTTCGTCTCGGTCGTCGGGCCGACCGGCTGCGGCAAATCGACCTTGCTCAATGCGGCGGCGGGGCTGCTGACGCCGTCGGCCGGCACTGTTGCGATCTTCGGCAAGCCGCTCGTCGGACTGAACCGCCGCGCCGGCTATCTCTTCCAGGCCGATGCGCTGATGCCCTGGAAGACGGCGCTCGACAACGTCAAGGTCGCGCTGGAGCCGATGGGCGTCTCGGATGCGGAAGCCGACAAGCGGGCGCGCGACTGGCTGGCCCGCGTCGGCTTGCGCGCCTTCGTCGATCGCTATCCGCACATGCTGTCGGGCGGCCAGCGGAAGCGCGTGGCTCTGGCGCAGGTCCTGATTCGCGATCCTGAAATCCTGTTGATGGACGAGCCCTTCGGCCCTCTCGATGCTCAGACGCGCCAGATCATGGGCAATCTCCTGCTCGATCTCTGGTCGAAGGACAAAAAGGCGCTGATCTTCGTCACGCATGATCTGGAAGAGGCGATCGCGCTGTCGGATCGCGTCGTGGTGATGTCGGCGGGGCCGGCGGCAGGCATCGTCGCAGATTACCGCGTCAGCCTGGAGCGCCCGCGCGACATCGCCGAGATCAGGCTGGAGAAGGCCTTCCACGAGATCCACCGCGATATCTGGGCCTCGCTGCGGGTCGAGGTGCAGAAGGCTTATGCGATGGGCGAGGGCAGGGAACTGGTGGAAAGTGCGGGCCGGGTCGAGGGAGTGACGCCATGAAGCGCGCCAAGCTCCTGTTTCTTCAGGCCATGGTGATGGTCGGCTTCCTGCTGATCTGGCATGTCGTAACGGCGTACCCGATCATGGGCGACGTCAAGACGATCCAGTTCTTCTTCTCCACCCCGGCCGCGGTCATCGGCCGGACCTGGAACCAGCTCACCGGCACCGAGATCTACTGGCATATCGGCATCACGCTGACGGAGACGGTGCTGGCCTTCGTCATCGGCTCGGCGGCGGGCATCTTCTTCGGCTTCACCTTCGCGCGGCGCGAGCTGCTGGCGGCGGTGTTTGACCCCTACATCAAGGCCGCCAACGCCCTGCCGCGCGTCGTGCTGGCACCGATCTTCGCGCTCTGGTTCGGCTTGGGAATCTGGTCGAAGGTGGCGCTGGGCTTCACGCTGGTCTTCTTCATCGTCTTCTTCAACGTCTATCAGGGCGTGCGCGAGGTCTCGCCGACGGTGCTGGCCAATGCCCGCATGCTCGGCATGAACGAGCGCCAGCTCTTTCGACACGTGTATTGGCCCTCGGCGCTGACCTGGATGTTCTCGTCCCTGCACACCTCGGTCGGCTTTGCGCTGATCGGGGCGGTTGTCGGCGAATATCTCGGCTCCTCGGCGGGGCTGGGCTACAAGATCCAGGAGGCCGAGAGCGTCTTCGACGTCACCGGCGTGTTCTCCGGGATGCTGATCCTGACGATCTTCGTGATCGCGATCGACGCGCTGGTGACGATGGTCGAGAAGCGGCTTCTGGTCTGGCGGCCGGGGCAGAGTTCGACGACGACGTGACGCCTTCTTGCCCGCGCGCGCCGATCTCGCCTATCCTGACCCCCAAAGCGCTCATCCAGAAGCGCAATGCGTTCAACCGGAGGAACACCCAATGACGATCTCACGCCGCGCGGCGCTGGCTGCGCTCGCCCTGTCCACGGCTCTGGGCTTCGCACCCCATGCCGCGCTCGCCCAGAACGCCGAGAAGCCCAAACTGACGCTGGGCGTCGGCGGCAAGCAGCTTCTGTATTATCTCCCGCTCACGGTGGCGGAGAAGAAGGGCTTCTTCAAGGAGCAGGGACTCGACGTCGAGATCAACGATTTCGGTGGCGGCGCCAAATCGCTGCAGGCGCTGGTCGGTGGCTCGGTCGATGTCGTGACCGGCGCCTATGAGCACACCATCCGGATGCAGGCCAAGGGCCAGGACATCCGCGCGGTGGTCGAGCTCGGCCGCTTTCCGGGCATCACCATCGCGGTCCGCAAGGATCTCGCCGACAAGGTCAAATCGGCCGCCGACTTCAAGGGTCTCAAGATCGGCGTCACCGCGCCGGGCTCCTCGACCGCGCTGACGGCGCAATACGCCATGGTCAAGGCCGGGCTGAAGGCGAGCGACGCGGCGATCATCGGCGTCGGCGCCGGCGCCAGCGCGGTCGCGGCGATGAAGCAGAAGCAGGTCGACATCATCTCGCATCTCGACCCCGTCACCTCCAAGCTCGAGGCCGATGGCGATGTCGTGGCGCTGATCGACACCCGCACGGAAGCCGGCACCAAGGCTTTGTTCGGCGGCTCGAACCCCGCCGCCGTGCTCTATCTCAAGGGCGATTTCGCCGAGAAGAACCCGGTGACGACCCAGAAGCTGGCCAATGCCTTCGTCAAGGCGCTGAAATGGCTGGAAACCGCCAAGCCCGAAGATGTCGCCGATCTCGTGCCGGCCGAATACCACCTCGGCGACAAGCCGCTTTATCTGCGGGCGGTGAAAAACTCGCTGGAAAGCTATTCGCGCACCGGCGTCTCCACACCCGAGGCGATGAAGAGCATGTATGACGCGCTCAAGCTGCTCGACCCCGAACTGGCGTCGTCGAATGTCGATCTGAAGACGACCTTCATCGATACCTTTGCCAAGAAGGCTGCTGCCGGATCGTAAGACCACTCGACATCAGCAAGCGCGCCGGTCAAACTCCTTTCCTTACCTTGGGGGAGGATGGCATGACCGAGCGCGCCGCAATCGAGACCCTGATCAAGGATACCTACGCCGCCCGCTGCCGCGGCGACCTCGAAGGCTTGATGAGCCATATCCACCCGGACGGCAGCTATCGCCTGATCGGGGCCGAGCAGACCACCGAATTGTGCATGGAAACCTGCGGGCGCGATGCCATGCGCAAGCAGATGGCGGATTTGATCGGTGCTTTCGTCTTCACAGAGGTGGAGCCGCTCAGCCTGGTCGTCGATGGCGAACGCGCGGCCTATCACTGGCGCAGCAAGGTGACCTTCACGCCCAATGGCCGCAGCGAGGTCGTCGAGATCCTCGACCTCGTCACCACCGCGGACGGCAAGATCAAGACGGTCGAGGAGTTCACCGATACCACCAGCATCTTGCGGCTGACCGCGGCTTGAGCGGCTGGCCTCGCCGCATGAATGTGGCGGCGGTACGCTGATTGATCCGGCAACGGTTTTGGATTGGTTTCGCAAGGGGGCGCCGGCCTAGGCTGCGGCGCCCCGTCTCGTTCTCATGAGAGAGCCACATGTTCAAGCTGCATAATCCGCCTTCCATGTTCGCTCCCGTGGGACCTTATAGCCATGCGATCGAGGTCGATCGGCCTGCCCGCTTGCTGTTCAGCAGCGGCACGATGGGCCTTGATTCCGAAAGTCGGGTGCCGGCCGGAATCGACGCTCAGCTCGAAGCCGCCTGGAACAATCTCAAGGCCATTCTGGCTTCGGCGGAGATGGATATCGGCAATATCGTCAAGATAACGACCTATCTCGCCCATCGCGATTTCCGCGGGCCGGCAACAGCCTATCGACAAGCGGTCCTCGGGGACCGTAAACCCGCGGTCACAACGATGGTCGGCGGGCTCCTGCAAGACGACTGGCTCGTTGAGATCGAGATAGTGGCCGCAGGCTGAGACCAGCATGAACATCCTCTCCATCCAGTCGCATGTCGCTTATGGGCATGTCGGCAACGCCTCCGCCGTGTTTCCGATGCAGCGCCTCGGTGTCGAGGTCTGGCCGATCCATACAGTGCAGTTCTCGAATCACACCGGCTACGGCGCCTGGAAGGGCCGCGTCTTCGACGGCGGCATGATCGACGAGGTGATGGAGGGCATCGCCGAGCGCGGCGTGCTGCCCTCCTGCACCGGCGTGCTCTCGGGCTATATGGGCTCGGCCGATGTCGGCCACGGCATCCTCTCGGCGGTGGAGCGGGTGCGCGCCGCCAATCCCAAGGCCGTTTATTGCTGCGATCCCGTGATCGGCGATGTCGGACGCGGCGTCTTCGTACGCCCGGGCATCCCCGAATTCATGCGCGAGCAGGCGGTGCCGGCCGCGGACATCGTGACGCCCAACCAGTTCGAGCTCGAACTGCTGACCGATATCCAGATCAGGACGATTTCCGACGCGCATCGTGCCGTCGAGACGCTGCGCGATGCCGGGCCGAAGGTCGTTCTGGTGACCTCGCTGGTCACCGACGAAACGCCCGACGATGCCATCGACATGATGGCCGCCGATGCGAAAGGGGCATTTCGGGTCCGCACGCCCAAGCTCGATGTCAGCGTCAACGGCGCGGGCGATGCGATCGCGGCGCTGTTCTTCGTCCATTACCTGCGCGAGGAATCGGCCGCCGCCGCGCTGGCCAAGGCCTCTGCCTCGGTCTACGGCCTGCTGAAGCGCACCAAGGAGGCCGGCTCGCGCGAGATCCTGACTGTGGCGGCGCAGGACGAATTCGTGACGCCGACGCACCAGTTCGTGCCCGAGAAGCTCTGAGCGCGATGAAACTGCGCGTCGGCACCTTCAATGTCGAAAATCTGCTGACGCGCCATCGTTTTTCGTCCGGCGAGCGCGGCGACACGGCGGCCGCCATGTCGCTGTTCCATTTTCCGCGCACGGATGAGCGCGACGCCGTCGAGCGCTCGCTGGCGGTGGCGCTGGAGGACGACAAGCGCCAGATGAC
>QBLV01000008.1:20099-42005 GCA_003241815.1 Hyphomicrobiales bacterium | reverse complement strand
CTCCAGCGCCACCGCCAGCGAGCGCTCGCCATCGCCGAGGCGAGGGCCGATCTCTGGATGCTGCAGGAGGTCGATTCGCTGGCGAGCCTGCAGGCCTTCTTCGCGAACTATGTCCATCGCAGCGCCGATCACCGCTACGGCCATTTCACGCTGATCGACGGCAACGACCGCCGCGACATCGATATCGGCTTTGCGGCGCGACGCGACTTGCTCGCACCGCAGCAGGTTTCGGTGCGCTCGCACAAGGATCTCAGTTTCGCCGAGGCCGGCGCCCATGACCGCGACCTTGCGGCGCTGGGTATTGCGGCGGCGGCCAAGGTCTTCGCGCGCGATTGCCTGGAGATCGCGCTCGATTTCGGCGACCGCAGCCTGACATTGTTCGGCTGCCACCTCAAATCGATGAACAACGGGCGCGAGGACGGCCGCCAGGCGACGCTGCCGGTGCGCCGTGCCGAGGCGCGGGCGGTGAAACATCTCGTCAAGCAGCGCTTCGGCGATGGCTGGCGGGAGGCCAACTGGATCGTGCTCGGCGATCTCAACGCCTATCGCTTCGGCCTCGGGCCGCTGGCGCGGAGGACGGACGACGGCGAGAGCGGGATCGAGCCGCTGCTTGAGGATTTCGCTGTCGATCCGATGGAGGCCCTGCCACAGCACGAGCGCTGGACGCATTTCCGGCGCTACTGGTCGGAAGCCCGCCAGCAACTGGTCGAAACCCATATGCCGCTCGACCATGTCCTGCTGTCGCCGGCTCTGGCTGCAGCCAATCCCGCGCCCGCCATGCAGATGATCCGCCGGGGGCTGCCCTACCGCGTGCCGCTCGATCCGCGCGAGCCGGACCGCTCGATGGCGCGGCTCGCGACCTGCGCCGACCGCTATCCCCGCGTGGGCTGGGACAGGCCGAAGGCTTCCGACCACTGTCCGCTCACCGTCGATCTGACGATACCGCAGACGATCTGATAAAATCGCAGGAATGACCGCCATGGCCCGCCGCTTCGTCACGCTCGACGTCTTCACCACGACGCCCCATGCCGGCAATCCGTTGGCGGTCGTGCTGGACTCGGAGGGGCTCGACACTGCCGCGATGCAGGCGATCGCGCGCGAGTTCAACCTGTCGGAGACCGTCTTCGTCTCGGCTCCGGCCGCGTCCGGCCATCGCGCGGCGCTGCGCATTTTCACACCCGGCCGGGAACTGCCCTTCGCCGGCCATCCGACCGTGGGCACCGCCGTCTTGCTGGCCCTGCACGATGCCGTTGAGGGCAGGCCAGCCGATCTGCTCGTGCTGGAGGAGCAGGTCGGGCTCGTGCCCTGCGCCGTCACGGCGAAGGGGCCGCGCATCGGGCATGCGATCTTCACGCTGCCGCGCCTGCCGCAGGAGCTGGAGCCCGCGGCGGCGCCTGCGCAACTCGCCGCAGCGCTCGGGCTGGAAGAGGCGATGATCGGCTTCGACGGCCACCGCGCCGGCGTGTTCTCGGCCGGCGTGCCGTTCACCTTTGTGCCGGTGGCCGATCTCGCGGCGATCGGCGCGATCAGGCTCGATCTGGGCTGCTGGGACGCGGTGATGAAGCCGGCCGCGCACCCCAACGCCTTCGTTTATTGCCGGCAGACCAAGGAGGCCGGTCACCATTATCATGCGCGCATGTTCTGGCCCGGCGCCGGCATCGCGGAAGACCCCGCGACGGGGGGCGCGGCAGCCGCCTTCGCCGGAGCGATCATGGCGTTCGATGCTCCGGGCGATGGCGAGCACCTCTTCACGATCGAACAGGGCTATGAGATGGGGCGTCCCTCGCAGATCACGCTCGAACTGACGGTTGCCGGTGGGGCGCTGGTCTCGGCCCGGATCGGCGGATCGGCCGTCGTCATCAGCGAAGGCGTGCTGCTGTGAAGGGCGACGCAGCCGGCGCATGCGGCTCGATCGAGGCGTTCCGGGATGGCCATGTCGTGCCGCTGTCGCGGATCGCGGCGCGGGTCGAGCCCTATGACTGGGCCTTCGCCCGCGAGAACGGAGACGGCATCGCCACCCATTGGGCGAAGGTCAGCGACGGCAAGCCCGCCATGTTCAACGGGCGCATCCTGCTGCAGCATAAGGCCCATATCGCAGACGGGGTTTTCCACGCCCGCTATTTCGAGGCCGACTATGCCGCCTTCATGGCCTGGCGCGACATGGGTCGTCCGGGCCCGACCATCCGCAACGGTTTCGCCATGGGTGCGCTGCGCGCCTCCGATGGAGCCTTCCTGTGCGGGCGTATGGGCGCACACACCGCCAATGCCGGCATGGTCTATTTCGCAGCCGGCACGCCCGATCGCAGCGATGTCCACGAGGACGGCACAGTCGACCTCGCCGGCAGCGTCGTCCGCGAGCTTTGGGAAGAGACCGGGCTGACGGGCGCCGAGATCGCGGTCGGTGAGGGCTGGGACGCCGTCTTCGGGGCCGGGCGCATCGCCTTCATGCGGCCGGTCACCGTGCCGCTGCCGGCGGAGGAGGCGCGGGGGCTGATGCTGTCGCGGATCGCAGCCATGGAGGAACAGGAACTCGACGACATCGTGATCCTGCGCAGCGCCGCCGATTGCGACGGCTACAGGATGGCGCCCTTCATGAAGCCCTATCTCGCCCATATCTACGGGCAAGATTGACCGCAGATTCGATTGCCTTGCCGTCCATTACCGAAAGCGATGCCATGACCGCGCCAGAAGCCTTTCCGCCCGAAGCGCTGCCGCTTCCCTCCGAGAATCCTTTTGCTGCAGCCTGGACGACGCCGTTCGGCTTGCCGCCCTTTGCTGCGATCAAGCCGGAGCATATCCGCCCGGCTTTCGAGACGGCGCTGGCCAAGCACAAGGACGAGATCGGGGTGATCGCAGCCGATCCAGCAGCGCCCGATTTCACGAATACGATCGAGGCGCTGGAGCGTGCGGGGCGGGCGCTCTCGCGCGTCGGCGGCGTCTTCTACAACCTGTCGGGGGCCGATACGAACGAGGCGCTGCAGGCGATCGAGCGCGAGCTCTCGCCGCTCACCTCGCGGCACTGGTCGGCGATCATGATGGATCCGGCGCTGTTTGCCCGGGTCGATGCGGTCTTCGCCAGGCGCGAGACGCTGGGCCTGGATTCCGAGCAGACGAGGCTGCTGGAGCGCACGCATCGCGGTTTCATCCGCTCGGGTGCGCAACTCAGCGGCGACGACAAGGCGAGGCTTGCCGCGATCAACGAGCGGCTCGCGGAACTGGGCACGCAGTTCAGCCAGAACGTGCTGAAGGACGAATCCTCCTATGCGCTGATCATCGAGGACGAGGCGGGCCTGGCCGGTCTGCCGGCGTTCCTGCTGGCCTCCATGGCGCGCGCCGCCACCGACCGTGGCCATCCGGGCAAGCATGCGGTGACGCTTTCGCGCTCGGTCATCGAGCCCTTCCTGACCTTCTCGACGCGGCG
Organism: Hyphomicrobiales bacterium; assembly: GCA_003241815.1. GTDB lineage: Bacteria > Pseudomonadota > Alphaproteobacteria > Rhizobiales > Beijerinckiaceae > Allobosea. The sequence continues at coordinate 38,584 of QBLV01000008.1, read as the reverse complement.
TGACCTGCGCGCGGAGGCCTTCACCGCCTGGGGCAAGCGTGGCGAGAACGGCAATGACAGCGATAACCGCCTGATCGTCGCCGAGATGGTGAAGCTGCGCGCGGAGAAGGCGAAGCTGCTGGGTTTCGCCACCTTCGCGCATTTCAAGCTCGACGACGCCATGGCCAAGACCCCGCAGAACGTGCGCGAGCTGCTCGAACGGGTCTGGAAGCCGGCCAAGGCGCGTGTGGCGCAGGAGACGGCGGACCTTGCGGCTCTCGCGCAGTCCGAGGGCGAGAACGGCCCGATCCGCCCCTCCGACTGGCGCTACTATTCGGAGAAGGTGCGCCAGCGGACCTATGCGCTCGATGAGGCCGTGCTGAAGCCCTATCTGCAGCTCGACCGCATCATCGAGGCGGCCTTCGACGTGGCCGGCAAGCTGTTCGGGCTGGCCTTCGAGGCACGGCCGGAACTCGTCGGCTACCACCCGGATGTCCGCATCTGGGAGGTGAAGGAGGCCGCCAGCGGCCGGCATATCGGCCTGTTCGTCGGCGATTATTTCGCCCGCGCCTCGAAGCGCTCCGGCGCCTGGATGAGCGCCTTTCGCGGCCAGCGCCGTTTCGGCGGCGAAGTCCGGCCGATCATCGTCAATGTCTGCAACTTCGCCAAGCCCGCCCAGGGGCAGCCGTCGCTGCTCTCGATCGACGATGCGCGTACGCTGTTTCATGAATTCGGCCATGCGCTGCATGGGCTACTCTCGGACGTGACCTATGGCTCGCTGGCCGGCACCTCGGTCTCGCGCGATTTCGTCGAACTGCCCTCGCAGCTCTACGAGCACTGGTTCCTGACGAAGGAGGTGATGCAGACCTATTGCCTGCATGCGCAGACGGGCGAGCCGATTCCCGACGCACTGATCGAGACGATCAAGCGCGCTCAGACCTTCAACCAGGGCTGCGCCACGGTGGAATACACCTCCTCGGCGCTGGTCGATCTTGCCTTCCATTCACTGGAGGAGCCGGGCGAGATCGACGCGCTGGCGTTCGAGAAGGCGGAGCTTTCGCGGCTCGGCATGCCCGAGGGCATGGTGATGCGTCACCGCACGCCGCATTTCACCCATGTCTTCGCGGGCGACGGCTATTCGGCCGGCTATTACAGCTATCTCTGGTCGGAGGTGATGGACGCCGACGCTTTCAACGCCTTCCTGGAGACGGGAGACGTGTTCTCCCCGGAGCTGGCAGGCAAGCTCAAGCGCTTCATCTACTCGGCCGGCGACACGCGCGATGCGGCGGAGGCCTATACGCTGTTCCGGGGGAGGCTGCCGACGCCCGACGCGCTGCTGGAGAAGCGGGGGCTGGCGGCGTAGGGACCAGCGTCATTCTCGGGCGAAGCGAAGCGCAGACCCGAGAATCTCTGGCAGGAGATGCTCGGGTCAAGCCCGAGCATGACGATGGGCTTCACCCCGGATAACCGAACCGCGCCTTCGTGCCCCTGATCTGCCCGATCGCGCCGCCCTCATTGCCGGCGGCGCAGGTCGAGCGTGCGGTCGAAATCTCCGACGAAACCCGCGTGTGGACGCCCTTGGTGGTGTGGCCGGTGGCGAGGTCGTTGTCGATGACGGCTTGGAAGCGCTCGACTTCGCCGGAGCAGCCCGAGCCGCTCGGCATGCGGAAGGTGTTGGGGGTCACGCCGGTGGCTGCCTGCTCCGGGGAGGGTGCGGGCGGCGGGCCACCGGATGGCGTCTGGCAGGCGGAGAGCGCCAGCGTCAGCGCGGTGGCAATGCAGGCAGAGAGCAGCGGGTTGGCGCGCATGACGATCACTCCGGACGTTTCAGCCGCGACCATGGCCGATTCCCGGATCGCCGCCAATCGCTTGGGGCCGCGATGACACATTCTCGACACGGTCGCTGCCAAACTTCACCTTGAGCGTTGAGACGATTTGCGGAGCAGCCATGGCCACGGACACCACCCTTCAGCTCGCGGTCTTCGCCGATTATTTCCAGTTCTACATCCAGGACGAGACAGCCAATGACGACTTCGGCTCGCTCTGGACGGAAGAAGCGGTCGAGCGGCTGCTGGCGGTTGCGGATCATTCGGTGGGCATCGGCACGGCGCGCAATATGACGGTGCCCGTCGTGGTCTCGCTTCACGATGCTACGCCGGAAGCGGATGTAGCGGAGTGGGGCCTCGTCAATGAAGGCTCCTTCACGGTTCGGTCCGGCCGCATCGCCGTGATGGGCTGTACCGATTCCCTGGCTGATGCGCCGCGCCTCGACCTGGCGCCGGGGCCATACCGCGTGCGCGTCTCCTATTCGGGGCTCGACAGCCTGAGCGAGGACGGGCTGGAGGGCGATGATTTCTACCGCATTCAGCTGTGGCCGGCGCCTCTTGCCCCGATCGTCGTCGTCAAGGACCGCAGCGGCGCATCCGCCTGATCCTCTCAGCCGTCGTGCAACAGGATCGCGGCTGCCGCCGTGAGCGCCAGAGAGGCCGCGGCCGCAAGCCAGATCGCGTCGAGGCCGATCAGGCGATGGGCCGTGGCGCCGAGGACCGCACCGGCCAACAGACCGAGCCAGAGCAGGAAGTGCCGAAGGAAAGCCAGCGGCGGGCCACCGAGCATCGCGCCGGCAATGCGCTGGCCCATCTTGACCAGCGTGCCGGTCATGTAGGTCAGGCCGATGGTGACCTCGCCGTCGCGCTGGAAGACGGCATTCTCCGAGCCCATCGCGACCGCGAGCAGGCAGATCGCGGGCATGGTGAAGCCGGAGGTGTCCAGCGCGGCCGAGACGAACAGGCACAGCGTCACGAGGGCCAGAACGGCCGGCGGCCGGCGGCGACCGGCGGCGTGGCCGACCAGCGAGCCCAGCACCACCCCGGCGACAAACAGCGCGAGGATGCCGCCCGCCAGCGCGATGCCGCCGCCATGGCCACCCGCCAACTCGATGCCCAGCCGGGTCGTGTTGCCGGTCATGAAGGAGACGAAGAAGCCGCCGAGCGTGATGAAGCCGAGCGCGTCGATATAGCCGGCGAGGCCGGAAAAGCAGGCGGCGAGGATGATCGCCCGACGGTCGTAACGCATCATCGGCTTCGTGTCCGGAAGACGGCCGGAGTACAGAGGCGGGCGCACTCCCGGACCGTGAGTCGCGCCGCCATCAGCATAGGATTTTCGTGCCATTCCCCATAGGCCGCCGAAATGGTCGGACATATGCTTGCGCAGCAAGACGGATTTCGGTTACATCATGACAGGCCTTTCCGAGGAACGCTCGTGGTTTCGACCGCCGCCCATATCCGGATGAATGACCGCGCCGCCGCGCGGATCGTCCGCATGCGCGCGTCCTCCCGCTCATCGCTTGGTCTGCTTCTTCTCCTTAGCCGCCCCTGAGGGCCGGCCGGGCATGCATGCCTGGGCGCTCAGGGGAGTGACGAGAACGACTTTCCAGACATAGGCGCCTGCATCCAAGCGAACGGCGCCGGCGCTTTCAGGAACACGACCATGACCGAATCGATTTCGAGCAACGGCTCCTCGACTCCTTCTTCCACCAAAGACCGCATCCTGATCTTCGACACGACGCTGCGCGACGGCGAGCAGTGCCCCGGCGCGACGATGACCTTCGAGGAGAAGCTCGAGATCGCCGAACTGCTGGACGCGATGGGCGTCGACATCATCGAGGCCGGTTTCCCGATCGCCTCGGAGGGCGATTTCGAGGCGGTGTCGGAGATCGCAAGGCGCAGCAAGCGCTCGACCATCGCGGGCCTCGCCCGTGCCATCAGCGGTGACATCGCCCGCGCCGGCGAGGCGGTGCGCCACGCCGGCCGGCCGCGCATCCACACCTTCGTCTCGACCTCGCCGATCCATCTGGAGCACCAGATGCGCAAGAGCGAGGACGAGGTGCTGGAGATCATCACCCGCACCGTCGCGCAGGCGCGCAACCTGGTCGAGGACGTGGAATGGTCGGCGATGGACGCCACCCGCACCCCGATCGACTATCTCTGCCGCGCGACCGAGGCTGCGATCAAGGCCGGCGCCACCACCATCAACCTGCCCGATACGGTCGGCTATGCCACGCCCGACGAGTACCGCATGATGTTCGCTTCGGTCCGCGAGCGCGTGCCCAATGCCGACAAGGCGATCTTCTCCGTGCACTGCCACAATGACCTGGGGCTGGCGGTGGCCAATTCGCTGGCGGGCATCGCAGGTGGCGCGCGGCAGGTCGAGTGCACGCTGAACGGCATCGGCGAGCGCGCCGGCAACGCTGCTCTGGAAGAGGTGGTGATGGCGCTGCGGGTGCGCGGCGACGTGCTGCCTTACGACACCGGCATCGACGCGACCATGCTGATGCGGGCCTCCAAGACGGTCTCGAACGCCTGCTCCTTCCCGGTGCAGTACAACAAGGCGATCGTCGGCCGGAACGCCTTCGCCCATGAGAGCGGCATCCACCAGGACGGCATGCTGAAGAACCAGTCGACCTATGAGATCATGACTCCGGCCTCGGTCGGCGTGACCAAGACCTCGCTGGTGATGGGCAAGCATTCCGGCCGCGCCGCCTTCCGCTCCAAGCTGAAGGAGATGGGCTACGATCTCGGCGACAACCAGCTGGAAGACGCCTTCACCCGGTTCAAGGCGCTCGCCGACCGCAAGAAGCACGTCTATGACGAGGACATCGAGGCCCTGGTCGACGACAACATCGCCACCGCGCATGACCGCATCAAGCTCGACTCGCTGACGGTGATCGCCGGCACGCGCGGCCCGCAGCGCGCGACGATGCGGCTCGACGTCGAGGGCCGTCTGGTGACCGAGGAGGTCGAGGGCAACGGGCCGATCGACGCGATCTTCATCGCGATCAAGGCGATCGTGCCGCATGAGGCGACGCTGGAACTCTATGACGTCCATGCCGTCACAGAAGGCACCGACGCGCAGGCCGAGGTCACGGTGCGGCTGACGCATGAGGGCTTCTCGGTGACCGGCCGCGGCGCCGATCCCGACACGCTGGTCTCCTCGGCGAAGGCCTATCTGACGGCGCTCAACAAGCTGATGGCCAAGGGCGTGCGTCTGCACGCGCAGGCTGCGGCGGAGTAAAGCGATGCGCGCCCGATGCGATCGGCTCGGGCGCGCGCCGAACGATCCGTTAAACAATACGGGACATCCTTTGCGCGTCCGAAAGCGAGCGTTCCCGTCATGGTGGATCCAGCCCTGCCGCCTGATCCGGATTCGCCGCAGTCGCGATTCCTGATCTTCGGCGTCGATGATCAGACGTTGGCGCTGGCGCGATGGCTCGCGCCGGCCATCCAGCGCGATTTCGCAGCCGGCTACGCCTTGCATTGCGAAAAGCTCCTCGACCATCCCTTGATGCGGGAAGCGTCGCTGGAGCATCGCGCCGAGCTCGTCCGGACGCTCGGCGAGCATACCAGGAACCTGTTCGAAACGGGGTTCGGCGAGGCCTATGTCGCGTCGCTGCGGGCTTCTTCGCAAATCCTGGCCGACACCCCGTTCGGCGCGCGCGCTCATGCGGTGATGAGCCTGGTCGTGATGCGCTCTGCGTTTCGTGAAATAGGCAAGCGTCACAGCTACTCCGGACGACGCACGGCGCGCGAATGCGTGCGCCTGGCGGAGATGCTGACGCTCGATCTGGTCGGGGGGATCGGCAATGTCGCTGCCAATCGTGCAGCGCGCATCGCCCAGTGCGAGGCCGATGTCGCGGGCCTGGCCAGCGCGTTCAAGACGGCTGTCAGCGAGGTGTCGGTCACTGCAGGCGAAGCCTCGGGCACGTTGAGCAATGTCGCGGTCAACTGCGCCCATGTCTCACAAAGCGCCGGGCAGAGCATGGCTGCAAGCCGGGAGAGCCTCGGCCGAGTTCGGAACGTGGTGGCGCAGACCGCGGTTTCGACGGAGGAACTGCGCCAGTCGATCGGAGAGATTGACCGCCGAACGCATGATGGAGCCAAGATTGCCTCCGAGGCTGTCGCTGCGGCTGGCGAAGCACAGGATACGATCGAGCGCCTCGCCGGGCTCGTCGCCGAAATCGGCTCCGTGGTCAGCCTGATTTCAAGCATCGCCCAGCAGACCAACCTGCTGGCGCTCAACGCGACCATCGAGGCGGCACGGGCAGGGGAGGCCGGACGAGGCTTTTCAGTCGTCGCCAATGAAGTGAAAAGCCTGTCGACGCAGACGACGCAGGCGACAGAAGTCATAGCGGCCCGCATCGCCGCCATTCGCGAGGCGACGGAGCGTTGTGTAGGCTCGATTCATCGGATCGACGCCTCGGTAGCCGGCATGGCCGATGTGTCGACCGCGATTGCGTCCGCTCTCGGGGAGCAACTGACAGTGACGCATGGCATCGCACGCGATGCGCAGGAGACGTCCAGCGAGGTCGAGAAGACGCTCGACCTCGTCGTCCAGACGTCCAGCGCCATCGAGCGCGTCGGCGCCTCCGTCAATGAGATGAATCAGCGAGCGACGGCGGTCGGCACCGTCGCGGATGATCTGGCGCAAAGCCTGGACCAGTTCGTCGCATCCGTCGCCAAGCGCCTGATTGCCTCCTGAGCGCTGAGGGGCGCTTTTCCCCCGATATTCGCTTTTGCGCCGCGAAATCCGCTTGGCGAAGTGCCGTTCCACGCCTGTAATCGTCAGCTGCGAAGCGTCTATGAGGAGGCGCTCGGCTGGAGGCTAAGTGCGATGACGTATTTCCCGAACTGGAGCCTGAAGACCTCCGGCACCGTCATGCCCGACGAGCGGTTGCCGGTCGCGCAGACCTTCATCGCCGGCTTGCAGCATGTCGTGGCCATGTTCGGCGCGACCGCGCTGGCGCCGATCCTGATGGGGTTCGATCCCAATGTGGCGATCTTCTTCTCGGGCGTGGCGACGCTGCTGTTCTTCATCGTCACGCGGGGGCAACTGCCGAGCTATCTCGGGTCGTCCTTCGCCTTCATCGGCGTGGTGATCGCGGCGACCGGCTATGCCGGCTCCGGCCCCAACGCCAATATCGGCGTGGCGCTGGGCGGCATCATCGCCTGCGGCGCGCTCTATGCCGCGATCGGCTTGCTGGTCCAGGCGGTCGGCACCGCCTGGATCGAGAAGCTGCTGCCGCCGGTGGTGACGGGCGCGGTCGTGGCCGCGATCGGCCTCAACCTCACCAGCGTCGCCATGAACATGATCTCGGCCAGCGCCTATACCAAATGGATCGCGCTGTTCACGGTCGTCGCGGTGGCGCTGATCGCGGTCTATGGACGGGGGCTGGCGCAGCGGCTGCCGATCCTGATCGGCGGTCTCGTCGCCTACATCGTCTATGCCGTCACGGCGGCGAGCTTCGGCGCGCCTGCGGTCGATTTCGGGCGCATCGGCGCCGCCGCTTGGTTCGGGCTGCCGAACTTCGTGGCGCCGGTGTTCGACGCCAGGGCGATGGCGCTGATCGCGCCGGTCGCGATCATTCTGGTTGCCGAGAATCTCGGGCACATCAAGGGCATTGCCGTCATGACCGGGCGCAATCTCGATCACCTGATCGGGCGCGGCTTCATCGCTGACGGCGTCGCCACCATGATCGCGGGTTCGGGGGGCGGCACGGGCGTTACCACCTATGCCGAGAACATGGGCGTGATGGCGGTGACGCGGGTCTTTTCGACGCTGGTCTTCGTCGCCGCCGGTACCATCGCGCTGGTGCTGGGCTTCTCGCCGAAGTTCGGGGCGGTGATCGGCACGATTCCGGTCGCGGTGCTCGGCGGCCTCGCGGTCGTCGTGTTCGGTTTGATCGCCGCGACGGCGGGCCGAATCTGGGTCGAGAACAAGGTCGATTTCTCCGATCCGAAGAATCTGCTGACTGTGGCGACCGCGCTCATTCTCGGCGCAGGCGACCTCAAGCTGCCGATCTTCGGCTTCGAACTCGGCGGCATCGGGACGGCCACCTTCGGGGCGATCGCGCTTTACCACCTCCTGAACCGGAAGACGGCCTGATCGGGAGCGGCCCGCCGTGCTGATTTCGGCGGGCCGCGCGCATATTTCTGTCACAGGTGGGTGGACAGGGTCGGGGGGCTTTGCTACATCGCCGGCCTGCCTGACGCGGGCTTCGGCTTGCGGAACGGTTTGCGCTTCGTGGCGTATGGGTGATTAGCTCAGTTGGTAGAGCAGCTGACTCTTAATCAGCGGGTCGTAGGTTCGAGCCCTACATCACCCACCACGAACCTTACATTGTCCGAGTTGACGTAGCGCGGGGCCTTTCAGGCGACGGCGGTCAACGGCGACGACGGCGAGCACGGGCCCTCAGCACCGCATTGCGCCAGGCTCCCCCTGTGCGGCCCCCGCGCCGGTAGGCCCGCATCCTGTAGACGTAATCGGCCTCGGGCTGGCCCGGTGCTGTCGGATCGGCGAGCGCTTCTTCGAGCGTCAGCGGTCCAGCGGGCTTCCGGGTGGCCTGCTGCGCGGCGCTGCCGGCAAACGCCTGCGATGTTGAAAACGCCGCCACGGAAAGACCGGCGAGTCCGGTCAGAAATGCCCTTCGATTCATGGCTTTCTCCTGTGATGAGTGCATGTGCGAGCCCGTGCTCACCGCGACGCTAGGTCTTTCGGCGTCGTTTTGCGTCCTCCGTATGGGGGAGGCTGCATGAAATGGCAGAGGTGATGTCGACGCGTTCTGGCCGCCGGTTTCAGAACCTTTGCAAGCCTGCCGCGTTGGTTGGTGAGACGTCTCTCGAAATCGAGGTATCAGCATGAACGCGATGATGCAGGCCGGTGGCGATCCAGGTGGAACGCCCGTCATGCCAAATCCGCCGCAAGAGGCTCCCCCGCTGACGCCGACGGAGGTTCCGCCGGCACCGCCGGTCGAAATGCCCCCGAACGACGCGCCGCAGAGCATACCGACCGAACCGCCTCCGGAGCTGCCGCCCAATGCGCCGCCGGAAGCGCCGCCCGCCACGCCCTACGACATGCCGCCGGATCGCAGTCCCCGTCAGCCGATGGAGTAGGTCAAACGGTTGGAGCGTCGCCGGAGCCGATGTCCCAGTAGAGCCCTGCCATCAGGCCGAGCGCCTCGCGCGCCAAGGCAACGGGCAGGTGCTCGTCTGGCGCATGCTGCGAGCAGCCCGGATAGGAATGCGGCACCCAGATCGTCCGCAGGCCCAAAATCTCGGCGAAGATGTCGTTGGGCAGCGAGCCGCCGAGATTGGGCAGCAACGCCGGCTTCTTGTTGGTGCTGCGCGCGATCGAATCGATGGTGAAGGCTACCCAGGGATCTTCGGGGTCGAGCCTTGTCGCGCCGAAGCGCTCGGCACCCGGCATGACGATCTCGACCATCGGGAAGCCGTGGCGATCGAGATGACGACGCAGGGCCGGGACGACATCGGAGGGGTCGATGCCGACAACGAAGCGCAGCGCGCAGCGCGCCCATGCGCTGGGCGGCACGGCGTTGACCGGCGTTTCCGGAACGCCCGATTTCATCGCCAGCACGTCGAAGGAACACCAGCCGAAGACCTGCTCGGCCGGGGAGAGATCAGGCTCGCCCCAACCTGGATCGATCTGCGGTCCGTCGGGGCCGCCATCGACGATGCAGTCCGCGACCGCTTCACGCACCGCGCGGGGCAGTTCCCTGGGCACCCATTCATGGATGCGGATCTGGCCGGTGGGCGAGGTAATGCCCGCGATGGCATGGGCGAGCTGGATCGCGGGATCGGAGAGGATGCCGCCCCAGTTGCCGGAATGATGCCCGCCCTCGCGCGCGACGATCGAGAGGTCGAAGGTGATGACCCCGCGTGCTCCCAGGAAAACCGTCGGCCGTTCGGCATTGAGACGCGGGCCGTCGGAGGCGATCAGCACATCCGAACGGAACAGCTCCGCCTCGTCGGCACAAAGTTCGCGCAGGCCGGGAGAGCCTGATTCCTCGCCCATCTCGATCAGGTATTTGGCGTTGAAACCGAGCTTGCCGCGCGTTTCGAGGACGGCGCGCAGGGCGTTGATGTTGATGACGTGCTGGCCCTTGTTGTCGACCACGCCGCGACCGTACCAGCGGCCGTCCCGCTCCGTCAGCGCCCAGGGCGAGAGGCCCTCGCTCCACTGCGCATCGAGGCCGCGAATGACGTCGCCATGGCCGTAGCCGAAGATCGTCGGCAAGCTCTCGTCCTCGATGCGCTGCGCGAAGAGGAAGGGGCCCTTGGCCTTCGGGTGATGCAGGATCCGGCATTCGAAGCCGAGGCCCTCCAGCAACGGGCGCATCTCGGTTTCCAGATACTCGCTCAGCACCGGGGCACGGTCCGGGTTCTGACTCTCCGTCGGCATCGCGATGAGGCGGGCGAGGTCGCGCTTCAATGCGCCGGTGTCGAAGTAGTCTTGCGCATGTGCGATGGCCTGGCTGCGGGTCATGGAAGCTCGCTGTCTGTTGTGTCGCAGGGGAGGGGCGGGGTCGTTGCCGATCCCGCCGCGCATTGATACTGGCATGCGGATGCAGCGATTTGCCACGGGATATGGCGCGCAGGGGATGCGCGCCCGATGACGGACGAGCCCGGGCTGATGGTGCCGCATGCGCATCAGCGCACGGCGTGCAATGCGATCCTGGCGGCACGGGCGGCCGGCGCGCCGGGTTTCCTGCTCGGCGACCTGACGGGGCTCGGCAAGACGCTCTCGGCCTGGCTCGCGCTCTCGGCCATGCCTGAGCAAGACATTCTGGTGATCTGCCCCAAGGGCGCGATCCCGCAATGGCGGCGGACGATGGCGCTGTCGGGGCTGCCGCCCAAACGCGTCACGCTGATGAATTTCGAGAAGACGAAGTCGCTGCTGGCGCCGCCTGCCGATTCGAAGAAGCGCTCGGTGCGGGCGAAAAACAATGAGCTGGCCAAGCTCGGCGTGCCCCGACGCGTCTGGCCGCTGGTGGTGATCGACGAGGCGCACCGCATCCGCAATCCGAATTCCCAGCAGGGCATGGTCTGCCGGCAGATGGCGGCGGCGGCCGATTTCACGATCTATATGAGCGCCACCGCTGGCCAGTCGCCGCATGAGCTGTCCTATCTCGGGCACCTGCTGGCGCGGGCGGCGGGCATGCCGAGCGCCGATCTCGACGGTTTCCGCGCCCTGATGAAGCAGCTCAGGATCGGCCGCGCCAAGGGCCGCTGGAAGAACTGGAGCTGGGAGCCCAACGAGGCTGACCGCAAGGCGATGGCCGATCTGCTCTATCGCGGTGCGCGGGCGATCGGGCTGCGGCGGCGGCCGGAAGAGATCGCCGGCTGGCCCGAAGTCCAACGCGAGCTGGCGCCAGTCGCGCTCGATGCCGCCGCGCGCAAGCTCTACGACGCGACCTGGCGTGAATTCCGCAAGGAACTTGGCCTCGCTGGCGGCTCGACCCGCAAACCGCAGGGCTGGGCGGCCGATTTGCGCTTCCGCCAGAAGGCGAGCCTGCTGCGCATTCCCGGCACGGTCGATTTCTGCGACGACCTGCTCGGCAATGACGAGCAGGTGGCGGTTTCCGTCGCGTTTCTGGAGACCAGCGCCATGCTGGCCGACGCCCTAAGGGGACGCGGCTGGCGCGTCGGCGAGATCAACGGCGAACGCTCGGGCGCGGTCAACGAGGAAACGCGGATTTTTTTCCAGACCGGGCAGCTCGACGCTGTCATCTTCACCGTCACCGAGTCGATCTCGCTGCATCGCGGCGAGATGCCGGGCGGCGAGCGCGAGCGTTCGCTTGTCATCCACGACATGCGCCACAGCGCGATCCAGCTTCAGCAGATCGAAGGGCGCTGCCACCGCGACGGCCAGCATGCGACGATCTTCTACGCCTATGCCGAGGATACGGTGGAGGAGGCCGTCGCCGGCACGGTGATCGCGCGCATGGCGGCGATGGAGGGACTCGCTGGAGACGACACCCGCATGCTGGAGGCGATCGCGGGCATCGTCGAGGCGCGGGCGGCATAAGGGGAACAACCACCGCCATCTCCCGTTCAGTCTTCGGCCCATAGTGCGGCCGACAGCCTGAAAGTCTCAAAGATGCCGGATGCGCCGCTGCGCCGCGAACCCTCTGCCTCGACATCCGCCTGGCCGCCCCGCGCGACCTACCGTCTGCAATTCCACAAGGATTTTCCGTTCTCGGCGGGGCGCGATCTCGCGGGCTATCTCGGCGAACTCGGCATCAGCCATGTCTACGCCTCGCCGATCCTGACCGCGCGGGCCGGCTCGATGCATGGCTACGACGTCGTCGATTACGATGCGATCAATGCCGATCTCGGTGGCGAGGCGGGCTTTGCCGAGATGGCGGCGGCGCTACGTGCGCAGGGCATCGGCATCATCCTCGACATCGTGCCCAACCACATGGCGGTCGGCGGGGCCGACAACAAGCTCTGGCTCGATCTGCTGAAGCATGGCCGCGGCAGCGCCTATGCGAGCTGGTTCGACATCGATTTTGACTGTCCGGACCCGCAGATCGCCGGCAAGGTTCATGCGCCCTTCCTCGGCGAGCCCTATCGGCAGGTGCTGGAAGCCGGCGCGCTCGAACTCGTCATCCATGATGGCGGCTATGCGGTGTCCTATGGCGAGCATCTGTTTCCGATCCGGCCCGAGGACCAGGCCGAGATCGCGGCTGTAGGCGTCGAGGCGTTCCGTGATACTCAGGCGCTCGACGGCCTGTTGTCGCGCCAGAACTTCGTGCTCGACTGGTGGCGCAATGCCGGCGACCGGATCAACTGGCGCCGCTTCTTCGACATCACCCAGCTCGCCGCCGTGCGGATGGAGGAGCCCGAGGCTTTCGCGGCCAAGCATGCGGTGGGCTTGCGGCTCTATCGCGACGGGCTGATCGACGGGCTGCGCATCGACCATGTCGATGGTCTCTCGGATCCGGCGGGCTACTGCATCGAGCTGCGCCGCCATCTCGACATGCTCCAGCGCCAGCGTCCCGAGGGTCTTCGGGAGGATCGCGCCTGGCTGATCATCGAGAAAATCCTGGCATCGGGCGAGCATATCCCCGCCGATTGGGATGTGGACGGTTCGACCGGCTACGACTTCATGGACCAGATTTCGGCCTTGCAGCATGACCGCGCTGCGTCCGGGCCTCTCTCGGCGCATTGGGCCGTGCTGAGCGGCCGGTCGCGCGATTTCCATGGCGAGGAGGAGGTGGCGCGCCACGAAATCCTCTCCCACAGCTTCGACGGCCAGCGCGAGCGGCTGGTCGATGCGCTGGAGCAGGCCGGCGCCGAGCACCGCGACGGCGAAGGGTTGACGCGGGCGGCCTTGCGGCGCGCCGCGACCAGCCTGATCGCGCAGCTACGCGCCTATCGCAGCTACGCCACCGGACGCGATGATGGCGTGGGTGCGGGCGAGCGCGTGCAGGCTGCGTTGCGTTCGGCACTGGCGGCGCCGCTGAGCGATCCGCCGGCCTTGCGGTTCGTGGCGTCCGTCATCGCGGGTGAGGGCGAGGAGGCGCGCCGGCCCGCGCGGATCACGGCGATCCGGCGCTTCAACCAGCTTGCCGCGCCGCTGGCCGCCAAGGCGGTCGAGGATACGGCGTTCTATCGCTATGGCCGGCTGATCTCGCGCAACGATGTCGGTTTCGATGCGGGCGTGCTGGGCATCGAGCCCGACGACTTCCATGAGCTGATGCGGCAGCGCGCCGAAATCGTGCCACGGGCCATGCTGGCGACAGCGACGCATGATCATAAGCGCGGCGAAGATGTTCGCGCCCGTCTCGCGGTCCTGAGCGAGATGCCGCAGGACTGGATCGCGGCGACGCAGCGCTGGCGCGAGCTCTCCGCCGGCATCCGGCCCGACGGGCTCGACCCGGCAGACGAGCACATGTTCCAGCAGATGCTGGTCGGCGCCTGGCCGCTCGGGCTCGGCGTCGATGACGCGGCGGGGCTCGACCAGTTGGCGCGGCGGCTCGGCGATTGGTGGCGCAAGGCCTTGCGCGAGGGCAAGCTGCGCTCGAGCTGGTCCGCGCCGAACGAGGCCTATGAGGAACGTGCGCTGCAGTTCGCCATCGACGCGCTGAATCCCGCCAGGAGCGGCGATTTGCTGCGCGATGTCGCCGCCTTCGTTTCGCGCATCGAGCGGGCCGGCGCGCTGAACGGTCTCGTCCAGATGGCGCTGCGCTGCACCGCTCCGGGCGTTCCCGACACCTATCAGGGCACGGAATACTGGGATTTCAGCCTGGTCGATCCCGACAACCGCCGCCCGGTCGACTTTTCCGCGCGCAAGATCGCGCTGGCCCAGCACCTCTCGCTCGACCTGCTGGCTGAGAATTGGCGCGACGGGCGGATCAAGCAGGCGGTGCTGCGCAAGCTGCTGCGCTTCCGCCAGAGCGCACCGGCGCTGTTCGCGCAGGGGAGCTACGAGCCGGTCGAGGTCCAGGGTGCGCGAGCGGGCCACGTGCTCGCGTTCATGCGCCGGGATGGCGATGCCGCGATGCTCGTCGTGGCCGCGCGCTGCTGTGCGGGGGGCGTGACGGAGGGTGATGCGCTTGTGCCGGATCAGGGCTGGTGGGCGGATACGCGCATCGTGCTTCCCGAGGGGCTTCGTCTAAGCGATGCGGTGCTCGGCCCCGATCTGTCCGCTGATGGACTCTCGCTAGCCGCCGCGCTGCCGGTCGTGCCGGTCGGCGTCTGGGCGCTGGCGCGCGCCTGATCGTGGTCCTCATAGAACACCACCGTCATCCTGGGCGACCGGAGGTCGTCCCGGGATCCATCATAGAGGGCCATCGTGTCCTATGGTGGATCCCGGAGTTGCGCGGCTTCGCCGCTGGTCCAGGATGACGCAGTGTTTGCGGAGGAGGATGGCCGAGGTCTATGCGTCCGCGTCGCGCGGCTGGCCCAGATAGCCGAGCCGCCGCTGCACCGTCTCATCATCCAGCAGCGCGGAGGCCTCGCCATCCAGCCGGTGCCGCCAGTTCGGCTTCTCCGTCGTCGTACCCGGCACGTTCGGCTGGGTCTCGATGCCGAGCGCGTCCTCGATCGGCAGCAGCTTCAGCGTGCAGGGCGTCCTGGCGATGTAGCGGATCGCCGCGTCCACCACCGGGCCGGTGTCGTCGGGAGCCGGGCGGTCGCCCTCTGCGACGCCGGCATGCTGGAAGGCGCTCCACAGGACGCCGCGATCCCAGGCGCGGATGCCCTCATGATCGACGCCGTCATGCGTCGGCTCGATATCCGCACCAGCCCACCAGCCGGCGGTCGGGATCAGATCATGGGTGGTGGTGAGCGCTGCGGCGTCCGCATGCCAGTGCTCGGGCGGGATGTAGCCATGCTCGCTCTTCTCGAAGCGCAGCACGCGCAGGCCCGCGACACCCTGCTCGCGCAGATAGTCGCGGAAGCCGTCGGGCAGCGTGCCGAGATCCTCGCCGATGACGATCGCCTTGTGGCGCCAGGATTCCAGCGCGACGAGCCGGAACAGCGTCTCGGAGGGGAAGGTGACATAGGCGCCGTCCAGCGCGCTCGCCCCTTCCGGCACCAGCCAGAGTCGGCTCATCCCCATGACATGGTCGATGCGGATGCCGCCCACATAGCGCAGGCTGGCGCGCAGGGTCTCGATGAAGGGCGCGAAGCCCGAGGCCGCAAGCCCGCGCGGCGAGAAGGTCGTCAGGCCCCAGCTCTGGCCTTCGGCCGAGTAGTAGTCGGGCGGGGCGCCGATGCTCAAGCCGCCCAGCACCTCGTGCTGGCGGCCCCAGGCATGGCTGCCCGAGCCGTCCATGCCGATGGCGAGGTCGGCGATCAGGCCGACCTTCATGCCCGCCTCGCGGCAGGCGCGCTGCGCCTCGCCATAGGAGCGGCCGGTGAGCCATTGCAGGAAGATCTGGTGGGAGACCTCGTCGGCATGCTCATCGGCGAAGGCCGCGACCTCGGCGCTGTCGGGGTCGCGATAGGCCGCGTCCCAGTTGCGCCAGCTCCAGGCATTAGGGTTCTGCCGCAACTGCGTGGCGTGCAGAACTTCGAAGATGGCGTGTGACTTCAGCAGCGGCGAGGCCTCGGCCAGCGTGCGTTCGAAGTCCATGCGGACCGGCTCGGACGCAAATCCGGGATCGCGGATCGCGTCGAAGAGCGCGCGCAGCAGCTTCTGCCGCAGCGGCGTCGCCGCCAGCCAATCGACCTGGCCCAGCGAGGACAGCCGCCCCATCTCCTCGCCGAGACCGGCGTTGACGATCACGTCCCGGACGAGATCCTCGGGCAGCACGGCCGCCGGGTCGGCATGGAGCGGGTTGTAGAACAGCCTTGTCGAGGGCGAGTAAGGGCTGAAATGCCCGGCCTCCGCGCCGTAGAGCGCATGGACCGGGCTGATCGCCAGCGCATCGGCGCCGCGCGCGGCAGCGGCGCGACCCAGCGTGGCGACGCCGGCGAAATTGCCGATGCCGCCATCGTTCTCTGTTCGCAGCGAATAGATCTGGGCGGCAAGGCCGTAGCCGGTGGCGCCGTGGTTCAAGTCGGAGAAGGTGATGCAGCGTTCGGGCGCGGTCGCGACGGTGTAGTCGCCGTCATGGGTACGGACGGTGTGGTAGCCAGGCTCGTCAAAGGCCGGCAGGGTCAGCGCGCCGTCATAGCCGTCTTCCGAGGTGACGATGCGGTGCCCACCGCCTTCGAGCGTGATCTCGACAGCCGTGCCGCCGGGAGCCGCCATCGGCAACCCGACCTTCTGGCCGACGCGCGCCGTCGTGAAGCGTGAACTGGCGGCGGCGTTGACACCGCTCTCCATCAGCGAGAGCGAGTTGCGCAGCGCCGAATCGCTGTCGGCCGGCAGGCCGAGCGCGAGCAGGATGGACCGGAGGCTGTCGGGTGAGACGGCGCGGTCTTCGCCGGTCTGGTCCGTCCAGTGCGGCGCGACGCCGGCCTTGATGGCGAGCTGGCGCAGTGTGTCGTCGCTCATCGGGTACTCCGGAGTGTCGTCATGATGAAAAAAGGAGGTGATTGCGGGTGAGCTGCGAAAGCTCAACCGGCCGGATCATGTTCGAGCACCAGCAGTCCGAGCGGCGGCAGCGTCAGCGACAGGCTCTGGAATTGACTATGCGCCTGGATGTCCTGCGTCCGAACCGAGCCGCCATTGCCCAGCCCGGTGCCGCCATAGTCTCCGGCATCGCTGTTGAGGCGCTCGCGCCAGAGACCCGTCTTGGGCACGCCGATGCGATAGTCGATGCGCGGCACCGGCGTCATGTTGGCGACGACCAGAATTTCGGATGAGCCGGGAGCGCTCGAACGGCTGAAGGCGAAGACCGAGGTGGCGGCGTCGTCGGCCACAACCCAGGCGAAGCCCTCCGGCGCATGGTCGAGGCGGTGCAATGCCGGTGTTGAGCGATAGAGCGCGTTGAGGTCGCGCACCAATTTCGATGCGCCCTGCCGGCGCTCGTCGAAGGGATGGGGCCAGGGGAAGGGCGCATCGACGCTCCACTCCTCCTCGGCGCCGAACTCGCAGCCCATGAAGAGCAGCTTCTTGCCGGGATGCGTCCACATCATTGCGAGATAGAGCCGCAGGTTCGCGAAACGCTGCCAGTCGTCTCCGGGCATGCGCGAGAGCAGGGAGCCTTTGCCGTGAACGACCTCGTCATGCGAGATCGGCAGCACGAAGTTCTCCGAGAAGCCGTAGACGAGGCCGAAGGTAATATCGTCGCCGTGATAGCCGCGATAGATCGGGTCGTGGCCGAAATAGCGCAGCGAATCGTGCATCCAGCCCATGTTCCATTTGAAATGGAAGCCGAGCCCGCCATGGTGCACCGGCTGGGTCACGCCCGGCCAGGCGGTCGATTCCTCGGCGATGGTCACTGCACCGCGCCCGCGCGCACCGACCAGGGTGTTGAGTTCCTGGAAAAAGCTGACGGCTTCAAGGTTCTCGCGTCCGCCGAATTCGTTGGGCACCCATTCGCCCGGCTTGCGGCTGTAATCGCGGTAAAGCATTGAGGCGACCGCATCGACGCGCAGGCCGTCGAGATGGAAGGTCTCGATCCAGAACAGCGCCGAGGCGATCAGGAAGCCGCGAACCTCGCGGCGCCCGACATTGTAGATCAGCGTGTTCCAGTCGATGTGGAAGCCCTGGCGCGGATCCTCGTGTTCGTAAAGCGCGGTCCCGTCGAAGCGGGCGAGCCCGTGTTCGTCGGAGGGGAAATGCGCCGGGACCCAGTCGAGGATCACACCGATGCCGGCTGCGTGGCAGCGATCGACGAAGCGCGCGAAGGCTTCCGGCGGGCCCAGACGCGAGGTCGGCGCAAACAGCGCCAGCGGCTGGTAGCCCCATGAGCCGCCAAAGGGATGCTCGGTGATCGGCATCAGCTCGACATGGCTGAAGCCCATATGCTGGAGATAGGGGATCAGCCGATCGGTCGCCTCGTCCCAGGACCCGAGCTGGCCCCATTCCGTGCGCAGCCAGGAGCCGACATGGACCTCATAGGTCGTCATCGGCTCCGCGACCGGGTTGGCGCTCTCGCGGGCCTTGAGCCAGTCCTCGTCGGTCCAGGTGAAGTCCGGGGCCTTGGCAACGACCGAGCCGGTGCGGGGCGGCAGTTCCGTGCAGCGCGCCAGCGGGTCGGCTTTCCAGGGAAGCTGCTCACCGGAGGCCGAGATCAGCGCGTATTTGTAGAC
>QBLV01000008.1:12862-20089 GCA_003241815.1 Hyphomicrobiales bacterium | reverse complement strand
TTTGTAGACCGCGCCCGCCACGATGCCGGGGATGAACAGCTCCCAGATACCAGGGCCGAGCCGGCGGCGCATTGGGTGGCGGCGAGCATCCCAGCCGTTGAAGTCGCCGACGACTGCCACATGAGAGGCGTTGGGCGCCCAGACGGCAAAGAGCACGCCTTCGATGCCGTCAATGCTGCGCAGATTGGCGCCGAGCCGCGTCGAGAGTTCGAAATGGCGGCCCTCGGCGGCGAGATAGACATCGTCGTCGGAGAGCAGCAGGCCGAAGCTGTAGGGATCGGCCGATTCCGTGATGCCGCCCGGCCAGGCGGCGCGAATTCGGTAGGGCGCGTCCGTCGGGCACGGCGCCTCGAACAGGCCGTCGCCACTGCCGATCATCGGCACGGCGCGGCGGTCATCCCCCTGGCCCGTGACCAGTTCGACATAATTGGCGCCGGGCAAGAAAGCGCGGGCCAGGCAGACTTCGCCGACGACATGGCGGCCGAGCACGGCGAAGGGGTCGGGATGGCGCCCTTCCGTCAGCAGGGCGATGTCGCTGCCCGGAAGGCTGGGCAGTCTGAGCGGCATCTGGCGCGTCATACGGGTAAGCTCCATCGAAATGCGACTCCACCCTCGACGGGGAATCGTCAATGATGCAACGCAGCAGAGCGAGCCTACGTTCCGTCGCGACGATGCCTCATCCTCCGACGAGGCGGTGGAACCAAGCGTGCTCGGCATGGTTGTCGCACTGAATTGCAGGCATTTGACAGGAGGGGTTGCCAATGAGCCGGGAACAGACGGTCCGCGACGTGGCCTATGCGATCTGGGAGGCCGAGGGCAAGCCTCGGGGGCGTGACGCGGAGCATTGGCAGCAGGCCGAGGAGCGTGTCGCCGCCAGCCTTGCGGGCGGCAAAAAAACCGATGCCAAAGCGAAGACGACGGACGCCAAGGCGAAGCCTCTTGCCAAAGGCGGGCCCGTGGCCAGCGCCAAGGACGCACCTGCGGCAAAGCCTCCGGCGAAAGCAGCCGCGACCAAGGCGGCTCCCAAGACAAAGAGCTGAACGGTTCGCGCAACGCCGGCTCCCGGGCTCGTCGATGACGGTCCTGGGAGGAGAGCATCCGCGCCTGAGAGCATCATGAACCATCGCGGAGCCCGGGGGCCCTGCGATGGTTTTCGTGCTGATCGTCAGAAATCGGGGGCGGCCTTGTGACCGGCTGAGCTACCGGCCTAAAGCGGAAGGTCACGCAGACATAGCCTTGGCATAAACATCGGCATAGCGGTGCGTCGGCTGGCTCCAGTCGAACCGTTTTGCCATGGCATGCTCGCGCATCTGCCGGAACGCCGCCTTGGAGCGGAAGGCATCGAGCGCACGCGTCACGGCCGACGCCAGACCCGCTCCCGTCAGCGACGAGAACAGGAAGCCCGAGCGCCCGTCCTCGATCGTATCGACGAGGCCGCCGGTGCGATAGGCGATCGGCAGCGCGCCGAACCGCTGGGCATACATCTGGCTCAGGCCGCAGGGTTCGAAGCGCGAGGGCATGAGCAGGAAATCGCTCGCCGCAAAGATGCGCCGTGCCTCGGCATCGTCGAAGCCGATGCGCGCGGCGACAGCCCGGGGATGCTGCCGGGCGAGCCGCTCGATCGCATCCTCGAGACGCGGTTCGCCGCGGCCGGTGACGACGAGCTGGCCGCCATTGGCGATGATCGTCTCGGCGGCCTCGATCGAGAGGTCGATGCCCTTCTGATGGACAAGCCGCGAAATGATCGAGAACAGCGGTCCGCGCGAGGGAGGCAGCTCAAATGTCTTGCGGATATCGGTCGCGCTCTGGCGTTTCCACTGACGCACCCGCTGAGCCGCCGTCTTCAACGCCCCAGCCGGCGACGTCCAGCTATCGTCGATGCCGTTGACGATTCCGGTCAGGCGGCCCTCGTTCATGCGGGTCATGAGCAGACCGTCGAGCCCGCAGCCATGCTCGGCCGTGGTGATCTCGTGAGCATAGGTCTCGCTCACCGTCGTGACATGGGAGCTGTAAAAGATGCCGCTTTTCAGGAACGAGATCTTGCCGTGGAACTCGGCGCCGTTGACCGAAAAGGCCAAATCGGGAATGCCGAGTGCGCCCATGCGCGAGGGCTGATACAGCCCCTGATAGGCCAGGTTGTGGATCGTCAGGATCGAAGGCGTGTTGAGGCCTTTCCAACGCAGATAGCCCGGAGCCAGCGCGGACGGCCAGTCGTTGACGTGAATGATGTCGGGCTTCCAGTTCGGATCGGCCTCGCCGGCAGCGATTTCCGCGGCTGCAAGCGAGAGCCTGGCGAAGCGGATATCGTTGTCGCTGAAGTCGCCGCCGGCATGGGGGCCATAGGGCGAGCCTTCACGATCGTAAAGCTCGTCGCAGAGCACGGCATAGATGGTCAGGCCGTCGGCGGTGGCGAAACGTCCCAGCGACCAGGGCGGCAGGCTCGCCGTACGGGGCATTTCGCGGACGATGTCCATGGCGGGCTTGGCGGCGCGAACCTGACGAAATCCGGGGAGCAGCACGCGGACATCGCAGAGCGCGCGCAGCTGACGCGGAAGGGCCGTCGAAACCTCACCGAGGCCACCCGCCTTGATGAAATCGCCCATCTCGGACGTGACGAACAGCAGTTTGGTGTTACCAGCCAGCTTCGTGGAGATCTCAGGCGCACCTTCCTTGACGGCGGCGGCGTAGATTAATGCGTGGCCGGATGTCGAAGGGGCGGTGTCGGACCCTGTGTCTTTCAGCGCCTCGGCCATCGGAAACTCCTCGCGCACATCGTAAGCACAACACCGTCTCGCGGTTAATGTTCCATATTGCGCTGCAAAATATTCATGCAATTTGGGGGCCGACAGCCGGAACTGCGGCACCTTCCTCACGTTGCACGAACTGCGGCAGGCTTGCGGCATCATTTGACAGGATGGCCGGTCGCGCGAGGCGATGGCATTGCGTCAGGCCTGATCAATGCGAGGGATGACATGGCTGACGGAAACGGGATGCGCTTCGATGTCGAAGCGGGGCAGGGAACGGAGCTCGGCGCGGTTCATGATGGCGAGGGGACGAATTTTGCGATCTTCTCCGCCCATGCTGAAAAGGTGGAACTCTGCCTCTTCGACGACAACGGTACTGTCGAGACCGCACGCATCACGCTTCCCGAATATACCGACGAGATCTGGCACGGCTATCTTCCGGGCGTGAGGCCGGGACAGCGCTATGGCTACCGTGTCCATGGCCGTTTCGCGCCGGAGGAGGGGCACCGCTTCAACCCCAACAAGCTGCTGCTCGATCCCTACGCGAAAGAGTATTCCGGCGCGATCGACTGGAACGCTGCCCATTACGGTTATGATGTCGGCGCCGAGGCCGATGTCGATCTGAGCTTCAGCGACCTCGATAGCGCGCCCTTTACGCCGAAATGCGTGGTTTGCGACTGGAAGGCCGATAGGAACGCGCCGGCCAGGCCGAACGTGCCCTGGGACCGGACAATCTTCTATGAGACCCATGTGCGCGGCTTCACCAAGCTGCACCCGGCCGTGCCGCAGGACATGCGCGGCACCTTCGACGGCCTCGGCGAGAAGACCGTGCTCGACTACATCAAGAGCCTCGGCGTGACCTCGGTCGAGCTTCTGCCGGTCCATGCCTATCTCGACGACCATCACCTGGCCGCGAAGAACCTCACGAATTATTGGGGCTACAACACGATTGGCTTCTTTGCGCCGATGCAGCGCTATGAGGGCAAGGCGGGGCTGCGGTCCTTCCGCGACATGGTGCGCAAGTTCCACGATGCCGGGCTCGAGGTCATTCTCGACGTGGTCTACAACCACACCGCCGAAGGCAACGAGATGGGGCCGACGCTCTCCTTCAAGGGCATCGACAACTTCGCCTATTACCGGACGATGCCGGACGATCCGCGCTTCTACATCAACGACACGGGCACCGGGAACACGGTCAACACCAGCCACCCGCGCGTGCTGCAGATGATCCTGGATTCGTTGCGCTACTGGGTCGAGGTGATGGAGGTCGACGGCTTCCGTTTCGATCTCGGCACCATTCTCGGACGCGAGCCGCATGGCTTCGACCAGCGCGGCGGCTTCTTCGATGCGATCGGGCAGGACCCCGTCCTGAGCAAGGTCAAGCTCGTCGGCGAGCCCTGGGATATCGGGCCCGGGGGTTACCAGGTCGGCAGCTTCCCGCCGGGCTGGGGCGAGTGGAACGACAAATACCGCGACACCACCCGCGCCTATTGGAAGGGCGAGGAGGGGATCATCCGCGACCTCGCGGCGCGCGTCACCGGCTCGGGCGACATCTACGACCTGCGCGGTCGCCGGCCCTGGGCGGGCGTCAACTTCATCACCGCCCATGACGGCTTCACGCTGAACGATCTCGTCTCGTACAACGAGAAGCACAACGAGGCGAATGGCGAGGACAACAACGACGGCCACGGCCACAACCTGTCCTATAATTTCGGCGTCGAAGGCCCGACCGATGACGAGGGTATCAACGCCGCCCGCGAGCGCCAGAAGCGTAACCTGCTGGCGACGCTTCTGCTGTCGCACGGCACGCCGATGATCCTGGCCGGCGACGAGTGCGGCCACTCGAATGGCGGCAACAACAACGTCTATTGCCAGGACAACGAACTGGCCTGGATGAAGTGGGACGAACTGACCGACCGCGACAAGGCCCTGACCGGCTTCGTGCGGCGCGTGACGAAGCTGCGGGCCGACCACGCGATCTTCCGGCGCTCCTCCTTCCGCGACGGCTGCGTGCTGCGCTGGGTCAACCCGGCCGGGGGCGACCAGCAGGAGGAGCATTGGGACGATGAGGGCCTGCGCGCGATCGGGCTTCTGATGCACATGCCCGATGTCGAGCAGGGCGGCGATGAGGCCCTGATTCTGTTCAACGCTTTCGACGGCGATGTTCCCTTCAAGCTTCCGCCGCGGGTGAAAGCGGGGTCATGGTCGGTGGTGCTTGATACCGAGACCGGTCCGGGCTCCGACGAGGGGCGGAAAGGTCTGAAGGCTGATGCGGAACTGACGCTGTCGCCGCGCTCGCTGATCGTGCTGATGTAACTGCTTATGGCGTCATGCTCGCCCTTGTGGCGAGCATCCACGTCTTGTCGAAGCGCTCGACAGCTTCGAAACGTGGATGGTCGGGACAAGCCGGACCATCCTAGATCGTGTCAACCGCGCTGCCAGAGCGAGACGCTGCGGGCTTGCAGGGTGGCATCTTCCCCCTCTGTCGAGCGGAGCAGACACCGCCAGTCATCAGCCTCCGGGAACGTCAGCCGCACCGTTTCGTGCGACCGATTGATTGCGATCAGCCGCGCCCCGGCGGGGTCGGCCAGCACCAAGCAGAGAGCGTCCAGACCCGCCCATTCGTCATCGGCAATCGGCGTGCCGTCGGGCTCGAGCCACCGCGCATCCGGCGGGTCTCCTGTCCCGGTCAGGAAACTTGCATCCGCGAGCAGCGGGTGCGCCTCGCGGATGCGGGCGAGCGTCGCGACGAAATCTGCGAGGTCGTCGTCGGCTCCTGCCCAATCCAGCCAGAATGCCTCAACGTCCTGGCAGTAGGCATTGTTGTTGCCGTGCTGCGTGCGGCCGAACTCGTCGCCGGCCTGGAGCATCGGAATGCCCCGCGAGAGAAATAGCGTCGCCAGCAGGGCGCGGATATCGCGGTCGCGCGCCACCTGAATGGCGCGGTCGTCGCTTGGCCCCTCAGCGCCGTTATTCCAGCTATGGCTGTCGCTGTCGCCATCGCGGTTGCCTTCGCCATTGGCCTCGTTGTGCTTGGCGGCATAGGCGACGAGATCAGCCAGCGTGAAGCCGTCATGGGCGGCGATGAAGTTGATGCTCGCTTGCGGCCCACGATGGCGACCGGCGAAAAGATCGGCTGAGCCTGCCAACCGCGTCGCCAGCCCCCCCGCTGCCCCGCCATCGCCGCGCCAGAACCGGCGGACATCGTCGCGGTAGCGGCCGTTCCATTCGGCAAAGGGGGCCGGGAACTCGCCGATCCGGTAACCGTCGGGCCCGATATCCCAGGGCTCGGCGATCAGCAGCGCCTGCGACAAATCCGGGTCCTGCAGGATCGCGGCGAAGAGCGGGGCGTCCTGCGAATAGTCGGTGTCCGATCGCCCCATCACCGTGCCGAGATCGAAGCGGAAGCCGGCGACGCCGAGACTGCGCCAGTGCCGCATCGCGTCCATCGCCATGCGGACGACCGGCGCGCGGTCGAGCGCCAGCGTATGGCCACAGCCGGTGTCGTTGATCAGCCGGCCGGGATCATCGGTCGCGTGGCGATAATAGACGGCGTTGTCGAGCCCGCGCAGACAGATCGTCGCGCCGAACTCGTCGCTTTCGGCGGTGTGGTTCAAGACGATGTCGAGGATGATGCCGATACCGGCTCCACCATAGACAGCGCAAAGCCGGCGCAGATCATCCTCGCCGCCCGGCGCCAGGCGCGGGTCCAGCGCAAAGAAATTCACCGGGTTGTAGCCCCAGGCATTAGACAGCCCGAGCGGCGGAAGATGGCGCTCGTCCATCCAGGCGGCAACGGGCATCAGCTCGACATGGCTGACCCCGAGTCTGCCAATGTGGTCGAGGATGGCCGGTTCGCAGAGCGCTGCGAGGGTGCCACGGATGCGTTGCGGCACGGTGGGATGGCGCATCGTGAAGGGCTTCACGGCGAGTTCGTAGATGAAGCCGGGCTTTCGACCCATCCAACCCTCATCCTTCGAGACGCCGCTGCGGAGCTCCTCAGGATGCGGGCTGAGAGGTAATGCTTGCGTGCTCTGGAGCCGCGGAGCCGCACTCACCACACAGCGTGGCACCAGATCGCCTGTCTCCGCGCTGTGACGCGCCATCTGCGGATCCCAGCGGAACGGCCGATCGATCACAGTCGCGTAAGGGTCGATCAGCAGTTTCGAGACATCGAAACGGTGGCCCTGCTCGGGCTGCCAGGGTCCTTCGACGCGCAGGCCGTAGCGCAAGCCTGCCGCGCCTCCGGGCAAGAGGCCATGATGGATGTCGCCCGTTCGGCAGGGCAGCGGCAGACGCGCGGTCTCGCGCTCGCCAGTCTCGTCGAACAGGCATAGATGCACGCGCTCGCCGTTGCGCGAGAACACCGCGAAAGTGATGCCGTCCTCGCCCGGCGTCGCGCCCATGCGCGCCGGCAGCGGGCATGGCACGAGCCGCTGCACGGCCGCCAAGACACTCAGGCCTTGTCGTCGCGCGTCGGAAT
>QBLV01000008.1:9313-12852 GCA_003241815.1 Hyphomicrobiales bacterium | reverse complement strand
TCCCAGATCCGCTTGGCATATTCGCCGATCGCGCGGTCGGCGCTGAACCAGCCGCAATGGGCGGTGTTCGTCACCGACATCTTCCACCATTTCGACTGGTTGGCCCAGAGCGCGTCGATCCGGCGCTGCGCCTGGCTGTAGCTCTCGAAGTCGTTGAGCGTCATGAACCAGTCATTGGCGCGCAACCCATCGACGAGGCCGCGATAGCGATCGCGCTCGCGTGGCGAGTAGGCGCCACTGGCGACCGCGTCGAGAACGCCCTCGAGATGGGGGGCGCCGGCGATGACCTCGGCCGTCGGCCGGGGATTGCGCTTGGCGGCCTCGACCTCTTCGGCTGTCATCCCGAAAATGACGATGTTGTCGGCGCCGACGCGCTCGCCGATCTCGATATTGGCGCCGTCGAGCGTGCCGATGGTGATCGCGCCGTTGAGCGCGAACTTCATGTTGCCGGTGCCGGACGCCTCCATTCCGGCGGTCGAGATCTGCTCGGAGACGTCGGCCGCCGGAATGATGACCTCGGCGGCGCTGACATTGTAGTTCGGCAGGAACACGACCTTGAGCCGGTCACGGGTGGTGATGTCGTTGTTCACGACGACCGCGACGTCGTTGATCAGGTTGATGATCGCCTTGGCGGTCCCGTAGTTGGACGCGGCCTTGCCGGCGAAGATTTTCACGCGCGGTGCCCAGTCCTTATAGGGCTCGGAGCGGATCGCATCATAGAGTGCGATCGTCTCCAGAATGTTCAAAAGCTGGCGCTTGTATTCGTGGATGCGCTTGATCTGAACGTCGAACAAGGCGTCGGGATCGACCGTGACGCCGGTATCCTGCCGGATGATCTTGGCCAGTTTGAGCTTGTTCTCGCGGCGGATCGCGGCGAGGCGTCCATGTAGGGCGCTGTCGCCGGTATGAGCTGCCAGCCGGCTGATCTGACTGATGTTGTCGGTCAGATCGTCACCGCAGACCTCCTGCAAGAGGCGAGTCAGCCCTGGATTGGCGCCAAAGAGCCAGCGCCGCGGCGTGATCCCATTGGTGACGTTGGTGATGCGGCCGGGGAAGACGGCGTGGAGCGGCGCAAAGACGGTCTGCTCCATCAGCTTGGAATGCAGCGCCGAGACGCCGTTGACCGTGTGCGAACCGACGAAGGCGAGATGGGCCATGCGCACGCGCCGGCCGTGATGTTCATCGATCAGGGAGATTTGCGCGAGATCGACAGTGTCGCCGCCGCTGGAGCGTCTGACTTCTTCGAGGAACCGGGCATTGATGGCGAAGATGATCTGCATGTGGCGCGGCAGCAGCCGCTCCATCAGCGCGACCGGCCAGGTCTCGAGTGCTTCCGGCAGGAGCGTGTGATTGGTGTAGGAGATTGTGGCGTTGGTGATTGTCCAGGCGTCTTCCCAGGGCAGCCCATGCTGATCGATCAGCAGCCGCATTAACTCGGCCACGGCCAGCGACGGATGCGTGTCGTTGAGCTGGATCGCGACCTTGTCGGGCAGATTGTCGAGCTTGCCGAACTGGCGGTAGTGCCGCCGCACCAGATCCTGCAGCGAGGCGGAGGTGAAGAAGAACTCCTGCCGCAGCCGCAGCTCCTGCCCGGCCGGGGTCGAATCGTTGGGGTAGAGGACCTTCGAAATGGCCTCGGCGCGGTTGCGCTCGGCGACCGCGCCGACGAGATCACCCTGGTTGAAGGCGTCGAGCGAGAGCGGGTGCATGGCCCGGGCGCGCCAGAGCCGCAGCGTGGTCGCGTCGCGGCCGCGCCAGCCGATGATCGGCGTGTCGTAGGCGACCGCGAAGACCGTCTCCTCCGGCTCCCAGAACGCTTCGCCGGGTTTTTGCGTCGCGGTTACCGCGCCGCCGAAGCCGATCTTGTAGGAGGATTCGCGACGCTCAAATTCCCAGGGGTTGCGGAAGGATAGCCAGTCTTCAGGCACCTCCATCTGCTTGCCGCCGTCGATGAGCTGCTTGAACAGACCGTGGTCGTAGCGGATGCCGTAGCCCAGCGCCGGGACGCCGGTCGTTGCCATCGCCTCCAGATAGCAGGCTGCCAGCCGCCCCAGACCGCCATTGCCGAGCGCAGCGTCTGGCTCGATCGTCTCGATGGCGGATAGATCGACGCCGAGTTCCCGCATCGCCTGCGCCATCGGGCCGGTGAGTCCCAGATTGTTCAAGGCATCCGCCAGCGAGCGGCCGATCAGGAATTCGAGCGACAGGTAATAAACCCGCTTGCGGCCGGTCTGGTAGCTCTCGCGCGTCGAGCGCTGCCAGACATCGACGATGTGGTCGCGCGCAGCGAGAATGCCGGCGGTCAGCCAATCGTGCGGCTGCGCCACCGACGGATTTTTGCCGAGCGAATAGGTGAGTTTCTTCAGGATCTCGGCTTTGAGCGTCTCGACCTGATCATCCGGTTCGAAATGGATGCCGGATTGGGTTGTTGAGGCTGTCTCGGTCAAGCGGCGCGATCCTGAATGTTTCACTGCGGCCGAGTGTCGAGGCAAGCTTGCTCCAAGTCCAGACGAAATTGCCGCAGTGCGGCATGTTTCGTCGTCAGCCGGTAGGCGGAAGCGGGAGCGAGAGCCGGCCAATCCTCATGGCTTGGTGGTGCCGGTTTCCTCGCGGACGTTCTGGCCGAGCTGCTTGGCGCTGGTCACGGCTGAATCGGTCAGGCCGACGACGCTGGTCCAGGCGTTACGGGTGTAGAGACCCTGGTGAACGATGGCGTCATAGCCGATCGCGATCACCGCGATGATCAGCACTATGCGAAACATGGATCCCTCCAACCGTGTGTATCGCTGAAACGCCGGCCGTCGCGGCATGTTCCGCTCATGGTGCCAGGAGCGCCGCGACGATCGGTCTCTGGCGGATGGCAACAGGGTGGTTTAGGCAGAACGAATCATGAACATAGGAACTTTGCGTGGCCCAGTTGACCGTGATGGAGAAGCTCGAAATCCTCAGCGACGCCGCGAAGTACGACGCGTCCTGTGCGTCGAGCAGCACGACCAAGCGCAATTCGCTGAGTGGGGGCATCGGCTCGACGACGGGGTCGGGCATCTGCCATTCCTACGCGCCGGACGGGCGCTGCATCTCGCTGCTCAAGATCCTGCTGACCAATTACTGCAGCTATGACTGTGTCTTCTGCATCAATCGATCGTCAAGCAATGTCAGGAGGGCACGCTTCTCGGTCGAGGAGGTCGTCGATCTCACGCTGAATTTCTACAAACGCAACTACATCGAGGGGCTGTTTCTTTCCTCCGGCATCATCCGTTCGCCCGATTACACGATGGCGGAACTGGTGCGCGTGGCGCAGACCTTGCGGGAGGTCCATGGCTTTCGCGGCTATATCCATCTCAAGCTGATCCCGAGCGCCCATGCCGATCTGGTGGCGCAGGCCGGGCTTTATGCCGATCGCGTCTCGATCAATGTGGAATTGTCGAGCGAGGTTTCGCTGAAGCGCTTCGCGCCTGAAAAGCAGCCGCGCGAGATCAGCGCTGCCATGGGTGGCCTGAAGCTCCGGATCGAGGAGGGCAAGGCGGAGCGGGCGAAAT
>QBLV01000008.1:7870-9303 GCA_003241815.1 Hyphomicrobiales bacterium | reverse complement strand
GGCGAAATCGCGGCGCGCGCCGGCCTTCTCGCCCGCCGGGCAGAGCACGCAGATGATCGTCGGCGCCGACGGGGCGAGCGATGCCGCGATCCTCCAGCGCAGCGCCCAGCTTTACGGCTCCTTCGGTCTGAAGCGGGTCTATTACTCCGCCTTCAGCCCGATCCCCGATTCAAGCGCGCAATTGCCACTGTCCGAGCCGCCGCTGATGCGTGAGCACCGGCTCTACCAGGCCGACTGGCTGACGCGCTTTTACGGCTTCGAGGTCGGCGAGATCCTCGACGACCCCGCCGGAGGCATGCTCGACCTCACCATCGACCCCAAGCTCGCCTGGGCACTGCGGCATCGCGCGCGCTTTCCCATCGACGTTAATCGCGCCGACCGCGAGACGCTACTGCGCGTTCCGGGGCTCGGCACCAAAGGCGTCGGCCGGATTCTGGAGACGCGGCGCTTCCGGCGGCTGCGGCTGGAGGATGTCGGCAAGATCGCGCGCTCGATGACGACACTGCGCCATTTCATCGTCGCCGAGGGCTGGCGGCCGGGCGCGGTGCTCGACAGCGAGCGGCTGAAGCAGCATCTGGCGCCCAAGCCGCGACAACTGGCGCTGCTGTGAGCGGACCGTCCCGGCCCGTGCTGGCGCGGCTGGCTCAACCCGCCGATTTCGAGGGCTGGCGCCAGCAGGCTCGGGCGCTGGCGCTGGCGGGCATCGCGCCCGGACGGATCGACTGGCGCATCGGCGATGAACCGGCGGGCCTGTTTGCCGATGTCGCCATGCCGGTACCCGACCCGAACCCCGGCGTCGAGCTGACCGTGCCGCGCGATTTTCCGGAACTGGCGCGACTGGTCGTCTGCCATCGCGATGCGGGGCGTTTCGATCTGCTTTATCGGCTGCTGCTGCGGCTGCAAAGCGAGTCTGCCCTGCTGCGGATCGTCACGGACGACGACGTCCACCGCGCCCATGCGATGGCCAAATCGGTGCGCCGCGACCTGCACAAGATGACCGCCTTCGTGCGCTTCCGCGAGGTCGAAGGGCCCGATGGGGGCGAGGCCTTCGTCGCCTGGTTCGAGCCGGAGCATCACATCGTCGAGCGGGTTTCGCGCTTCTTCGTCGAGCGTTTCGCGGCGATGCGCTGGTCGATCCTGACGCCGCTGCGGTCCCTGCACTGGGACGGCAAGACGCTGCATCTCGGTGAGGGCGCCGGCCGCAGCGACGCGCCCGACGACGATGCGATGGAAGCCTATTGGCGGACCTATTACGCCAATATCTTCAATCCGGCCCGGCTCAAGATCAAAGCCATGAAGGCCGAAATGCCGGAGAAATACTGGCGCAACCTGCCCGAGGCCGAGCTGATCGCGCCCCTGATCGCCTCGGCCGGGCGACGGGCCGAGGCGATGGTTGTCAACCAGCCGACGATGCCGCCGGAGCGCCATCTGCG
>QBLV01000008.1:6856-7860 GCA_003241815.1 Hyphomicrobiales bacterium | reverse complement strand
CAATGAGGCTCTGCCCGGTCCGATCGCCGGCGGGAGCTGGCAGGATGCCAAGGCCGCCGCACAGGATTGTGCGCGCTGCGGTTTGTGCCAGCACGCGACGCAGACCGTGTTCGGCGAGGGGCCCTTGTCGGCTCCTGTGATGTTCGTCGGCGAGCAGCCGGGCGATCAGGAGGATCTCGCGGGCAAGCCCTTCATTGGGCCGGCGGGGCAGGTCTTCGATCGGGTCATGGGGGAAGCGGGACTCGACCGCAGCCGCGCCTATGTCACCAATGCGGTCAAGCACTTCAAATTCACGGTGAAGGGCAAGCGGCGCATCCATGAACGGCCCAATGCGGGGGAAATTTCGGCGTGTCGCTTCTGGCTCGGGCTGGAACGCGAGTTCGTCCGGCCGAAGCTCGTCGTGGCGCTGGGTGCCACCGCGCTGCAGGCTCTGACGGGGCACAAGGGCTCATTGGCCTCGATGCGTGAGCGCGATCTCGTGTTGGAGGACGGCACGGCGCTTCTCGCGACCGTCCACCCCTCCTATCTGCTGCGTCTTCCCGACGAGGCCGCACGCGAACGCGAAACGGCGCGCTTCCGCGCTGATCTGGGACGCGTGGGGGTGATCGTGCCGGAGATGGTGGTTTGACGATCACCGCGCCGATAGCCGCCGTGCTGTTTGACGCCACGCGATCGTCATCCCGGGCGACCGAAGGGAGACCCGGGATCCATTCCGGAACGGTTCAGGCATGGATCCCGGGTCTCCCTTCGGTNGTTCAGGCATGGATCCCGGGTCTCCGCTTCGCTCCGCCCGGGATGACGGCGGGCATTTTTTCCGTCCTGCGCATCAAGTGTCTGTGCGATTGACCCGCCGCCCCTGCCGGTGTCCCCTCCGCGGAAACGAAACGAGGGTCGGCATGTTCGAGGATCTGAAGGGCAAACGGGTGCTGGTCACCGGCGCGTCGTCGGGGCTGGGGGCGCATTTCGTGGCGCTGCTGGCGGGGCAGGGCGCGCATGTCGCGGCC
>QBLV01000008.1:0-6846 GCA_003241815.1 Hyphomicrobiales bacterium | reverse complement strand
ACCCGGCCGGGCAGCGCCGCGCGCCGTATCGAGCGTCTGGAGGAGTTGGCGCAGGCCTGCGCGGCGCTGCCCGGCCGGGTCGTGCCTTTGTCCCTCGACGTTGCGTCGGTGCCGGCCATTCAGGCTGGTGTGGCGGAGGCGGCGCTTCTGCTGGGCGGGCTCGACGTGCTCGTCAACAATGCCGGCATCGGCGAGACGCAAGCCGCGATGTCCGTCACCGAGGCGCAATGGGATGCGCAACTCGACGTCAATCTGAAGGGCTGCTTCTTCGCGGCGCAGGCGGCGGCACAGGTCATGATGAATCAGGAGGGCGGCGGCGCGATCGTCAACATCGCCTCGATCCTGGGCGAGCGGGTGATGGCGCGTGTCGTGCCCTATGCCGTCTCCAAGGCCGGGCTGATCCAGA
The DNA here is from genome assembly GCA_003241815.1 of Hyphomicrobiales bacterium. Lineage (GTDB taxonomy): Bacteria > Pseudomonadota > Alphaproteobacteria > Rhizobiales > Beijerinckiaceae > Allobosea. The sequence continues at coordinate 6,440 of QBLV01000008.1, read as the reverse complement.
TGAGCAAGGGGCTGGCGCTGGAATGGGCGCGCCATGGCATCCGGGTCAACGCGCTGGCGCCGGGCTATGTCGTCACCGACATCAACCGCGATTTCTTCGCCAGCGAGGCAGGCGAGGCGCTCAAGAAGCGCATTCCGACCCGCCGCATCGGCGATCCCGCCGATCTCGATGGGCCTTTGCTGCTGCTCTGCTCGGATGCCGGGCGCCACATAACCGGGGCGGTCGTCACTGTGGATGGCGGGCATCTGGTGAGCGGGTTGTGATCACAGGCGTCATGCTCGGGCGAGGACCCGAGCATCTCTGGCCGGAGATAACCCTGATAGAGCTTCTCGGGTCTTCGCTTCACTGCGCCCGAGAATGACGTCCTTTACCGCATGATCTCCTTGAGCCGCAGCAGCGAAATCCTCTCCACCTGTCCCAGCGCGGTTTCGAACTCGGCCTCGGGCGTGCTCTGCAGCCGCGTCTCGAAAGCGGCCAGGATCGCGTTCTTGCTCGCGCCCGCCACCGCCATGATGAAGGGGATGCCGAAGCGGGCCTTGTAGGCCTCGTTGGATTCCGTGAAACGGGCACGCTCGGCGGCGGTCAGCCGATCGAGGCCGGCGGAGGCCTGTTCGCCGATCGACTCCTCCGTCATCTCGCCTGCCGCCGCGAGCTTGCCGGCGAGGTCGGGGTGGCCGCGCAGCAGCGCGAGGAGCTTGTCGCGCGGGGCGGCGCGCATGACCTTCACCATCGCCGCATGCAGCGTCGCGGCGTCGTTATGGGCGGCGCTGATGCCGGCGTCGAAGGTCGCTTCCGACACCCAGGGCGCGTTCTCCCAGATGCGCCCGAAGACCTCGACGAAGAGGCCCTTCGGCACCCCGGACGGTCGGTAACCGCCGGCCGGGGGATGGTGCCTGATCCAGTGGCGGGCGATGTCGAGCCGCGTCGCGACCCAGACCCGGTCATGGCTCTGAACGTAGTCGAGGAAGCGGGCGAGCGCCGCCGCACGGCCGGGCCGGCCGACGAGGCGGCAATGCAGGCCGATCGACATCATCTTCGGCGCGCTCTCGCCTTCGGCATAGAGCAGATCGAACGTGTCCTTGAGATAGGCAAAGAACTGGTCGCCGCTGTTGAAGCCCTGCGGCGTGGCGAAGCGCATGTCGTTGGCGTCGAGCGTGTAGGGCACGCTGAGCTGGGGCCCCTTGGGACCGCTGAGCCAATAGGGCAGCTCGTCGGCATAGCTGTCGGCTGTGTAGAGGAAGCCGCCTTCCGCCATCATCAGCGGCGTGGTGCGCTCGGAGCTGCGGCCCTGGTAGAAGCCGAGCGGCCGCTCGCCGGTGATCTCGCGCTGGATGCGAACGGCTTCCGCGATGTCGGCGGCCTCGCGTTCGGCCGGTACATCGCGGTAGTCGATCCATTTCAGGCCATGGGTCGCGATCTCCCAGCCGGCTTCCTGCATGGAGGACGCGATCTCGGGATAGCGCTGCAGTGCGCTGGCCACGGCGAAGACGGTGACCGGCATCTTGCGTTGCGTGAACATCCGCCAGAGCCGCCAGTAGCCGGCGCGGGAGCCGTATTCGTAGATCGACTCCATGTTCATATGGCGCTGGCCGGGCCAGGGCGCTGCCCCGACGATCTCGGAGAGGAAGGCTTCGGAGGCCCCGTCGCCATGCAGGATGTTGTTCTCTCCGCCCTCCTCGTAGTTGATCACGAACTGCACGGCGATGCCGGCCTTGTTCGGCCAGCGCGGTTGGGGCGGATTGCGGCCGTAGCCGGCGAGATCACGGGGATAGGTCGTGTCGGGCATGGTGTGCGGCGCTCGTAGAACGATTCAAGCGGGAACTGTAAGCGGCTGAAAGACAGAGCGTCTTCTTCCTCAACTACCGCGATAGGTCGTGTAGCCATAGGGCGAGCAGTTGAGCGGGACATGGTAGTGCCGGGCCGTGTCCGAGATCCCGAAGCGCACCGTTACGATGTCGAGGAAGGCGGGCTCCGGCAGCTCGACGCCGCGTGCGCGAAAATATGGGCCGATGGCGAAGTCGATCTCGTAGACCCCCGGCTTCGTCGCCTCCGGGAGCAGCAGCGGTGCGTCGGTGCGTCCGTCGGCGTTCGTCACGGTCTCGGTCAGCGTCTCACGGACGCCATCGACGACGCGCCGCAGCGTGATGGCGACGCCGCCGGCTGGCATCCCGCCATGGGTATCTAGGATATGCGTCGAAAGTCCTGCCATGGAGCGTGCTTCACATCATTGGTCGTGGAGGCTTGGGTCGGCCTAGCTCAAAGAGCAGTCTTACCGTTCGCGCCCGTATCTTTCCTCCCAATCCATAACAGGGTTCAAGTTCGATCTCGTAATCGAGCGGGGAGTGGTCGATTGCGTAGTAAGGCGCGCGGGCGGGATCAGCGTCGGCGCGCGTTAATTTGAGGCCGTAGATAACGTTCTGGTGCCCAAAGCCGTCCAGATTCAGATCAACGATATAGTCGAGCTCGAACGTGACGATTGCATCTCCGGTCGGCTCCATCACCCCCTTTGAATGGGTGATGGATTGCTGCAGCTTGAAGAAATGAATGGCCAGACGGCTAGGGCCACCGCGATCAAGATGGAGGCTGATGATCTCTGCGTCATGAAAGTCAGGAACGCGGCCGAACCATTCGATTACGTCGTTGCCACCCGGCAAGCTCATCCAGAGCGCAGACTCTTCCAATGCTGCCGCGTCACTCTTCATGTCCGTGCCCCGTGCGTTGCAAAGTTTTTGTACACCGAGAACACTTCCGAAAAGCCGAACGCTGTCTACAAGATGAAGCGATATAGCGCGCTGGAGGTTTGATGCTCGATGCCTATCTGATGGAATGGGGCGGCATGCTGCTGCGCTGGCTGCATGTGATCACGGCGATCGCCTGGATCGGCTCGTCCTTCTTCTTCATCCATCTCGATGCATCGCTGAGGCCAGCCGCCGACATTCCGAAAGGCGAAGGAGGGCGCGCCTGGCAGGTCCATGGCGGTGGCTTCTACGAGATGCGGAAATATCTGGTCGCGCCGGCGGTGATGCCCGCCGAGCTGACCTGGCACAAATGGCAGGCCTACTGGACGTGGATCTCGGGCTTTTTCCTGCTGGTCTGGGTCTATTACGCCCAGTCGGAGCTTTATCTGATCGACCCCGCCGTGATGGCGCTGTCACCGCTCGCGGCGGGCGCGATCGGCATCGCGGCGCTGGTTTTGGGCTGGCTGTTCTACGACTGGCTCTGCCGCTCGCCGCTGGGCCGCAACGATGTCGTGCTCGGGGTGCTCGGCTTTTCCTATGTCGTCGCGGCGAGCTGGGCCTTCGCCTCGGTGTTCTCGGGGCGGGGTGCGCTGATCCATACCGGTGCGCTGATGGCGACGATCATGACCGCCAACGTCTTCTTCAACATCATGCCCGGCCAGCGGAAGGTCATCGCGGCGCTCACAGTGGGCGAAAAGCCTGATCCGAAATACGGCAAGGCCGCCAAGCAGCGCTCGATGCACAACAACTACATCACCCTGCCGGTGCTGTTCCTGATGCTGTCGAACCACTACCCCGTGACCTATGCCAATTCGGCTGTCATCCCGGCGCTGGTGGCGCTGATCATCGTGGCCGGCGCGCTGATCCGGCATTTCTTCAACGTCCGCCATGCCGATCACGCGAAATCGCCCTGGTGGACCTGGGGCGTGGCGATCCTGGCGCTATGGCTCGCTTTTTGGGTGGCGATGGCGTCCTCGCCGGGCGGTCGCGAGCGGCTGGGGCTGGCGCCGCTTCCGGCAACCAAACCGATCCTGCTGGCTGGCCTGCAGCCGCCGCCAGAGGCTGTCGCCAACATCGTCACCGGGCGCTGCGCCATGTGCCATGCGCCCGAACCGTCCTGGCCCGGCATCCAGATCGCGCCCAAAGGCGTGCTGCTGCATGAGCCGGAGTTCATCGCGGCTCATGCGCGTGCGATCCGGGTTCAGGCGGTGATGACGCATGCCATGCCGCCAAATAACCTTTCAGGCATGACGCTCGAGGAACGGCGCACGCTCGCGGCCTGGCTCAAGGACCGCCGCTAACCATTCTGACCCTGCCTGCGGCGGTGATCACGGTTGCGTGATTCCATTCAGTTTCGGTTCACCTGCCCCCCGGCATGGTCCCGGCACTGACAAGGCTGGAGGCTGGCTCCGTTTCGGGAGTCGTCCAGGCCTCAAAAGGGGACCGGGGGGTCCGTTGAACGCGCTTTCGAAAAAGGGCGCCGGCTACTGGCTGGCAGCCATTGCCTTCATCTGCGTCTGGACGGTGCTGTGCTGGCCCTGGCTGTCGGGCGCGGTGACGATTCCGTTCGACGCCAAAGCGCATTTTCAGGCGCAGATCCAGTTCCTGGCGCAGGCGCTGCATTCGGGTCAGTCGCCGTTCTGGAACCATAACGTCTTCGGCGGCTCGCCGCAGGTCGCAGACCCCCAGTCGCTGATCTTCTCGCCCGCGATCATTCTCGCGCTGCTGTCGCCGTCGCCGAGCTTCCGCGCGGTCGATGCCTATGTGCTGGCGCATTTGCTGGCCGGCGGGCTGGCGCTGATGATGTTCTTCCGCGACCGCAACTGGCATCCGGCCGGCGGGCTGATGGCGGCGATCGTCTTCGCCTTCGGCGCCTCGGCGGCCTGGCGCGTCCAGCATGTCGGCCAGATTGCGAGCCTGGCCTTCTTTGCCATCGCCTTCTGGCTGACGGCCCGCATGCTGCAGCGCTCCTCGCTGCTGACAGGTGCCTTCGCCGGCCTCGCCGCAGGATTCATGGTGCTGGAGCCCGACCAGGTCGCGCTGCTCGGCGTCTACATCCTGATCGGCATGGTCGTGGCTCACTGGCTGTCGGGCGGCTGGGCCGGCGTTCGCGCCAGCCTGCCTGCGCTAGCCGTGGCCAGCGTCGCCGGCGCGGCGACCATCGCCCTGCCGTTGCTCTGGACTTGGCTTTTCGCCGAGGCGACAACGCGTCCCGCCATCGATCTGGTGGAGGCGGGCCGCGGCTCGCTGCATCCAGCCTCGCTGCTGACGGCCGTCTTCGGCGATCTTTTCGGCGCGCAAAGCCCGACGGTTGATTTCTGGGGTCCTTACAACAACCCCGGATGGGTGAAGGAGCTCTACCTGTCGCAGAATATGGGGCAGGTCTATTTCGGCGCCCTGCCGCTGCTGCTCATGCTCGCGCCGGGCCTGACGCGCGGCTGGCTCTGGGACCGGGCGGTGCGGCCCCTGACCCTGCTCTTCGGCTTGATGGTGTTGTTCGCGCTCGGCCGATACACGCCGGTCTTCGGCCTGGCCTACGAATATCTTCCGGGCGTGAAGGTGTTCAGGCGCCCAGCCGATGCGACGTTCCTGGTCGGCGCGCTCGGCGCGCTTCTCTCCGGCTATGTGCTGCATCGCATCCTGACCGCCGCGCCTGGAACCTCGTTCCGGCGCGATCTGATCGTCGGCGCCGTCGCCGTGCTGATGCTGGCCGGGCTGGCGCTGGCGGTGTCGCAGGGCGAAGGCCATCTGGGCGACGCCTGGAAGCCGGTCGCGCTGGCGCTCGGCTGGTTTGCGGTTGCCGCCGCCGTCGTCCTGGTTCTGCAGCGCTGGCGCGGGGCGATCGGGCCCGTCGCGGCCGCCGTTCTGGTGACCGGTCTGGTTGCGGCCGATCTCGGCGTGAACAACGGTCCCAACGATTCAACGGCGCTGTCGCCGCAGCTTTACGACGTGCTGCGCCCTGAGACGCGCAACGAGACCATCGCGGTCCTCAAGAGTCTGACGGCACAGCCCGCCGGCTCGCTGCGCCGCGACCGTGTCGAACTGCTCGGCATGGGCTTCGAGTGGCCCAATGCCGCGATGGTACATGGCCTCGACCACACACTGGGCTACAACCCGCTGCGGCTGGCGGATTTCTCTGAAGCCGTCGGCACGCGCGACGGCATCGCCTCGCCCTCCGAGCGCAAGTTCACGCCGCTGTTTCCGTCCTATCGCTGCCGCCTCGCCAATCTGCTGGGGCTGCGCTACATCGCCTCGCCGGTGCCGATCGAGCAGGTCGATAACGCCCTGCGCGATGGCGATCTCAAGCTGATCGCGCGGACGAAGGAGGGTTACGTCTACGAGAATCCCCGCGCCCTACCGCGCGTGCAGTTCGTTGGCGGCTGGGAACTCGCCGACTTCGACGGCATGAAGCAGAGCGGGCGCTGGCCGGAGGTCGATCCGCAGCAGGCCGTCCTGCTCGAGGTCGAGCCGCCTGTGGCGATGCCGGAGGGTCCGACACTGGTGAAGGCCTCTCTCAAACTCGTCCGCTATGAGAACACCGAGATCGAGATCCAGGTCACGACCACTGCTGCCGGTTTCGTCGTGCTGAACGACACCTGGCATCCCTGGTGGCGGGCCACGGTCGATGGGGTCGAGACCGAGATCCTGAAGGCCAATGTGCTGTTCCGCGCCGTGCAGGTTCCCGCCGGCACGCACAAGGTC
>QBLV01000089.1:13886-17315 GCA_003241815.1 Hyphomicrobiales bacterium | reverse complement strand
ATTTCTCCTTCACCGAGCCCTATTTCCTGGGTCGCCGCATCGCGGCGGGCTTCGACCTGTTCTCGAAGTTCAGCGACAACTACAACACCGGCCGCTTCGAGAGCCGCGTCACCGGTGGCACGGTCCGCCTGACCTTCCCGATCACGGAAGAGTTTTCGATCACCCCGCGCTACTCGATCTATTCGACCGAGATCGAGATTCCGAATACCGGCGATCGGCCGTACAATGACTGTACGGTGCCGATCCAGGGGATCACGCCCGGCTTCGGTACGGCTGCCCCGACCAACGTTCTAAACTGCCTGAGCAATGGCGAAGCCACCATAGCGGTCAAGGAAGCGGCCGGCACGACGCTGACATCGCTCGTCGGCCTGGGCTTCAACTATAACTCGCTCGACAGCTTCCAGAGCCCGCGCAACGGCTTCATCGGCGAGATCAAGCCGGAGTTCGCTGGCGTCGGCGGTGATTCGAAGTTCCTGCGCGTCTCGGCCGATGCGCGCTACTACAAGGAAATCTTCGACGACGTTGTCGGCTTCGTCCGTGTCCAGGGCGGTCACGTCCAGGCGACGAGCGGCGATCTGCGCATGATCGACCATTACTTCCTCGGACCGACCCTGGTGCGCGGCTTCGCGCCGTCCGGTATCGGTCCGCGCGACGTGCTCAACGATCCGACCGCCAATGCGCTCGGCGGCACCACCTATTTCGGTGGTTCGGTCGAGGTGCAGTTCCCGATCTGGGGTCTGCCGCGCGATCTCGGCCTGCGCGGCGCGGTCTTCGCCGATGCCGGTACGTTGTTCAATTATGACGGCGGCTCGAGCGCGGTTACGAACGCTGCTTTTGCAGGCTGCCCGGCGGGATCGGTGGGTCGTCAGTTCAACGTGGCAACGACATCAGCTTATCAGACGAACGTTGCCTGCGTGCGCGACAAGAATATCATCCGCTCTTCGGTTGGCGTCAGCCTGCTCTGGCAGTCGCCGCTCGGCCCGATCCGCTTTGACTACGCTTATGCCCTGTCGAAGGATGATGGACAGTTCGGTACGGCGATCATCAATGGTCAAGCCGTTTCCGGCAAGTATGGCGGCGACCGCACCCAGGCCTTCCGCTTCTCCGGCGGCACCCGCTTCTGACGAGGCGGGGCGCGACTGGCGCCCCGTTCCGGACCTTTTCGATGTCAGAACCGCAGTTCTTTCCGATCGCGACCTCGCTGGACTTTGGCGAGGTCGCAGCCATTTCGGGTGCGATGCTGCCTGAAGGCGTCGATGCGAGGCGCGCGATTACCGGCGCCGCCGCGCTCGAGAACGCCGGCCCCGGCGACATCGCCTATATGGATAACCCGAAATACACCGAGGCGCTCGCCGCGACCTCAGCTGGGCTGTGCCTGGTCTCGGCTCGCTTCGCCGAGCGCGTGCCCCCCGGCACGATCGCGCTCGTGTCTGCGACACCCTATCACGCCTTCGCCAGGGTTCTCGCGCGCTTCTTCCCCTCCGCGCTCAGGCCGGGTTCGGTCTTCGCCTCGCAAGGCGTGGCACCCGGCGCTTTCGTTCATGCCACCGCCGTTCTCGAGGCCGGCGTCACGGTGGATCCGGGCGCCGTGATTGGCCCGGGTGCCGAGATCGGCTCTGGAACGGTGGTAGCCTCCCATGCGGTCGTCGGCCCGCAGGTCCGCATCGGCCGTGACTGCTCGATCGGCGCGGGCTGCACGCTGCAGGCCGCGCTCATCGGCAACCGCGTCATCATTCATCCTGGCGTCCGCATCGGTCAGGACGGTTTCGGCTTCGCCATGAGCCCTCGCGGCCATATGAAGGTGCCGCAGATCGGACGCGTCATCATCCAGGACGATGTCGAGATCGGCGCCAACACCTGTATCGACCGTGGCGCCAGCCGCGACACCGTGATCGGCGAGGGCACCAAGATCGATAACCTCGTCCAGATCGGCCATAATGTTGTCATCGGACGCCACTGCGTCATTGTCTCCCAGGTCGGCATCGCCGGCTCGACGACGCTGGAGGATTTCGTCGTGCTGGGCGGCCAGGTCGGCCTCGCCGGCCATCTGACCGTGGGCATGGGCGCGCAGGTGGCGGCGCAGAGCGGCGTCGCCGGCGACATTCCGCGCGGCGCACGCTATGGCGGCACTCCTGCCCAGCCCGCGCTAAGCTGGGCGCGCGAGACTGCGTTGCTGAAATCGTTGGTGGCCAATCGCGGCAAGGGACGAATGCAAGGCTGAGCCGGCCGCGCGGATCCGCAGTGGCGGGTTGCCTGAATTGCGGCAGCGGGCGCGTCGATGGCCCCGCCGCCCGGGTGTTGGCCTCCGGCCGTCACCCGGCTAGAAGCGGATTGATGATGCGGCCGCTCGGACGGTTCGCACGGGAGAGATGATACGATGACCGAGGCGACGACGGCGCTGGGTGTGGCCGACATCCAGAAGATCATGGCCTGCATTCCACACCGCTATCCCTTCCTCCTCGTCGATCGCGTCGTCGAGATGAACGGCGATGAATCCGGCATCGGCATCAAGAACGTCACGGTCAACGAGCCGCAATTCACAGGGCATTTTCCGGGGCGGCCCGTGTTTCCGGGCGTGTTGATGATCGAGGCGATGGCGCAGACGGCCGGCGTCCTTGTCGTCAGCTCACGCGGCGACGCCGACCCGGCGGTCAGCACCGTCCTGTTCACCACGATCGACAAGGCCAAGTTCCGCAAGCCGGTCGTACCGGGCGACACGCTGCGCTTCCACCTCACCAAGGTCGCGCGCAAGCGCAACATCTGGTTCTACCGGGGCGAGGCCAGGGTCGAGGGGGTGCTCGTCGCGGAGGCCGATCTCTCGGCGATGGTCGTCTGAAGTGACGACGTTGCCCGAGACCAGCCCGGTCTTTCCGTGAATGTCCTGTCTTCCGTGAGTTGTCCGTCATGAGTTCCAGCATCCATCCCATGTCGGTCGTCGATCCAGCCGCGCGCCTTGGCGAAGGCGTCACGATCGGCCCGTTCTGCACCGTCGGTCCCGACGTCGTGCTGGCTGAGGGTGTCGAACTCGTCGGCCATGTCGCGATTGCCGGGCGCACCACGGTCGGTGCCCGCACCAAGATCTACCCCTTCGCCTCGATCGGCCACCCGCCGCAGGACGTGAAGTATCAGGGCGAGCCTTCGACGCTGACCATCGGCATCGATTGCCTGATCCGCGAAGGCGTCACGATGAACCCCGGCACCGAGGGCGGCGGGATGAAGACAACGATTGGCGATCGCTGCTTCTTCCTCGCCAATTCCCATGTCGCGCATGACAGCACGATCGGCGACAACGTCATTTTCTCCAACAATGTGATGTGTGCCGGCCATGTGAAGGTCGGCAATTTCGTCATCGTCGGCGGCGGCACCGGGCTCCATCAGTTCATCCGCGTCGGCGACCACGCCTTCATCGGCGGTGGGGCCGGTGTGATG
>QBLV01000089.1:7825-13876 GCA_003241815.1 Hyphomicrobiales bacterium | reverse complement strand
GTCATCCCCTTCGGCATGGTCCGCGATAACCCGGCCCATCTCGCCGGGCTCAATCTGGTGGGCCTGCGCCGTCGCGGCTTCACGCGCGAACAGATCCACGAGCTGCGCCGCGCCTATCGCCTGCTTTTCGCCGATGAGGGCACCTTGTCGGAGCGTGTCGAGGACGTCGCCAGCGAATTCGCCTCGCATCCGCTGATCCACGAGATCCTCGACTTCATTCGTGTCGGCGGCGAGCGCGCGATCTGCGTGCCGCACGACGTCAATGCGCCGGATCGGTGAGCGCTGACCCGGCAGCAGCGGTCGTGAAAAACAGGCCGCTCGCGATCATCGCAGGCGCCGGGGACTTTCCGCTCCAGCTTGCCAGCCTGGCTGCGGCCAGCGGCCGGCCCGTCTTCATCGCCGCGCTCGAGGGAGCTGCCGTTCCCGCCGCCTTTGGCCAAGCCGATCTGCAGAGCTACCGTCTTGGCCAGCTCGGCCGGCTGCTGGAGGATCTGCGCCGGCGCGACATCGCCGATCTCGTCCTGATCGGCAGCCTGCCGCGACCGAGCTTCGGAGCGCTGCGGCCCGAAGCCTCGACGCTGAAATACCTGCCGCATTTCGCCCGCGCCTTTCGCGGCGGCGACGACCATCTCCTGCGCGGCGTCGTCGCATTCTTCGAGGGACAGGGCTTCACGGTCCACGGCCCGGCCGATGTCGCGCCGCAGATGACGGCCCCGATCGGCCCGCTCGGCCGCAAGGTGGCCTCAGTGGCGCAGAGGGACCTCATGACGCGCGGCTTCCAGCTTCTTGCGGCCCTGTCCCCCTTCGATGTCGGGCAGGCCGCGATTCTGGCCGATCATCGGGTGATTGCGATCGAGGCCGCCGAAGGCACGGACGCCATGATCCGCCGCGTTGCTGATCTCGTCGCTTCGGGACGCCTGCGCATCGCCAAGGGGGATGGCGTTCTGGTGAAGGCACCCAAGGACGGCCAGGACCTGCGGGTCGATATGCCGGCGATCGGTTCCGAGACCCTGCGCAACGTCACGGCAGCCGGCCTCTCGGGCATTGGCCTGAGGGCCGGGCGCGTCCTCGTCGGAGACGCCGCGGCACTCGCGAAACTCGCCGACCAGTCCAGCCTGTTCGTCGAGGGCGTGCCTTCGTGAGCCGTCCCTTCCGCCTCGCGCTGATCGCGGGCGAGGCCTCGGGCGATGCGCTGGCGCTGCGCTTCCTCGAAAGCCTCCGGCAACGGCTCGGCGGCCGTGAACTGGTCGTCACCGGCGTCGGCGGCGAGGGCTTGATCGCAGACGGACTCGTGCCGCTCTTCCCGCAGGCCGATATCGCGGTGATGGGCTTCGGCCCCGTGGTCGCGCGCCTGCCGCTGCTGCTTCGGCGCATGGAGGATGCGGCCCGGGGCGTGACGGCGTTCGTGCCTGATCTGCTGCTGACGATCGATGCGCCGGATTTCTGCCTGCGCGTCGCGAAGAAGGTTCGCGCCCGGGCGCCGTCGATTCCGATCGCCCATTGGGTCTGCCCGAGCGTCTGGGCCTGGCGTTCCGGCCGGGCCCGCCGGATGGCGCCGCATGTCGACCGCATCCTCGCCTTGCTGCCCTTCGAGCCTGCGGCGCTCGAGCGTTTGCACGGTCCGAAAACGGTCTATGTCGGCCATCCGCTGATCGAGGGCCTGTCCGAACTCCGGCCCGACGGCGAGGAGGCGGCGATCCGGGCCGACGGCGCCGCTCCCGTGGTGCTGATCCTGCCCGGCAGCCGCCGCTCGGAAATCCGCCATCTGATGCCGGTCTTCGGCGAGGCGGTCGCGCGGATAGCAGTCGACAAACCCGATGCGCGTTTCGTGCTGCCGGCGGTGGTGCATCTCCGCGAGGACATCGCACATGCAGTATCCGCGTGGCCCGTCCGGCCCGAGATCGTGGTCGGCGAGACGGAGAAGCTCGCGGCTTTTCGCAAGGCACGCGCGGCGCTGGCCGCATCGGGCACTGTGACGCTCGAACTGGCGCTGGCGCAGGTGCCGACGGTCGCGGCCTATCGGGGTGCCGGCTGGGAGGCTGCCATTGCGCGGCGCCTGATCAAGCTGCCGAGCGTCATCCTGCCCAATCTGATCCTCGGCCGCAGCGTCGTGCCCGAATTCATCCAGGATGATGCAACGCCGGAGGCATTGAGCCGAAATCTGCTTGCGGCCCTGGCGAACGGAGCCGAGCGCCAAAGCCAGCTCAATGGTTTCGCGGAGGTCGAGACGATCATGCGCTCGGCCGGGCCGAGCCCGGCCGCCAACGCGGTCGAGGCCGCGCTGGCGCTGCTTCAGGCCAGGCCGGCGCAGTCGCCGGCACAGTCGCCGGCTTGATCGCAGGCGTTACTTCGCTCCAGCGCAGCGCCCGAAGCCGTGGCGATTGGGAGCCATTTGCCACCTCGCACTTCACAGCAAAGACCAAAACAACGAAGGGCGCGACGGCATGCCGTCGCGCCCCTCGTTTCGAGACGATGCCTTGCCGTCGCGCTCAGCGACGGCCAATCGGCGCATATTCGCGCGCCGGAGCACCGGTATAGAGCTGGCGCGGGCGACCGATGCGCTGGGACGGATCTTCGATCATTTCCTTCCACTGCGCGATCCAGCCGACCGTGCGTGCCAGCGCGAACAGCGCGGTGAACATCGAGGTCGGGAAGCCCATCGCCTTCAGGGTGATGCCCGAATAGAAGTCGATGTTCGGATAGAGCTTCTTCTCGATGAAGTAGCTGTCCGACAGCGCGATGCGCTCGAGCTCGATCGCCACGTCGAGCAGCGGGTCGTCCTTGATTCCGAGCTCGTTGAGCACCTCATGCGTGGTCTTCTGCATGATCTTGGCGCGCGGATCGTAGTTCTTGTAGACGCGGTGACCGAAGCCCATCAGGCGGAAGGGATCGTTCTTGTCCTTCGCCTTGGCGATGTATTTCGGGATGTTGTCGACGGAGCCGATCTCCTCGAGCATCTTCAGCGCCGCCTCGTTGGCGCCGCCATGGGCGGGACCCCAGAGGCAGGCCGCGCCGGCCGCGATGCAGGCGAAGGGGTTGGCGCCCGAGGAGCCCGCGAGCCGCACCGTTGAGGTCGAGGCGTTCTGCTCATGATCGGCGTGCAGGATGAAGATCCGGTCGAGCGCGCGCGACAGCACCGGGTTGACCTTGTACTCCTCGGCCGGCACCGCGAAGCACATGCGCAGGAAGTTCGAGGTGTAGTCGAGCGAGTTCAGCGGATACACGAAGGGCTGGCCGACCGTATATTTATAGGCCATCGCCGCCAGCGTCGGCATCTTCGCGATCATGCGCATCGACGCAACCATGCGCTGATGGGGATCCGAGATGTCGGTCGAGTCGTGGTAGAACGCCGACATCGCGCCGATCGAGCCGACCATCACCGCCATCGGATGCGCGTCGCGGCGGAAGCCCTGGAAGAACCGCGCCATCTGCTCATGCACCATGGTGTGGCGCGTCACGCGGTAGTCGAAATCGGCCTTCTGCGAGGCCGTCGGCAACTCGCCTTCGAGCAACAGGTAGCAGGTCTCGAGGAAGTCGCCATGTTCGGCGAGCTGTTCGATCGGGTAGCCGCGATAGAGCAGGACGCCCTCGTCGCCGTCGATATAGGTGATCTGCGACTCGCAAGCCGCCGTCGAGGTGAAGCCGGGGTCATAGGTGAACATGCCCGTCTGTGCGTAAAGCTTGCCGATGTCGATGACGGACGGGCCGATCGAGCCCGTCTTGATCGCCATGTCGACGGTCTTGCCGTCGACTTGAAGCTGGCTGGTGGTTCCGCTCATCGATACCGATCCTTTCAGGCTCGCTGCTGTCAGTCGCCGTGCCGCTCGATCATGTCCCGGCTTGTCCATGGGGCCTTCCCGTCCTCAGACAGTCCCGACATGACAGGGTCGTAGCGGGACTGCGGCGGGCAGGTCGAAAGAGCGGTTCATCCAACTGATTTTCAAGCAATATTTGTGCCCCGTCCGGCAGGAGCCGAAGCGGGCCACATGTCGCGTCACTAGACCATTTGCACAGGCTGTTCAACCGAGCCGAAAGACGGTCTGCAGCGACCACCGCTCATGCCTGGTTGGGCAGGTCGGCCCGGTTGGCAAGGTCTGCCTGGCCGGCAAGGTCAGGTCTGGTCGGAAAGCCTTGCCAGGGTCTCCTCGCGGCCGAGCACCGCCATGACATCGAACAGTCCGGGCGACATCGCCCGACCCGTGAGGGCCGCGCGCAGCGGCTGCGCCGCCTGTCCGAGCTTCAGGCCATGCTCCTCGGCATAGCCGCGAACCGCCGCCTCCAGCGCCGCTACCGACCAGTCGTTGACGGCGGAAAGCTTCGCGGACAGCCCCGGCAGGCGCTGCTTGGCCGCATCGTCGAGCAGGGCCGCAGCCTTGGCGTCGAGCTGGAGCGGCCGCGTCGCGTAGAGATAATAGGCGCTGTCGAGCAGTTCGATCAGCGTCTTCGCCCGGTCCTTCAGACCCGGCATCGCCGCGAGGAAGCGCGCCTCCAGCTCCGGCGACAGGGTCGCCGGCACGCCGCGCGCCGGCCCGATCTCGGGCAGGATGACCTTGAGTGCGTCGAGCAGGTCCCGATCTTCGGACTGGCGCATATAGAGCCCGTTCAGGCTCTCCAGCTTGGCGAAGTCGAAGCGGGCTGCCGACCGGCCGATCGAGGACAGGTTGAACAGCTCGATCATCTCCTGAGTCGAGAAGACCTCCTGGTCGCCATGGCTCCAACCAAGACGCAGCAGGTAGTTGCGCAAGGTCGCCGGCAGATAACCCATGGCGCGATAGGCATCGACGCCGAGGGCACCATGCCGCTTCGACAGCTTGGCGCCGTCGGCGCCATGGATCAGCGGGATGTGCGACATGCTCGGCACGGTCCAGCCCAGCGCCTGATAGATCTGCGTCTGGCGCGCGGCATTGGTCAGGTGGTCGTCACCGCGGATGACATGGGTCACGCCCATGTCGTGGTCGTCGACCACCACGGCGAGCATATAGGTCGGGTTGCCGTCCGAGCGCAGCAGAACGAGATCGTCGAGGTTCTCGTTCTGCCAGACGACGCGGCCCTGGACCTCGTCGTTCACCACCGTCTCGCCGGTCTGCGGCGCGCGCAGGCGAATGACCGGCTTGATGCCGTCGGGCGCGGTTGCGGGATCGCGGTCGCGCCATCGTCCGTCATAGCGCATCGGCTTGCCGGCCGCCTTGGCCTGCTCGCGCATCTCGTCGAGTTCGGTGGGCGTGGCATAACAGCGATAGGCATGGCCGCTGGCGAGCATCTGCTGGGCGACCTCGCGATGCCGCTCGGCGCGGGCGAACTGGTAGACGGTGTCGCCATCCCAATCGAGCCCGAGCCATTTCAGGCCGTCGAGGATCGCGGTGATGGCCGCATCGGTTGAGCGTTCGCGGTCGGTGTCTTCGATGCGCAGCAGCATCTTGCCGCCATGCCGGCGGGCATAGAGCCAATTGAACAACGCCGTGCGTCCGCCGCCGATGTGCAGGAAGCCGGTGGGCGAGGGCGCAAAGCGGGTGACGACGGCATCGCTCATGAAAGGCAAAGCTCCGGCTGGGCGAAGACGGACGGCCCAGCGATCAAAACAGACGGTCGGACGGGAGAACGGAACGCGGAGCGAACCGGACAGAGAGATCGCACCGGGCGTGAGATGACATCCGGCGCCGCCCCTGTAACATGGCCTTGCCGCCTGCGTTAAGCGCAAGATCGCAGCCGGTAAAATCGCAGCGGGGGCAGCGATGCAGCCGGCGTCAGGGCAGGGGCGTTCAAGGGGATTGCGCGGTGGACGCGCCGGCGTGCTGTCGCTGCGCCCGCCCGCCTTCGTGCTTGGCGGCCCCGGCCTCGCACTGACCCTGTCCGCCTGGCGGGATCGTCTCTTCGCCGCGCTGTCACTGGAGGCCGAGCGCCGCCGGCTGTTTCTCTGGCTGCCCGTGATGATGGGAGCCGGCATCCTGCTCTACTTCGCCGCCGACGGCGAGCCGGCATTATGGGCGCCGCTGGCCGGCTTCGCTGTAGCCTGTGCCGGAGCTCTGGTGTCGAGACGGCGTCGCCTCGCGC
>QBLV01000089.1:0-7777 GCA_003241815.1 Hyphomicrobiales bacterium | reverse complement strand
CCTTTGCCTCGGCTGTGCCGCCGCTTTCGCCGGCTTTGCCGCAGCGGCCTGGCGCACCGCCACGGTTGCCGCGCCGATGCTGGACCGTCCGCGGATCGGCCAGGTCACGGGCTTCGTGGAATCGGTCGAGGCGCGCGATGCCGGCGCCCGTCTCGTCATCCTCGTGACCGGACTGGCAGGGGTAGAGCCCGAGCGCTGGCCCAGGCGCGTCCGCGTCAATGTCCGCGCCGGCACGGTCTCGCCGGGCGATCACATCGCGGCCATGGCGCGTCTGCTGCCCCCGCCGGGCCCGGCGCGGCCGGGCGGCTATGATTTCGGCCGCGACGCTTTCTTTCGCGGGCTCGGTGCCGTCGGTAGCATCCCCGGCAAGATCGCGCTGACGCCACCGCCACGCCCGCCGCCCACCGAACTGTCGATCGCCGCAGCGATCGACCGGGCGCGCAACACCCTGACCCGGCGCATCGCCGAGATTGGCGGTGGGCAGGCCGGGGCGATGGCAGCCGCGCTCGTCACCGGCAAGCGCGGGCTGATCACGGAGACCACCAACACCGATCTGCGCGCGGCCGGCATTTACCACATCGTCTCCATATCCGGGCTCCATATGGTGCTGGCAGCGGGCACGATCTTCTGGCTGGTGCGGGCGCTGCTCGCCTTGTCGCAGACGCTGGCGCTGCAGTGGCCGGTCAAGAAGCTCGCCGCCGTCGCGGCGATGATCGGCGCGATCGGCTACTGCGTCTTCTCAGGCGCCGAGGTGGCAACCGTCCGCTCGCTGATCATGACGCTGGTCATGCTGGGCGCGATCCTGGTCGACCGCCCGGCGCTGAGCATGCGCAACCTAGCGCTCGCCGCGATCATCGTGCTGCTGCGCGAGCCGGAAGCCCTGCTCGGACCAAGCTTCCAGATGTCGTTCGGCGCGGTCGCAGCCCTGATCGCCTTCGCCGAGCGTTGGGAGAACCGTGGCCGCCCTCAGCCGCCCTCTGTCCTGCCCTGGCCGGTCCGGCCGCTCTGGATCGCCGCCTCCGGCATCGTCCTAACGACCCTGCTGGCGACGGCTGCGACCGCGCCCTTCGGCGCCTATCACTTCCAGACCTTCAACCCCTTCGGCCTGCTCGGCAACGCGCTGGCCCTGCCCTTCGTCTCGCTCTGCGTCATGCCGGCGGCGGTCTTCGGCGTGCTGGCCTATCCCTTCGGGCTCGATGCGCCGGCCTGGTGGCTGATGGGATACGCCTCGGACGTGGTCCTCAAGCTGGCGCACTGGGTCGCGACCATCGACCATTCGACGCTCGTGATCCCGGCTTTCGGGCCGGCGGCGCTGGCCTGTTTTGCGGCGTCGCTGCTCTGGATCACGCTCTGGACGACGAAGCTGCGCCTGCTCGCCATCCTGCCGCTCGTCGCGGGCGTCGCCGTCGCGGCCAAGCCCGAGCGGCCCGATATCCTGATCGAGCGCGACGGTTCCGGCATCGCCGTGCGCGGCAAGGACGATCGCTTGATCCTGGCCGGCAAGCCGAGCCGCTTCGTCCTGCAGCAATGGCTGACGGCCGATGGCGACGGCCGCAATCCCGACGACGTCGCCCTGCGCCAGGGCGCGGCCTGCGATGCGCTCGGCTGCGTGATCACGACCAAGGACGGCCGCAGCATCGCCTATGCTCGCGACCGGCTTGCCATCATCGAGGACTGCCGACGCGCCGACCTCGTCGTCACGCCGATCCCCTGGACGGCGCCCTGTGCCGCCAAACTCATCGATCGCACGGCCTTGAGCCGCGATGGCGCGACCGCACTTGTGCGTCGACTCGGCGGCTGGCGCAGCCACGCTTCCGAACAGGGTGGCGACCGACCCTGGAGCCGAAAGGTAGCGCCACCGCCGTCAGCGCCGGCACGGCAATCCGCACCAGCCGCGCCACCGCCCGTGGACGACGCCGAGTCCGAGCGGCTCCCGTAAAACCGCTTATTCAGTAGCGCCGCATCAGATTGACCAGTCGGCCCTGAATCTTGACCCGATCGGGGCCCAAAACGCGCGTCTCATAAGCGGGATTGGCCGCCTCCAGCGCGATCGAGGAGCCACGCTTGCGCAGCCGCTTCAGCGTCGCCTCCTCGTCGTCGATCAAGGCGACGATGATGTCGCCGGTATTGGCGACGTCCTGACGGCGGATCACCACCGTGTCGCCGTCGAGAATGCCGGCATCGACCATCGAATCGCCGCGAACTTCAAGCGCGAAATGCTCGCCCGTGCCCAGCATGTCGGCCGGCAGCGCGACGCTGTGGCTGCGGCTCTGGATCGCCGAGATCGGCGTACCGGCCGCGATACGACCCATCACTGGAATCGAAATGGTCCCGCGCGCATCCTCGGGCGTGGTTTCGACCGGCCTAACCTTGCCGAAGCCGGCATCCTTGCCGCCCCCGGAGTCCTTGCCGAGCCCGCCCTGGACGATCGACGGACTGAAACGGCCACGCGCGGCTGGCTGGCCCCCGGCCCCCGCGCCATCAGGCAGCTTGATGATTTCGAGTGCGCGTGCCCGGTTCGGCAGCCGGCGGATGAACCCGCGCTCTTCGAGTGCCATGATCAGGCGGTGGATGCCCGATTTGGACTTCAGATCGAGCGCGTCCTTCATCTCGTCGAAGGAGGGGGGCACGCCGCTTTCGCGCAGGCGCTCCTGGATGAAGCGAAGCAATTCGAACTGTTTGCGTGTCAGCATGGTCCCCGCCGGCGCTATGGAATCTGCCGTTGCGCGCAGATTCGAAACAAATCACGAACATCATACCCGTTCGCGTTGTGTTCCGCAAGCGCAGCGCTCGCTACGTCAATCTAGCGCAGCCTGATGAAGCGGCAGGGATCGCCTTTTTGGGCCGGCTCGGCGAAGGCCGGGCGGATCGCCAGCGCTTGCGCCCGCGCCAGCAGGCCCAGCATCGACGAATCCTGCCGGGCGAAGGGCGTGGCCTCCCAGCCGGCCTGCGTCAAAGTGAGGTCTGAGCGCAGATAATCCTCGCGCTCGTCATTGGCGGGCATGTCGCGGCCGAGGATGCCGGGTTCGCTGCGGTCGCGCTCCGGCGAAGGCATCCCCAGCAGCGCCTCGATCAGCGGCACGACGAAGAGATGGCCGCAGACGATCGAGGAGACCGGGTTGCCGGGCAGCCCGACGGCGACCATCTGGCCGAGCCTGCCCGTCATCATGGGCTTGCCCGGCCGCATCGCGATCTTCCAGAAGCCCAGCGCCATGCCGGCCCGCGTCAGCGCCTCCTGAACCAGATCATGTGCGCCGACAGAGGCGCCACCGAGCGTGATCAGCACATCGGCACCGGCTTCGCGAGCCCGCGCGATCCGGGCGGCGAGGTCGGGATGGTTGTCGCGCGCGATGCCGAGATCGAGCGCGGTCGCGCCGGCCTGCTCGACCAGCGCGGCGAGCGAGAAGCTGTTGGAGGCGACGATCTGGTCGGGCCCGACGGTCTCGCCCGGCGCGACCAGCTCGTCGCCGGTGGCGAGGATCGCGACCAGCGGTTTAGCGCGAACCGGCAGTGTCGGATGACCCGCCGCAGCGGCAAGGCCGAGGGCCGCGCTGTCGAGCCTGCGTCCCGTCCTGAGCAGGACATCGCCCGCCGTGAAATCGAGCCCGGCCGCCCGGATGAACTTGCCCTTCCGCGCGCTCTCGCGAACCCGGATCGTGCCCGTCCCGACGCCGTCGGCATGTTCCTGAATCAGAATCGTGTCCGCGCCCTCGGGAATTGGCGCTCCGGTGAAGATCCGCACCGCGCCGCCGGAGGAAACCGCTCCGCCGAAGGAGCGCCCCGCAGCGGATTCGCCGATGACGCGAAGCTCTATGCCGGGTGCCAAATCGTCCGATCGCACCGCGTAGCCATCCATCGCCGAATTGGCGAAGGGCGGCTGCGTGCGCAGCGCGGCGACGTCGGCCGCCAGCACGCGCCAGGCGCATTGCGCCAGCGGCAGGGTCTCGGCCGGTGTCGCAGCCGGAACACTGTCGAGCAGGGCCTTGAGCGCGACGGGGACCGGCGTCAGGGCCATCAGGCGCTCTCGACGTCGAAGGTGCCCGACTTGCCGCCCGATTTGTGGACCAGCCGGATGCCCTCGATCCGCATGCCGCGATCGGCCGCCTTGACCATGTCGTAGACCGTCAGGCAGGCGACGCTGACGGCGGTGAGAGCCTCCATCTCGACGCCGGTCTGGCCCTTGACCTTCACTTCGGCGAGCACCCGGATCCCCGGCAGCGCCGCGTCGATCTCGAGATCGACCGCGATTTTGGTGATCAGCAGCGGGTGGCAGAGCGGAATCAGTTCATGGCTGCGCTTGGCCGCCATGATGCCGGCGAGTCGCGCGGTGCCCAGCACGTCTCCCTTCCTGGCGTCGCCGTCGCGCACGATCGCCAGCGTCTGCGGCTGCATCACGACGCAGCCTTCTGCGATGGCGGTGCGCGAGGTCTCGGCCTTGTCGCCGACATCGACCATATGGGCCTGGCCCTGCGCATCGAGATGGCTGAGCTTGCTCACGCTGCGCTCTCCTGCGTCTCGCCTGCAGGTGCCTCGCCAGCAAACGGTTTGCCGGTGAGCAATTCGCGCGTGGCGGCGGCGACATCCGCCTGTCTCATCAGGCTCTCGCCGACGAGGAAGGTGCCGACGCCTGTGCGGTTCAGCCGGGTGATGTCGGCATGCGTGAAGATGCCGCTTTCGCTGATGACGATGCGGTCGGCCGGAACGCGCGGCGCCAGCCGCTCGGTCACGGCGAGATCGACATGGAAGTCGCGCAGGTCGCGGTTGTTGATGCCCAGGAGCCGGCTTTTCAGCGCCAGCGCCCGGTCGAGTTCGGCCTCGTCATGGACCTCCACGAGGACATCCATGCCGAGTTCCTGCGCGGTCGCTTCGAGTGCATGCGCGGTGGCATCATCGACGCCGGCCATGATGATCAGGATGCAATCGGCGCCCCAGGCCCGCGCCTCGAAGACCTGATAGGGGTCGTAGAGGAAGTCCTTGCGCAGCGCCGGCAGGCCCGACGCCGCACGCGCCTGCATGAGGAATTCAGGCTGGCCCTGGAAGGAGGGCCCATCGGTCAGCACGGAAATGCAGGCCGCGCCACCGGCTGCATAGGCCCGCCCCAAAGTCGGCGGGTCGAAATCGGCACGGATCAGTCCCTTGGAGGGGCTCGCCTTCTTGATCTCGGCGATCAGTGCCGGTTGGCCCAGAGCCACCTTCGCGGAGAGCGCCTCGGCAAAGCCGCGCGGCTTGGCGGCCGCGCGGGCTCGGCTCTCGATCAGGCCAAGTGGAACGGCCTGCTTGGCGGCCGCGATCTCGCGGCGCTTATAGGCTTCGATCCTGGCGAGGATGTCGCTCATCGCCGCCTCACGCGTTCGAGCTGGTGACGAGTGCTGCCAGCGTCGCCCTGGCCTTGCCGGAGTCGAGAGCGCCGGTGGCCTGCGCGAAGCCGTCCCGCAGATCGCCGGCGCGACCGGCGACGACGAGCGCGGCCGCCGCGTTGAAGGCGGCGATATCGCGGAAGGCGGTCTTCTCGCCATCGAGCACCGCGCGCAGCGCGGCTGCGTTCTGCGCCGGCTCGCCGCCGCGCAGGTCTTCCGGTTTGGCGCGGGCAAGCCCGACATCCTCGGGGCCGATCGTGAAGCTCTCGATCTTGCCGTTGTCGAGCGAGACAACCCGCGTCGGTCCCGTCGTGGTGATCTCGTCGAGCCCGTCCGAGCCATGCACGGCCCAAACGCGCGTCGAGCCCAGGCTCGCCAGAACCCGCGCCATGGGCTCCAGCCAGGTCTCGGAGAAGGCGCCGATGAGCTGCTTCGTGACGCCGGCCGGGTTGGAGAGCGGCCCCAGCAGATTGAAGATCGTACGGGTGCCGAGTTCCACGCGCACCGGCGCGACATGGCGCATCGAGGCGTGATGCGTCGGCGCAAACATGAAGCCGAGGCCGGCCTGCGCGATACAGAGCTCGGTGGCGGCGGGATCGAGACCGACCTTGACGCCTAGCGCCATCAGCACGTCGGCCGTGCCGGTCTTGGACGAGGCGGCGCGGTTGCCATGCTTGGCGACCGGCACGCCGCAGGCGGCGGTGATGATCGCAGCCAGCGTCGAGACATTGTAGGAGCCCGACGCATCGCCGCCGGTGCCGACGATGTCGATGGCATCAATGGGCGCCTTCACCGTCAGCATCTTGCCGCGCATCGCGCCGACGGCGCCGCTGATCTCCTCGGTCGTCTCGCCGCGCACGCGCAGCGCCATCAGGAAGGCGGCCGCCTGCGCGTTGGTGACACCCCCTGACAGGATGGTGTCGAAGGCATCGCGGGCCTCATCGCGCGACAGCGAGGCGCCGGTCGCGACCTTGGCGATGAAGGGCTTGAAATCGTCCATGGGAACTCTTGCAGCAGCGACTTGAAAAAAAAAGGGCTATCGGGGTCAGGCGGCGCCGGCCAGTGCGGCGGTCGGGTGTTGGTTCTGCCATCGCTGCGCGAGATCGAGGAAATTCCGCAGGATCGTCGCGCCGTGCTCGGAGGCGATGCTTTCGGGGTGAAACTGCACGCCATGCACCGGCAGGGTTCGATGCGACAGCGCCATGATCAATCCGTCTCCGCTGGTGGCCTCGATATCGAGATCGGCCGGGCAGGTCTCGCGCGCGACGACTAGCGAATGATAGCGCGTCGCCTGCAGCGGTCCGTTGATGCCGCGAAACAGGCCGCGCGCCTTGTGCTCGATCTCCGAGACCTTGCCATGCATCGGCAGGGGAGCGCGCACGACGTCGCCGCCGAAGGCTTGGCCGATGGCCTGAAGCCCGAGGCAGACGCCGAAGATCGGCTTCCTGTCGGCACCTTGGCGCACGAGATCGAGGCAGATACCGGCCTCGTTGGGGGTGCAGGGGCCGGGCGACAAAACGATCGCGTCATGATCGTCGCCGAGCGCCTCTGCGACGCTCAGCGCATCGTTGCGGCGCACATCGACCTGCGCCCCCAGCCCGCCGATCAGGTGGACCAGGTTCCAGGTGAAGCTGTCGTAATTGTCGATCAGCAGGATGCGCATCGGACCGCCCAAAGATTTTGGGTTTCGGTCATGCACGGTGGAGGGCGGGGAGGTCAAGTTTGTGCCGCACCGCGAGGCAACGAGCCGTCATTCTCGGGCGGAGCGCAGCGCAGACCCGTGAATCTCTCCCAGGAAATGCTCGGGTCAAGCCCGAGCATGATGGGCTAGGCCTCACCCCCGCGCCCCGCGCGGCATTCCGGTGGTGCGCACCGAGCCCTGGCCCGGTGCGGTCTCGATGCCCAAGGTCGGCAAAGCGAGGGTGCGCTGGCCGCGAAAATCGACATGGCAGACCAGCAGCCCGCGCTCCTCGATATAGGCGATCAATCGCCTAGCCCGGCTGGGCGAATGGCTGCCATAGACGCGCGCGAGTTCCGCATCGCTGGGGCAGGGCGCGCCTTCCAGCGCGGCGCGCGCGATGAACAGGAACAACCCGTGCAGATCGTCGGGCAGGGCAAGCGAGGCCTCGACCGCCGCCTGCCAGACCTGCGAGCCGACGATCTCGTCGCTGGCGCCGGCCTTGGCCACGGCGAGACGGCGGCGGAACTCGTCCAGGCTCAATTGAGTGCGGCCGAGCCGGCGCATCCGGCAGCGCACGGTGAAATCCTGGTAGAGAACCGCAACCTGGCGCGACCGCGCCTCGGGGTCGGCCATCAACTCGCGCAGGATTTCGGCCATGATCGCCTCGCGCTCGGCCGGCTCCATCGGAATCTCCGGCTCCGGCTCGGGCGCGGCAGGGCGGTAGCTCTCGATCTGGCGC